>JAWBOE010000055.1:0-5156 GCA_038826755.1 Bathyarchaeia archaeon | reverse complement strand
AATCCAGGCTTCGACTGCGAATAGTCAGAAACTTCAGCTTACCCGAGGAGAATTTACGGCTACGGTGAGAAACCTGCCCGAAGGTGCAACGCTTCAGGTGGATATGTCTCAAGCGGTGGCGACAATTAAGGGCACCGTTTTCACGGTTTCAGAAACAGGCTCCGAATCCAAATTGACCGTTCACGAAGGTGTGGTCACATTCACTTCTAAAACTAATGGTGCTTCAGTCGATATCATGGTTGGCCAAAGTGTGACTGCAACAGCTGCTGGTTTGAGTGACATCGTACAGGTGGAATTTCCCTCCATGGCAATAATTGTTATCGCAGTGGTCTTGGCCGCATTAGCAGCTGGAATAACACTTTGGGCTTTAAAGAAGAAAAAAGAGACTATAAGGAGTCAGACACATTAGACGAAAGCTCCAATAGTTTTAATTGTAGCGCACGCTTAGATCACCAGAATTACTTCCAGCACGAAAAGCGAGTACTGCGTCACAGTAGACTACGCTACTTGGAACGGCACCAAAACTAGATACGCTGCGCTACTTGATCTGTATCAGCTGATAGTGCATAATGCCATAGCGCAGACTTATAGAGGCGTATATCTACTAAATACGTTTAAAAATTATTTTTCCACAGGTTCTTCCGCACGCAGATGACGACCTTGGCGTGGACCGCGACTACATCGAGTACATGATGGGCCACACCATAAGCACCTACCACGACATCAAAATGAAAGGCACCGAGTACCTAAGAGGCATCTACCTCGCATCAGGCCTAAGCATAAAACCCAAAACCCGACTCAGCAAAATCGACGCACTAAAAGAAATCATACGCGCATGGGGACTAAACCCCGAAGAAATCCTAACAAAAGACGCCCTCACAAGACCCAACCGCACAATCATCGACAACAGCCAACTCGAAAACCAGCAGCTAGTTCAACTAACCACCGCTCTAAAACAGCAAATGCTCAAAGAAATCCACGAAAACCAGCCTAAAAATAGTATAAATCCGCGCCTAGACAATGGTAGCCCGGGAAAGTCGATGCTCTAGGGTTACATTTATACTTTTTATTGTATTGCTGCTCCACGTGTTTCTCCTCGGATTTCTTTCAGTAGCTCAATTTTTAGGGCTTTGCTGAGCTGGTGTAGCGCACTCTAGCAACAAAGAGCACGTTAACGAAAAAGCGGAGTTTAGTGTTCTTGCTGCTCAGCTTATCAGCCTTAGTTACAGCAACATTGTGGTTTTTCAAGCCTGGTGACTCTGATGTTTGGTGGTATGGCGCAATTGCAGGTTTTCTTGGCTGTTTGCTTCTGATTTTTATGGTTCTGATAGGTTTGCAACCAGACGGGTTAGAGTGCTGTGGTTCTCGCCTTTTCCAAGCAGATTCAGCAATATTCTGCGGACAATGCGTAGAGAAGTCTATGACAAGCTCCACAAGGAATGTTTGGTTCTGGAAGGAACGTAGCATGGCAGTTTCAGAAACAACGTGTACACGCCAAATTCACACGAATAATCGGGCAACTTACCGCTGAATCAGGAAATATTAGGACTACGAAGATGCTGTAAGCGAGTTACTCAACAAATATAACAAAAATCAAAAGTTACAAGCACAAGAATTTAAAAAAAATAAAATTTACAATTATACATGATTTTAACTAACCATAAGTTGGAAGATTGATAAGATTGAGCAGAGTAGGATTGAAAAAGCTACTGTTTTCGATTGTCATGAGTCTGCTTATTTTCGCATATATCATTGGAAATTTAGATATCGCAACGGGCAAAGTAATCAAGATGACAGGATATCTCGAAATGAATCAGTATTTTGACGTTGACTCTGGTCAAATGACTTCAATTGGCGCGGATATATATTTTCAACTATCCGAATGGGGAAGCGAATCGCTGATCCCGCAAAACGGAGCCCAATTCGCAAATTTAGGCGTCATTAACTTAGATTCCGTTTTAGATTGCTCTGTTTACGAGCTATCTTCAAATCCGATGAATTCATCCCATTATGGGAGCTCCTCTTTCGATGGAGTGGTCCTTATTGCTAAAACAGACAAAGGGAACTATGCGAAACTCAAAATCTACTATGCAATGTCTCCAAGATATGTCAAAGCATTGCATCTAACAATTGTGTATCAAAATGATGGAACACCCGTAATTCCAACGCCATCAGAGGGTACTCCAGAACCTCCGCTATCCTTAACGCGCGATCTCTTTGTAGGCGTTGATTTGGCGCACTCAAACAGCATTGAAGCGATAAAAATAATTGAAGAAACAGCTCCATACACGAATCTTATAGTATTCGGGGCATCGTCACTAAGCGATCTGACATGGCTTGCCTGCGACAAAGGGTTATCTTACATACAATATTGGTCTGGTTTAGGATATAATGATGCCTACGCGCGCGAAGTTTTTGGGGATCTTTTCTTGGGAACGTATCCAGATGATGAATGCGGTGGAAGAACAGTTGACCAGTACACCGATAATTCACCATACAGATTCCAGGGTTGGGCTGCTGTGAAAGACGCAAGTGACTACCATGATGCGGCAAATCGATATGTTACTGGTCTCAGCGGCAAGTTGAAACCTTTAGGTGCAGGATTCAAGCTTCCTTTTTTCACAACAGATTATGCGCTCTATTGGTTCGACTACAAGGCAGGTTTTGATGTGGTCCTTGCGCAGCTCGGTTCGAATTGTAGCAAACAACTGAACATAGCACTCTGCAGAGGTGCAGCTGCAATGCAGAACAAAGACTGGGGTGTTATAATAACTTGGAAATATAACGTTCCTCCTTACATTGAATCTGGAGCAGAACTCTACAACGACTTAATCCTCGCATACAACAACGGCGCAAAATACATCGTAGTCTATGATGCAGACGCTAATCACCAAAATTCCATTTTGAAGCCAGAGCATTTGCAAGCCTTAAAGCAGTTTTGGCAGTATGCCAAATCTACTCCTCGAAGCAATCCAATCAACGAAAGAGTTGCCTTCGTTCTCCCCAAGGATTATGGATTCAGCTTTCGCAACCCCGAAGACAAGATTTGGGGTAAATGGAAAGACACACAAACTTCAACTAATCTCTACAATAGCGTAAACCTACTTTTGGAAATTTATGGACCAAAACTGGACATAATTTATGATGATGAGCTAACTGATGAGAATAAAAAAGCTTACAGCAAACTGATTTACCCAAATGACCCAATTCCGACTCCTGCCTTAACACCTTCGTTAACTCCAACCCCAACTACGTCTCCTTTCAATGACCTAAATCCATCAGCTTCGCCTTCAACTGAGGCCTCAAAGCAACCGCAGACAACAGATTATCTAGGGGAACTCATCTACGTTACGGTTGCAACTATCGCAACCATTATTATAATAGCCATGCTTAAACGAAGAAATAACTCGCGCACTTTTCTCAACGAGTTCTAATCGCCCGCCACAATTTCAACTTCAGCCTTTTCTCAGCGCTTGAAACTGTGAAAATGTGCTCGGTAAAACGTTTCTAGCCCTACAACCCCCTCGGCAAAACCCGGCAAAAACCGCCTCTCAGCCGAACATTCCATGAAACCCAAAATTTTGCATAAATATGGTCTTCAGAAAAAATTTCGCCTCGAATAAAACAGCCCTTTGAAGCCTCAAAAAGTGTAATAAGCTAGTTCCAGCCCCTTTGTTTTCCTTTCACCCAGACAAACCAGCTTAGCGGAGCTAAAGAAACTTTGGCGAAAACCAAAAAGAAAGGCACCGAACTCGCGGTGTTCAAGGACAGAGCAGCCAGAGCCAACACCGCCATCTTCGATATTCTCGCCAAAGAAAGGCCCCAACCATAAAGTAACTCCTCAAACAAGTAACCAGATACCCGAACCTTGAAAAACTACTAAGCAAGCCTAACTAAACGCCTGCACGAGCTGCAAGAAGCTGGCTACATCAAAGAAACCAAAACAACCCAAGAAAAAACGAAAGCCCAGACATCGTACGAGCTAAAACATAAAGCCTACCTCGCCATGCTACTCAAAGAAAACACCCTGCAAGACAAACTCGAAAAAGCCACAGACACACAAACAGCACAAATATTGCTCGCCTTGTTAAACGTTGTTTCAAATGAAAAAGATGAAACATAGTATTAGCACTCCACAAGACTTTGGAGAATCAATCGAATAAAGATTAGAGTAAACGCGAAAGAGCTTTTACGCTAAAATTATACATGGATCTTGAAACTTATCGTCCAAAAAAGAAAATACTACATGGAGTCTATATTTGTCCTACTATAGGTATTAGATTATTTAACTCGCATGCAAAAAGCGGATTTACCTCTTCTTTCGAAGATAAACAACAATACCTAAAACACAAATAGCAAGAAAGATAACTAAAGCAATTATTAAGAATGGACTATTTAGCAAGAAACCAAAAATGCCTCCAGCTAACCCCTCGCTTTGTTTATCGGGCAGATAATCCTTCCAACTTTCAACCTCTGCTTGCACATCAAAAGAGGTTTTGCTGCCCAAGCCTTGGCTTGTCGCAGTAACCTTCTCTCCCTCCCCTACAATTATGCTTGCGCCAGAAGTTTTGCTCTTAAATTCCACTGTTCCTTCGATAACTTTGATTGTTGATTGTTCATTTTTCTCTTCAAGAACAAAAGTAGTGCCTTTAATTCCAGCAACTGCTTGACCCATCTCAATGTCCATCTGTCCCTCAATTACCATTTTCTTCATATTCGACCATAATTGCCCGCTAAGCAGTTTAAGCATGTTATCAGCATCTGGGGTGGCCTTTCCAAGTATTATCGTCGTGTCTTCTTTTAGAACAAAAGTAGTCATGTCTCCAAAAGAAAGTATAGCTGAACTCCTTTCTGATGTTCTGATTTTTGTTCCATAGGGCAATTTCATATCAAGCTTTGCAAAACTCCATTCATCCTCTCCATCATAGACTGGGTTTCCATAACTATCATAACCTGAAGGCAAACAAATCTCAACTTGCCCAGCTAAATCAGAGAATTTAGCGCCTGAATCAGGAAAATCATCACCTAACTGCTCAGTGATTGTAACTCGGTAGGGCAAATCAAACTCTCCTAAAGTATAATCCATAACCGAATGCTTTACAGTGCCGCTCTGAGGGTCTACGAAGACGTTTCCGCCGTCACCGAAACAATGTAGG
>JAWBOE010000054.1:0-5398 GCA_038826755.1 Bathyarchaeia archaeon | reverse complement strand
ACGTAAAACGCTTAATAGCCAACATCTGCGTGGCCGACGTCGGCTACAACCTTATTGGCATAACAAGTGTAACAGCGCTGGGGCTGACTGGGAACCTCTACTTCTTCCTAATCGGCGGAATCACCACAGCGCTATCCTTTATGGCAGTAGGCATAGCTAACCACTATGGTTTCAAAACAATAGAAGACTTTTCTGGATTAGGCAGGAAAATGCCGCTTCTAAGCTTGACCCTACTAGTAGCTTGCCTCTCTTTCGCAGGGGTTCCGCCTTTCGGTGGCTTCATGGCTAAATACTTAGTTTTCACCGCCGCAATAGAAGCAAACATGAGCTGGTTAGCAGTCATAGGAGTCTTAACAAGCGTCCTCCAAGTAGCATATCTACTCCGACTCGTGAATTACATGTACGCAAGAAACCCAAAAGACGAGCCCATAATTAAAGAACCACGAAAGCTGCTTATTCCTATCTTCGTCCTTGCAACTGCCATAATAATCCTCGGTCTCTATCCACAAATAGTCTTTAACTTCATCGATCCTGTGATAAATCAACTCCAATTCATTCGTTGAACCTTAAAATCATGAGGGATTGCTTTTAAACGGGCGTATTTTATTAGTGATATTGGTGCTTGAAAGTTGTCTCCACATTTTTAGCGTGACCACTTTTGCCTTACTCATAAGAAAACTAAAATGAGGCATTCTATACTAAGAACAAGCTTTGATTGACTCCATCACACATTAATTTGTAAAGCGCACAAAAATAAAGCTAGTGCACATCGTTCATTGGCATAACATGGTATCGATATGAATGATTTTTATTCCGGCTAAAGCTTTTTGTTAATCTTAAATTATTCTGCAAAATGTTGGGCCGTAGCTATATATTTTGAACTTATATTATTCCATTTTATATAATGCTTTGTAATTTGAGTTCGTTAGGTTTTATAATTTTGCAGGATATTAGTTGCTTTTGCGTTCTGCCATATTGCATCGAAGTAGTTTGTTGCCAACTCTTTAATAACTTGGTTGTTTGTAAATAACCAGCACATACGATTTATATTCTTTACATTTTTTATTGAAATAAAAATTGTTTGCCGGTCAAATATCATTAGTTCAACGCTGATTGGGCTTTCTGAAAATTTTAAATCAACATTTTTTGGAATAGCCTAAATGTTCCGAAGATTTCTGAGTTAATTTCTTTATGCTCCATTACTATTGGTTCTGTTACTATTTGCATTTTCACGTTTCGCTTTGCTATTTCTTTTAAACTCCACTCCGCGTAATACTGTGACCATTGAATAAATTTTCCAGCTGTGAAAGTTAAGTCTACGCTTTTCTGCACTTTTTCGTATTGTTGAGTAATTCTAAAATGCTCGTTTCCTCCTGTAGGCACCAAAACAATTTCATGGTAGCCATTATATGCTAGTGAATCCCCTTTGCGCCTCTTACGGATGAGGTTCGAAACTTTTTTGCATAATTCTTGGTTTTCTTTATATTTGCGATGAAGTAAAATTGCATATACTTCATGTATTGGAAGCGCTTTGAACTTTTTGGGTATAGTTATTACTTCCTCAATTAATGATTTCTCTTGAAGTTTCGGCATTATTTGATATATAGCTTCTCTGGCTACTCCTGAAACTTGCGCAATCTGGTTAGCTGAAGCTACGCCTAATCGCCAAAGTGTTACTATAATCTTTGCTTCGCTTGATGTTAACCCTAAGCTTTTAAGAAGTTCAATTTCTTCAGAACCTTCAATAAACATGACAGCGCCCTATATTGTTTATTTATTGTAAACTAATCGATAAACTTTTTTAAGTGTAAGTAAAATATTTACTTACAAATTTTTTTTAAATAGCAAGCGAATTTTTAATTCAGCCCAAACAAAGATCTTGAGATAAAAGAAGGTGTGCTATGTGGTTAATCAAGTAGTTAAAAGGGCGATAGGTGTTTTTTCGTTGATTCTGATGTTGGCTCTGCTATCTTTTGTAGTCACTGTTCCAGCTCAAGTTGGTGTTCCTCAACCCGTTAAAACTACGGGCTACATCAGTATAGCGCCAACGCTAATTGGCGTCGGCCAGGAGGCAACAGTGAACCTCTGGGTTTTTCCATTGCCTACAAATTATCTTTACAGACCATATTATGGAGGCTTCAGGGATATTACGGTGACTTTCGTTAAACCTGATGGAACAGAACATACGTTCAAGCCAACGGACGCTACGGGCGTTTACGCGCCAGGGCAGACGCAGGCGATTGGTGGAATATACTTCTATTACAAGCCTGATATGGTGGGTAATTGGAGCGTATACTTTAGGATGCCTGAGCAGAACATAACTGATTCCACGGGAACCGTGATTTATTCAGCGTGTATTAGCAATCGGGCTTACTTTAAAGTGCAGGCTGAGCCGGTCAATGCAGGGTTACTTAATGGGTATCCATGGTCGCCTCTTCCGAACGATAATGTTTTCTGGAGCTATCCGATAAGTAGCAACAACAGAGAATGGAGCCAAATCTCGGGCGACTGGCTACAAGGAGACAGCGGTGCCGCCGCTTGGTCCCCTTTATTCCTAGGTGCGACAAGTAAATTGTGGCAGCCTTATGGTTCAGGACCAGCAACTGCTCACATACTTTGGTCTAAACCGATTAAAGCAGGAGGATTAATAGGCGGAGAATATGGGAGCCTTAGCTACCACAGTATAACTGTTAGAGGGCGCAGTCAAGTAGTCATCGCAGGAAAAGTGTTTGTCAATTTTCCAGATGCTAACCAGTTTGCGTGCTTTGATTTGGTAACTGGAAGCGAAATCTATCGAGCTAATGGATCAATTTCCATAGGCATTCGCCTACCAGGAAATCCATTTGCGCAAGCAACTCTCGACCCATCGGTTGTTCTTGCAAGTTCTTTCGGTGCTATGCCAAGAATATATCTCTTCGGTGCAGCCGCAGGTAGATGGAACTACTATGATCCATTTACTGGAGCGCTTGTTCGATCAATCGCTAACGCCACCACTACGGGTTTCATGCTTGTAGATGGCACCGAGCTTGCTTATGGAATATCAGGAGGAAGACTATACATGTGGAATATGTCAAAAGTTGTCGGCGACAATTGGCCTACTGGCTTCCAATGGACAGTGCCTTTACCACAAACGTTGCTTGGTCCCCCTGTAGGTTTGTTTGCACCGAGTTTATTGGGAATGACTAAAGACGCTTCCAAAATAGTATTAAACACGGTGAATCAATATTGGTGTTACAACTCAAAGGACGGAACGTTACTTTGGAACTTTACAATTGATTATCCATCTATGCGAAACTCGCAATATGCACTTTACGGCGTCGATGTCTTCATCGTCTATAATACAAGAGACGCAACATTCAAATGTTATTCTATGGATACAGGTTCCTTGCGATGGGAAAGCCAAAGTTTCTCAGACTCTCCTTGGGCGACAACATGGAACGTTTATGGATCAATTACTAACGATAACAATAATATGTATGTTCTTTTCCCTGATGGTGCAATTAAGGCTTTTAATTTGGCAAATGGCAAAGAAATATGGCGCAGTGAACCTATACCTTCAACTGAGTTTATTCATAACGTCGTGCCTTTCTATCATGGTGTAGTGTTGGTAGGCGGTAATCTCTACGCATACGCAGGTTATTCGTTGTCTTATCAAATCAACCCTATCCCTAGGTTTGCAATGCTTGTTTGCCTTAATGCAACTACCGGAGTAATACAATGGACCTTAAACGGCGGAATTTTCCCCAGCGCTGCCTCTAATGGCTACTTATTAGGTCAAGGAAATTACGACGGAAAACTATACGTATTGGGAAAAGGCCCAACCAAAACTACGGTGATGATCTCGCCTAAGATCGCTCCATTATGCTCGAGTGTGTTGATTGAGGGTTCAGTGATCGATGTGTCTCCTGCTACAGAAAGCTATGAAGCTAAAGTTCGATTTCCGAATGGTGTACCCGCTGTTGCAGATGAAGACATGAGCGAGTTTATGGACTACCTTTACATGCAGAACGCTACATTGCTGAATAATCCGCCAAGCCCCAAAGGGGTTACAGTAAGATTAAGTGTTATCGATCCAAATAATAACTGCTACGAAATAGGCTCAGTAACTACCGACAGCAATGGTCTATATAAGTTCACATGGACGCCGGAGATAGAAGGCGAATACACAATCATAGCCACGTTCGACGGAAACAACTCTTATTGGAGCTCATACGCCATCACCGCACTCAGCATGACCAAGACAGAAGCAACCGAATCAGCGTCACCACAAGGGCCAGCTCCCATGCCATCAGACAACACAGCACTGCTATACGGCATACTTGTAGTTGTTATCGTAACGCTGGCTATAAGCCTAATTGCTCTGTTCAAAAAGCGATAATCGAACTAACCATAAATACCCCATTTATCTCTATTTTTTATTTTCAAATAATCAGAAGACCGAGTGAGTTACTTTTAAAATTTATTAATAGTCGGTCTCTTGTTTACTTTTTTAGAATATGGTTTTTAACAAACTCCTAAAATTAGAGGAAAAATATATTGGAAACTGTAGCAATTTCATCTTTTAAGGAATAACACATAATCGGAAATATGCTTCCATCTATTATTTGAAAGTAATTTATGGTCAGGTTTATTATTGTTGATAATGCTCTTAAAATCATCCAACAAAGCAACAGTGCACGATAAAAAATGTGTAATATGAAAAATCTGCTTCTTTGTTCATATATGATGGATCCGTAAAAGAAAATTATAGGTGGCTTATCCTGCCTTTTCTATTCGCGCCACCTCGGTTCGCATTATAGATGCGGCTAAGCGTTCCACTTCTGCGCGATTTGCATCTGCGAGTTTGAAGTCTATTAGCCGTAGCAACATGGGGATGTGGCTGGCGATCTTGCTTATGCGTGCTTGGCTTAGGCCTTGGCTGGTGATATGGTCTAGGAAGCGTAGCGCCAATTCGCCGTTTTCGCCGAATGTTGCTATTGAGCGTTTGTAGCGTTGTATCCGCTGTGGGTAATCGTATATGTCGCTCAATTTTTTCCATATAGGGGGGAAGTTTCTGAATATTAAAAGGTGACGGGAGAGTGTTGTATCCAAAATGTAGGCGCCGGGAATGGGATTCGAACCCATGCGGACCCGAAGGGTCCACGGGCTCTCAAGGCCCGCGCGTTATCCACTCTGCCATCCCGGCTTTGTCTGTTTAAATTAGGGTTCTTGTTTATTTCTGTTTTCCGTTAGTAAACGGTGTTAGGCAAGAAAAAGTAATTAGATGCCGCATGGTAAATGGAGATTTTATGGGTAAAATCGTAGCCGTATCGATGAGCTGGGCGGTGTTAGAGACGATTTTTGAAGGTGCACGGCGGCTTTATCCGCGTGAAACTATTTTGCTTCTTCGCGGCCAAAA
>JAWBOE010000053.1:0-5564 GCA_038826755.1 Bathyarchaeia archaeon | reverse complement strand
AAGAGTAGGGATTGGTGATTGAATAGATTTGCTGATAGTTTCTCGGTAGAAGAAATATTTAAGGTAGCACTGGAAGGAGGACAACCGTATCCGCATCAATTAGAAACTGTAAAAAGCATCGCTGATGGAAAATCGGTTGTTTTGCGTGCTCCTTGTGGTTCAGGAAAAACAGAAGCTTGCTATATATCTTTGTTAGCCATGAGCAAAGCAGAGGATTTTCCATTTAGACTGATCTACTCATTGCCTACAAGGGCTTTAGTTGAAGACGTATGTTATCGTATCAACAGAGGCATCAAGAAGTTGGGCTCTCCTTTGACAGTTTCACCTCAACATGGTGCAAATTCCATGGATCCTTTTTTAAGAAGCGAAATTGTTGTGGCAACAATAGATCAAACAGTGGGCGCGTATTGTTGCACTCCGCTGAGTCTTCCAGTTCACCAAGGGAATATTCCTGCGGGCGCTGTGGTTTCTTCATTTTTGTGCTTTGATGAGGTTCATGTTTACGATCACCGTTTAGGTTTGCAAAGTGCCATCGTTCTAATTGAGCATGTAGTGAATTTAGGCTTACCTTTCATTGTTATGTCCGCTACGTTGCCTGATTCCTTTATTGACTGGTTTGAAAATAACAAAAAATTTGCTGATAAAGTAAAAATCGTCAAGGCAAGCGATGATGATGTGCCAAATCGTCATAATAGACAAGTCGCATTGTATTGGCGGGGCAAGATTCTTGAGGCAAAAGACATTATAAATTCAGCCAAATCGTTTAATCGAATAATCGTGGTGTGCAATACTGTTGATCGCGCACAAGTGCTTTTCCAATGCATCAAAAAAGAATTAAGTTTGGCGCATTTTAAAGTTTTTTTGCTGCATTCACGATTTCTGGAAGACGATAGAGCACGTATAGAACAAATGATGAAAGCTTCTATAGAAAAGCAAGATGAAAAAACATGCGTTGTCACAACGCAAGTATGTGAAGTTGGGTTAGACATTTCATGTGATTTGTTGTTGACGGAATTGGCGCCTCCTGATGCGCTTGTTCAAAGAATTGGGAGATGTGCCCGTAAAGGTGGTCAAGGTAGAGTTGAAGTTTTTGATGTTGAACGCTCAGCACCTTATGAAGAAAACGAAATAAAAAATTGCAAAGATTACATATGTAGCAAGTTAGATGGTGAAAAAATAGGCTGGAATGAGGAAATTGCCTTTGTTAATGAACTTTTAAGTAATGAATTTGAAAAAATTTTGCAAGATGAAAATCTAAGACGCAATTTGCGGTTCGCTCTTGGGAATGCTGCTTTTAAAGGCGATAGACGTGCAGTAGAGCAGACTGTACGGGAAGTGTTTAGTGCAAACTTGACAATACATGAAGATCCATCTAAATTATCTTATAAAGAAATGTTGAATATGCCTTGGATTAATGTTCATGTGGGCGTTCTTAAGAAATTTTTGCCAAAAATATGGCATATTGAATTTGGGCATAGCGAGTATGGAAAGTATGAATTACATGTAAAAAAGGCTAATAAATTATATCCTTATGAATTCTACGTGATACACCCAGAGTGTGCGGAATACTCTCCTGAATTAGGTCTTATCCTCGGTTCAAAAGGTGAAAATCTCAAAATCCAAACTCACGATCCTCTTCAAAACATGGCATATGAATATCCTCAGGAATCTTGGGAGCAGCATGTAGAGAATTGTTTGAAAGCCTTTGATAAAATAAAAAGGGGTGAGTTGCACTCTTTAAGGTTACTAGCGAAAGTGCTTAACAATGATTTGCGTAAAACTGAAGGATTAATTGCTCTGTGTCTAGCAATTCATGATCTTGGTAAATTGAATATTGAATGGCAGCGAGAAATAGGAGTATATGGAAAAGATTCTGTCCCACTAGCACATATTCCTGAAAAGCCAAAGACGATACCTCACGCTGCCGTCGCTGCCTATGCTGTACGGAAACTCTTTTATGAACTGATAGGAAACCAGCACTTTACCACTGCATTTGAACTTGCCGTAGCTCATCATCATCACACTCGCGCTAGCGAAGTTCCAAGATATAACTTAGGATGGAAAGGCATCTATGAAAGAGTTTTGCTAAAAGTAATTAAGAAATATGACCTTCCGACAGAAATTTCTAAAAACATTATCACTGAAATTCCGTATGAAACTAAGCTTGATATACCTTTTCCCGATATTGAACGCAAAAAGCAATATGCTATATATTGTATCGCATCTAGACTTACGAGAATGTGTGACCGGGAGTCTTTTGCTGTTTGATCCACAGCATAAATTTTATAAAAAAAGTAGTATAACTAATGGTTGTATGTGTATAACGAAATTCATTGTAAACAAGTCTTCTTTTGAGATGCTCGATACTTATAGGGTTTATGGTCTCGCGTTTCTTGTTAGCGGGTTAAGTGAAGAAGACACGGAGGTAACAATTAAAGATCAAGGATATGCGTATTTTATAGAAGTAAATGGATCTATACCAAATGGGCCTGACCCATCATTATTTGTGGATAGAAAAGAATGGAGCTTGATCTTTAGGACATACAAAGAACGAAAGGATTCTAAGAAAGACCCGCCAAAAAAAGAGGTAGAAAAAATTGTTACTGAAAAGTTTTCCCAGATTTTATCAATTCACCGAGATCCAACTTTTATGCCTGAGATTAGTGGAGACATAAAAGATGGCAAAACACTCTACCAAACCTTAGATATAGCATGTGCAAAAGGTTATCGTGAATCAAAAAGAGATGTTTATCACGATGGAACGCAGCTTGAGATGGATTGTTATTCATGGGCAGTTACGTGTATTGGAGCAGCTTGGGCAAGCGTTTGGAAAGAAACAGAATCGTTTATTCTTTTTATGACTCCTAATCCGTCGAGCATTCTTTTGGGTTCTCATAGGGCTATTCAAAAAGATTTAGATGAAAGAATATGTCCGCTGTCACCTAACACTGCTCTTGTTCATTATGCCATAAAAATTGCTTTACTTATAGCTGAAAAGCGTCTATCTCATACCATCCGGTATGACAGCGTAATTTTTAATGTTATGCAGAAAACAGGGCAGCAACCTAAACCTGCCGGTGGGGGAAGATACGGGCTCGGTATACTCGAAAAACTTGCGAGTACTCCTACTGGGATAGCCGCCTTGAGTCGTATTGAAAAAATGTTTCCTCTCTCATCTAAGGTTAATGGAGTCAAGCAGTCTGTTACGTTCGCCTTAACAAATTTCTTGCTGCGCCCAACTTTAACGAATTTTCGAACATTTGAAAGCTTATATATACGTGGTCAAGTTAAAGGAGAATTATACCCGTGGGACAAGACTCAATTAGGGGAGTTGTTAAAGTATGTCGAAGTTGCATGAGCTATACGCAAATTCGGCAATAGAACACTTTGGAACGGCTTTAAGAATAGCTATCGGAAAAAGAGATTATGGCGGATGCGAGGACTATGCATCACTTGTCGAATTGGATTATGTAGAAAAAGAAGAACAGTTTATCATCGTTTTAAAAAAGTTCTTAAGACGATTTGATGCATGCGCTCGAAGATGGGAACGGGAACATCCTGGCAGAAGTTCCTTTAAACCAAGCGAAAAAGATTTGGACGAAGTTGTAAAATTAGCGCAAGAATACGGTGTCCGCGTTGTTTGCGCTGCGATAATGTCTCACGCTCTTGTTTATTCAGAAAAGGGAGAAAAAGGACAATGAATGAAACAATCTACGAAATAAGTTTAGTTGGCAGGATTCGAATAGATGCGCATTCTTTGAACAATGAAGGCACAGTGGGCAACGTTACGGAACCACGAACAATAGTCTTAGCTAATGGCGAGAAAACCGACGGCATAAGCGGAGAAATGCTAAAACACATACACACAGAAGCCTTATGGCAAATTGCAAAGGAAAATAAAGTGTCCCTTTGTCCAGCATGTCAGATTCTCAGTCCAATGAAAGCAGATGGCAATAAAGCAGTAACAGAGCTAAAAGAGGCCAAATCTGCTCTAAACGAGGCTTTGAAATGTGCGATATGCGATTTGCATGGTTTCTTGGTGCAAAAGCCAACTCTCAGTCGTAAATCGACGGTGGAATTTGGCTGGGCTATTGCTTTACCAAATCAGTTCTATCGAGATATTCATGTGCATACTCGGGTTGCTGCTGGTGAAAAAGAACGGGAAGAAGGTGCTGAAGCCGGAGTCAGTGAGCAGATGATCTATAATAGACCCACAAGGTCAGGGGTTTACGCATTTGTGTCTGTTTTTCAGCCATGGCGCATTGGCTTAAACGAAATTGACTATACATACTCAATTGATGATGGTGCTCGAAAAAACCGCTACGAACTCGTGCTAGAAGCTTACAAAGCAATGATCGCGCGTCTCGAAGGTGCCATGACAACAACACGCTTGCCGCATTTCGGAGAATTCCAAGGTGCAATAGCGATAAAAAAGAACGCCGCGCCGGTTCCAGTCATAAGCCCCTTGGCAGATGGATATATCCAACAGATGAAAACAATAATAGGACAACAAAACGTGCAAGAATTTTCCAGTTTAGCCTCATTCATGCAAGAAATCGATAATCTCAAAAGTGCACTGCCATACAAACTTGGGGCACCATAACCAATGGTGTGGCTAGGCGCCAAATACCTATTCGCAAGCGCATTCTCCTATAGAATACCCTATTTTTCATCTAGCTATGCTCTCTGTGCCCCTGCACCAAGCCCTTCCACAATAAAACTCGCGATTGTAGCTACAGCAATAAATCGAACTGGCAACATCGAAAAAGGCAAAAAACTATTCGAGCAACTAAAATCAGCAAATATCACCACAGAATTGCCTGAAAAAATAGTTTTCTTCAAAGCTTTCATGAAACGCCTCAAACAAAAAAGAAAAGGGAAAGAAGGAAAAATCCAAACACCATGGGGAACGCTTACAGAAAGCTTTGAATCAACATTTGGCATACGCGAATACATACTCTACAGTGGCCCCATAACAATATATATTGAAATACCTCAAGTAACTGCAGAAGAAGTGCGTGCTATTTTAAGAAACATACAATACTTTGGAACATCTGACTCTATCTGCACTTGTTTAGAAAGTAACTTTGCCGAGCCAAATATATCCAGCTGTGCTAATCCAGTAAAAGAACAGGCAAAACCTACAAACGGAATAGTCTTCTTGCTATCTGACTTTACCGAAAAAGCAACATTCGAGTCAGTAAATCCGTTTTCAGAGCAAAAACTAAAAAAAGGCGAAATAACCTTGAAACCCTACATTTTTCCGATAGAGATAGAGAAAAAAGACAAGAACTGCACAATATATCGTCGGTTGTAGAATGCTTATTGTTGTTGGCATGTTTGTTTGTGGCCACATCCTCCTTGGCATTTGTGTTTGCCAACGCGAATGGGCGGTAGCTTTTCATCCCGTATTATCCGTTTAATGTGTCCCAAAATTCGCTTAACATAACTCTTCATGGATGGTGTAATCTCAACCCTCAAGATTAATTCTTCCGCAATATAATTCACAAAACCTCGCTTAACCACCGTGCCAAAGCACTCCTCAATAAGCAATGCATAAGCCA
>JAWBOE010000052.1:0-5629 GCA_038826755.1 Bathyarchaeia archaeon | reverse complement strand
GAAGAAGCCCAAGTATTAGCTGACCGCGTAGCCATAATTAACAAAGGTAAAATCGCTGCAGTCGGCTCGCCACCGGAGCTAATCGCCCGATATGGCGGCTTAAAAGTTCTTAAAATTCTTAAAGGAACTAAGGAACTCGCAGTTTCGCTTAAGAAGAAATATGCTAAGGTTACTATGAACGGCACTGGTGACATAACGGTAAAAATAGACAATTCCGAAGAGTTTTGGCAAATCATGGCAACATTAACTGACATGAAGGTAAGCAAAGACATTGAAATCCAAGCGCCAACGCTAGAGGATGTTTTCCTTAAAATAACTGGAGCACGGATAACCGAAGAGGGCGAATTAAAACAATGAAAGCTCTGACAATATTCAAAGCCGTAACCAAAAACTGGATGCGCAGCCGCTCAGGCGTCTTTTTCAGCATACTGTTCCCGGTGCTGCTGTTACTTGTGTTAAGTTCCATCTTTTCAGGAGGCGGCGGCGCATCAAAGTACAGCCTTTTCGTACAAAACCTCGACGTAAGCCCAACTGACGGAAAACCAACAGAACTCTCAACCGCCTTTGTTAACACTTTAAACAGAACTGGCACCTTCAGCTTAACCGAAGTACCTGCCAATGAAAACGCTACAAAATACGCTCGTGAAGTACTTGGACCCTTAGGCGGCAACATACGCATACTCATAATCTCCGAAGGCTTCCAAGACGAGTTACTCAATAGTACGCTTAAAGTAAGAATAGGCATAATCTATGGTACATTACAGTACTTCGAACCATATTTAACAGATGCACAAAAAGCCGAGATCGCACAAGGACTATCACAAATGCAACAGTTGAACACGACACTTCCAGATACAAAGGTATATTTGACAATTATGCTTGATCCTGCGGATCAGTCTGCACTCATAGTGAAAAACGTAATCATGAGTATAACTAGCGCATTCAACTACGAACTTATTGGCGCAGAAAACGTTATTGAGTTTAATGAAGTTGCAGTAATAACTACCAGGTTCAAGAACGTGGATTTCTACGTGCCAGGAATAACTGCTGCTTTTATAATGACTAACGGCATAATTGCTTTAACTGCAACAACTACAGAATTCAAAAGAAGAGGCATAATTAAACGATTGTCAATAACCCCACTAAGCAAAATGGATTGGGTAATAGGAAATATTCTCAGCCAAACATTACTTAACCTTATGCTAGCAGCGATAATGATCGTCCTCGGCTGGATAATCTTCGATGTCCACGTAGCACTTGACGCGCTTTCAATTTCACTGATATTATTAGGCTCCATACTGTTTTCAGGAATAGGTATGACTTTAGCAGGTTTCATAAAAGACGTGGAAGCTGCATCCGCAATTGGCAACGCAATAGCCTTTCCAATGATGTTCCTATCAGGAACATATTTTCCAATGGAAATAATGCCGCCCTATCTGCAGATGATATCAAAAGCCATACCGTTAACATATTTCTCTGAAGGGCTAAAGCACGCAATGATCTACCAGAACCCTGAAGGGGTATACCTAAACATGGCGATAATCGGTGTACTCGCTGTAATCTTCATAATCTTAGGATCATTTGTAACACGCTGGAAAGAAAAGTAACGCGATATAACCAGTTACAATGCGAAAAAAGAATATATGAGTGGCGCGTCCTCTCTTGTCAAAAAACCACTGGTGATTATGACGACATCGCCTAACAATTCAGTAAACGAAATGGTAGTTACACCATGGGAGGTCAAAGGTAAAGTTGACTATGACCGCCTAATACGCGAATTCGGCACGCAACCCTTAACTGAAGAACTCCTTGCAAAAGTGGTAAAGTACACAGGAAAACTTCACCTTCAACTGCAGAGGCGCATATTTTTTTCTCATCGCGACTTGGATACAGTGCTTGAGCTTTATGAAAAAGGAACAAAGTTCGTCCTATACACAGGAAGAGGGCCATCAGGACCAGTGCATATCGGGCATCTTGTTCCATGGATTTTCACGCTACACCTACAGCAGAACTTCGACACTAGACTTTATTTCCAAATGACCGATGACGAGAAATTCCTAATAGATGACGATGTTTCGCTCGCAGAAACACGCAACTACGCCTACGAAAACGCTCTGGATCTAATCGCTCTAGGATTTAAACCTGAAAACACCTTCATAATTTACGACGTAGAAGACATGGATCTGCTTTATGACGTTACATTAGAAGTCGCAAAGCGTATAACCTACTCGACCGCTAAAGCAACCTTCGGCTTTCAAGACAGCACTAACATTGGCTGGGTATTCTGGCCAGCAATACAAGCCACACCTTGTTTTATTCACAAAAAACTTACAGGCGAAAATGTGCCTGCATTGATACCAGCCGCCATAGATCAAGATCCTTACTGGCGAGTTACCCGTGACATAGCGCAAAAGCTTGGTTACTATAAACCTGCACAAATACATTGTCGTTTTCTTCCCGGGTTAGGCGCAGGCGGAAAAATGAGCGCTTCAATGCCCGAGACCAGCATATTCACAATGGACTCGCCAGACCTTGTGAAACGCAAAATCTGGAACGCGTTTACAGGCGGTAAAGGCACCGCTGCTGAACAACGAAAAACAGGTGCCGACCCCACGGTGTGTTCGGTTTTTCAATACTTCTTTTACCTCTTCGAGGAAGACGACGGGAAACTCGCTGAAAGAGAACGCAAATGCCGCACAGGCGAGATCCTCTGCGGTGAATGCAAAAATGAACTGGCAGCGAGAATTAACAAGTTTCTTGAGGCGCATCGTGAGAAACGTGAAAGAGCAAAGGATACCATAGAAGAATATCACATCAAACGATAACTCTCCTCTTAGGATTTCACGTCGTCCTGTAACAGCAAGATAGCCCAGCAGCAGAGTATTCCACAAGAAAAACAAATAAGCGGGAACATGGACACCATTCAATTAAATAGCTAATTACAAACAATTAGAGGTTTATCAGCTATGCCTGAGAAAATGGATGTTAACTTGGCCTACGCATATAGGCTCCTTCATCCGATGCACGCTGTACTTGTTTCTTGCGTGGGAAAAGCAGGTAAATCAAATGTGACCACAATCGCATGGGCTATGCCGACTAGCAACGATCCACCATTAGTTGCCATAAGCGTTTCGCCAAAACGACACTTGCATACGTTAATTGAGGAATCGCGTGAATTTGTGATAAATATTCCCACGTTGGAACTGCTGCAGTCCGTGTACGCATGTGGCTCTTTTAGTGGACGGAGCATTGACAAATTCAAGAAAGCGAACTTGACACCAATGCTTGCTAAAAAAGTTAAGTCACCTGCTATACGCGAATGTGTAGCCCATCTTGAATGCGTTGTAGACAGCAAACTTGTGACAGGCGATCATACAATTTTCGTCGGCAAAATCGTTGCTGCTTACGTTAATCAAGGCATCTTCACAGAAAGTTACAACTTGAAAAACGCATCATTACTTTACCATCTGGGCGGCAACAACTTCGTAATATTGGACACAAAAACCTACAAGCCATAATGCCGAGAACCACTCATTTAAGCGTCTGCCTCTAAAAATCAGGGTGCTATAGCCAATAAAAGGTGAAGTGAAAAAGCGAATGCCTCTTTACGATGAAGAAACGCTTGAAAAGTTTCGTCTCTCAGGCAAGATTCTCAGCGAAACCCGAGAAGAACTGCGCAGTTTTGTTCGTGAAAATATGCCCATAATTCAAGTGTGCGAAAGGGCAGAAACACTCATACACGAGAAAGGAGGTAAGCCCGCTTTTCCCTGCAACGTTTCTATAAACGAGGTTGCTGCTCACTACACGTCGCCGCCGAATGATAACCACATAATACCTGAAAAAGCCATAGTCAAAGTTGATATAGGCGTGCATGTAGACGGCTACGTGACCGATACTGCTTTCACTGTCTGTTTCAATCGGGAATACGCAGGCATGGCGAAGGCGGCGGAACATGCTTTAAAAACAGCTATAGACACCATTCGCCCAGAAATGTCTACTTCAAAAATTGGCAGTTTAATTGAAAGCGAAGTAAAACGTTATGGTTTTAAGCCAATTTCTAACTTGACAGGGCACTCGGTGGGCAGATACCTAATACATGCAGGCACTTCTATTCCTAACGTGGCGCAGTTTTCCATTGCAAAGGTCAAGGCAGGTGAAGTTTACGCTATAGAACCCTTCGTAACAGTTTCTGAAGCTATTGGGCGCGTAGAAGATGCCAATGAAGTAACAATTTTTCGTTTGTTGAAAACCAAAGCAGCCAAGAATCCTTATGCAAAAACGCTTCTCAAGTTCATAGAAGTCAACTTTCGCACGTTGCCATTTGCCGAGCGCTGGCTAACAGGTGTGGTGCCTGCAGAGCGGTATAACGAAGCGTTCAAGGAACTGCAAGCGTCAAAAGCCATTATGGGCTATCCAGTTTTTGTTGAGGAGAGTAGAAAACCTGTTGCACAAGCTGAGCACACAGTGCTAATAACTGAAAACGGCTGTGAAGTCTTAACTTAAAAGGGAAGTGGTTTCTCTTTTTCTTTAATTTCCTTGTAGATCGCTGTTATTATCATTTTGGACTCAGGACATTTCTGGCATGGGTCAAGCTCCTTAAACACGTAGTCGCCACGCTGGAATTCCCTAATAATCTTAGAACCACACTTTTGACACTCAATTGTTGTCATCATCGCCGGGTTCGAGATTTTAATACTCGCTGCGTGTCTTCGGGACTGAAGTAGCACATAGGCTGATAAAGCCATAGCGATTGCACCTATCGCAAGGAGATATCCTGCTATAATTTCTTCTCCCAAGATAAAAGCGTTCACGGCCAAACCTAACGCTACAACTGATAATCCAAAAACTATTAAAACTATCAGTAAAACGAAAGTTGAAACTTTAACTGCCCCTGGTGCTGCTGATTTTGTTGTCACTGTTTTTCCCTCATTGTCCAATGCCGATCGTGTTGCCAACTCCAACAATTATAACCTTATCGCCTTCTTTAGTTCTTTCTAAAATAACGTTTTTCACCCTTTCAATAGCCTTATCTATAGCATCAGAAATCTCCTTGCGCATTGGAGATACTGCATCACCGATATCTTCCTTCACTATTACAGCGTTTATTGGAATACGATACTGCGCAACAGCTTCCTCAATCTTGAACTGATCAACTCCTGGTCCACCAATTGCTGCGCCAACTCCCTCCGCCACTTCGCCAACTTCTTCACCTTCAAGTTTTAAGCCAGCATCAATCATAATTACCATGGCGATCTGTCCACCATTTTCGTCGATAATTGCTTTTACTGCATCGCCTGGTTTACCTACATTGCCCCCTGGCCCTTCAGCTTTTATGACAAAAGCAGTGCGACCTTCGATAGGTACAGTAGCAACAACGCAGTCCCTTGGCAATTTTCGAACTTCATGACCGTGCATAAGTTTTGCAGCTAACAGGGGTCCGGCGCCGTCACCTATTGGTTGCCCATAAGCAAAAGCCTTAAGTGCGTTAGCATAGGCTTCAGCTTCCTTCATAACCAAGGGAAGTATCATCTGCAACTGCATTATCGTGTAGAGGCTTAATGTTTTCTTGCCTTGAATGTAATAATGCCTTACGACCTTGTATATAAAGTTAAGTGCCATTGCTGCTTCT
>JAWBOE010000051.1:0-6043 GCA_038826755.1 Bathyarchaeia archaeon | reverse complement strand
CAAGGTGGCTGAGCACATATTTTGTTACTGCTGTTTTTCCAGTTCCCGTTTTTCCATAGATTAAAACGTTGGAACTCCTTGCTCCTTTAAGAACTGGAGCCACGGTTTCCCCAAGCCGTCGTATCTGTTCTTCTCGGTGAGGTAGCCTGTTTGGTAGATAGTCGTGGCGTAGCACTTCCCTGTCCTTAAAGATTTTTGCGTTAGTAACAAACTTTTGAAATACACTGTTAAGTATGTCTTCTTCGTCCATTTCTTCCCCTCACATATTTTCAAAGGTAAAGCCCCATTTTCCAGTGGAGAAAATAAGCTCTACCATACAGAAAACTAAATTTAAACTATAACATTCTAAAAAAGGAAAAGAAGTGTAAGAATAAAGTCTTGCGTTTTACACAGTCACCCCAAAGTTTCCAGTGGAAATCTGATTTACTTTGAACAAGTAATGATGATTCCTTTTAAGGAGAAATATACTCTGAGAGGTAAAGAAAGCCAAACAAATTATAATTATTACTATTAAACATTTTAAATTATTACTTAAAATTTTTATTACCAAGCAAGTTTTCCTAAGTTGACCATAAAAACGTTCCAAAGGAAACAGAGGGGTGACTGAGAAACATTTCCTTTAATTAATGAACTTTTCAAACAACCTGAACGTGCCATTACTCTTTGATAATTTACACTTCTAGCCTGCCTTTTCCTTCTCAATTTTGTGAAAGCATTGTGAAATTAACTTAACAATGTAGTTTTTCCAGCCTCTCTTCTTGAAATATTTAATTTTTTATGTTTCTTTTTGGTGAATAAGCCACCCCTATTCTTCCACTGGAAAACAACGCTTTCCTTTTACTTTTTGCTGTTTTTGTTGTTTTAAGGCTGTGTGAAACTTGTAAAGTTAAAAGAGATGGAAGTGTTCGTTTTTTTCTCTTTTTACCCTTTTAAAATGGTGTTTTTCTTTCTTTGTTTAACCATAACGCCTATAACTTGTGAGTTGCAAAACTGTGAACACCACATGTGGTGCATGCCAACCGATGCCAGCAAGGAAAATACGCGTAGAAGTATTTGATAGTGAAGGCAATAAGTATGCTGTAGCCTTCGAGGGGCAAATAACCAGAGAAAAGGCTCTACGGCTTTTAGATATGGTGGAACTTTTAGGCGGGATGCCAACTGAACCAACCAATTCTGGCAGTAATCCCACCAGCGTTGGCAACGGGTTCACTAAATACGAAAAAGTCCGTACGTTAATTCACAAACACTTTCCTATTGTGTGGTTCTCTTCAAAAGATATTCAAACTGTTTACGAACAAGAATTTAAAGAGCCTATATGCCTTAGTACTGTGGCAACTTATCTCTCAAGATTAACAAATAAAGGAGTACTCATGAAAACAGGAGCAGCCAACAGTTTAAAATATAAACTGGCATTCAACGTTCCTCAAGCCACACTTAAACAACAAATACCGCAACCCTAAATATTTTTCTACAAAAAGATAATTAACAAACACAAACAACTATTCCAGTAAAAATTTTGCAATTTAAGCAACACAATGAGGAAAGGTCGCAAGTGCACAGCATAATCAGATTAGATTTAGATGAAATGGAAAAGAAACTCAGGTTTTACCTTGACAAAGGAAGAGTTACCGGTGTGACTGAGATGAGAGAGGAACCAGTAATATCCGCCAAACCGGACGTATCCTTAATAAAACCCTTAAAGAAAATGAACAGTTTTTCTGGAAGATTTATTGCAGTTGATTGCTCTACAAGAACTCTTAAGAGAGCAAATAACTGGGGAATCTACCTCATGCGAGTTGCATATGCCTCAGTGAAAGAACGGAATGTTGATTGGGATTACCACGAACGGTTATGCACCGTGGTTGGCGATGCGCACACTCGTAGTAACTTCCTCACAGACATAAGGATCGAGTTAGAAAGTCAAATGGGACTTGATCTTCTTCAAGGCAAAACCAACTTTTCATACTACGAGCATGGCGATCCTCGTAGTAATTACCTTTTGCTTGATGGCGGCGGCTATTTCGGTGGGGAACGGAAGTTTCGGGTGGCCTTGTATGAAAAATGCGAAAAAGAAGGGATTACCCTTTTGGCTATTAGCAAAAATTCTCCTTCGCTTCACGATGAAAAAGGCAGAGATCTTATAGCTACTACGAGCATTCTTTCCCCCTATGATATGTGGGTGTTTCATCCGGTGAGAGAAGCAGATAAAGATCAGAGCTTGTATGGAGATATATCGCTTGTTAAGTTGTGCAAAGAGAGTCCACGCGTTTTCCGTTGTGATATTATGGAGTATCTGACTAAAGGTGATGTAAGTGAATTGCTTGCACCTCTAACTGTTGTGGCTGAAGATCCTCGCTGTTTAGGCTATCCTATTCCTCTTTTGCTTGCTCATGAATTTTCGAAACCTTCTGATGCAATGCTCTTAGCTTATCATGACCAAGTAGAGAGCGTCCTTGCGGAGGCGGGCTTATTGGAGACATTGCGCAGGGAAGAATTTTCTTGCCGGTTTGCAGACGAACTTCACGGAATAAAACACGCTTTTGAGTGGGAGTGGTGGGATGGGCAAGTCTGACCCTATAGGGTTCATATGTGGAACAAAAGGAGACGCAGTCTCTTTTTTCCTCAATAAAGGAGTAACTCTTTCTTTTGGACAGATAGTTCGCATAGACTCAGGCGAGAGAAGCTTCTATGCAAGAATTGTTAACGCTGAAAGCAGTTCAACGCTTGACACTATCGAACAATTACGTGAGGCCGAAGGCAAAGAATCCTTTGGACCCTACTCTGCCTACCGCTGTGTCGAAGCTATTCTTTTTTTAGAGAAAACAGCTGGCAAGGTGCGCTCTCCAACGTTCAATCCAAACTATAGAGACAAAGTTTACACGGCAAGCGAAGAAGATTGTGATGTCCTCAAACTTTCTGGAGAGTTAGAGTTAGGGCGGCTTCGTTCAGGCGAGCAATCTCTTGGTTCCGTAGGTATAAATATTGAGGCTATACCCCTAATGATGGGCATGTTCGGAATGACAGGCTCTGGAAAGACAAACACCGAACTAGTTTTAAATGCTCAGATAATTGATAACAGCCCCCAAACAGTAGCCTTAATCTTTGACTTTGCCGGACAGCTTCTCGAAGGAAAAGGCATCAAACCCCAAAAAGGATTAAAAGACCATCCGCTATTTCACAGCAAAGTTCAGTATTATTCTTCACGCGACGGAAAAATGACTGTGGGCTTGCATACAATCACTCCAGAAAAACTTCTTACACTTTTTCCTGACATAGGGCTTCCTCAATTTAGGCTTGCAAGGAAGCTTTACAAAAAACTAGGGAAAAGCTGGATTGAAGAAACAAGAGAAGTTTATGGTGCTGAAGGGCATGTTGGAGTTGGGCGCGTTGCAGATTACAAAATGAAGCATGTAATTGATGCTCTAATGCTTAAGCTGTCTTCTCTTTCCTCTGACCTGTTTCCAGTTTCTGACTACAGCTTCATTGATAACGTAACACAAAACCTATGCAACGGAATCACCTGCCTCATAGACATTTCTGGAATAAGCTCAGAAGACCAGAACAAAATAACTTGCCTCGTAGCGTCGACCATTGCGCGCCATTACAAGCGCATGTGGGAAGAAAATTATACAGAATGGCAGAAACTTCCAACACTTCTTATCACGCTCGAAGAAGCACACGAATTCCTCGACCCTAACAAACCGAGAACAATATTTTCTGACATTGCCCTGACATACCGTAAATACAGAGTTGGACTTAACGCTGTAACGCCACGTCCTTCAAGAATTAACTTTGACGTTTTTGCTGAATTGTGGACAAAAGTTATAATGAAAACCGAGTTGCGAAAAGATAGAACATATCTAACTGAAAATACACCTTACTTGGAATACAGCGATACCGAAATTAAAATGTTAGATGTTGGCGAGGCTCTGCTTATATCCGAACCGAAAATTCGTTTTGCTGTGCCGATAAAAGTTACGCATTACCCGGAATATTTAGAGAGAAGAGGAAACGAAGACTATGGACTTGCTGAAACAAAGAGTCTATCTGAAATGGATGAGCGTCTCAAGAGACTGCGTGAACAAGAATCCCCTTCCCTATGATATCACGTTGCTTCGCTTTCTGCCTTCTTTAAAAGTTTCTCCATTTCTTTCTTAACACTGTATCTGAATGGAATCTTGTTTGTGTCCCTTTCCAGATAGCCTTCCTCATACAACTTTTTCATTAACCGCGCCGTATGTTCCCTACTTAGCTTAACTCTTTCCTTAATCTCCGGAGCCGTTTTTGCGCCTTCCGTTGCAAGCATTTCCAACACAGCAATTTCAGTGCCAGTCAATGGAGCCATAGCCTTTTCTCTCTTTATAGGTATCACCGCCTCAATTTTTGCTTCTGGAACTGCAGTGATGCGACGTGCTTGCTCTTCTATGGTTGAAACCTTAGCATTTAATGTCTCCTGTGACGCGGCAATATCACGCAGTTTTTTGTCAACCTCTTCTAGTCTTGCTAACATTTTACCTTTATCTTCTACAACGCCATTGAGCTTTGTTTCCAAAACATGTAACTGTTTATCAACATTTTCCGCCTTGCTAAGTGCGCTGTCGCTTTTTGAAGAAATCGAATGAACCTTGTATGCAACAGTCTCCAATTTTCCTGCTTCTTGTCTGAGTTGCCTATTAAAACTCAGAACAATGTCTTCAACAACTTCTCGCGCCTTTTCATATTCTTTCTGAACTCTGCGAAGCTGCCTATAATACTCAATTGCAGCACCCACGGTCGCAGCAACTAACGTACCCACAAGAATTAGCAAAATATCAGTCAAGAGCATCCCTCTGTGATTCACATGTGATTATGCGTGATTTAATCATGTTGCATCACACATCACATTTTTACCATAAAAGATTTAAAGATTATGGTCCTGTACATGCACCTATGTTCCTATGACGTCACACATCACAGTTTATTGTAACACTCGCGTCAGATGTCATTGTTGCTATGAAATCATAAATCGCCTTAACTATAGGTTCTTTTCGAATTTCCAGCTGTTTTCTTCGGCTAACAGATTTTGGGTTCCGCGCCTTATAAGTTAGGCTTCTTTTCGGTGTGATTTGTGACGTCACACTAAGCCTTCTGAGACATTTGAAAGCTGTTTTAGGCTTGTTTCAAGCTCTTCTCTTATGATTTCTATGACTTTTAGATGCTCACTGAGTTCTCCACTTTTGTTTGGCATGGTCTTGCACGCGTCAACGTACTCTTGCAACTTGTTTGCCACTTCTAGATACGGGTCTAAAGTTGTGCTTTCGAAGACTCCCAGATACCCTAAGAGCAGTACCGTGTAGATTGCTTTTATTACGTTTTCTTTTGCCTGTCTTAAAGTCCTGTTAAAGGCTCCTCGACTTATTTTTGCCTTCATTAGTCGTAATCTGGCTTTTTCATCGTATTTTAGCGGTTTGCCTGCGATATTTTCGGATAAAACGTCTATAAGCAGTGTTTCGAGCTGTGTTTTTGTTAAGTGACTGTTTTTAGCAAGTATTTTCACAATGGGGTCATTTAAGGAACTTGTAAGCCACGATTGTACGCTTTCTTTTAACTTCACACCTTTCCCTCTACGCGTTCTTGTTGATGAATACAGTTTTGTATACGAGGTAATCCTTTTAAGACTATCGAATATTCTTCCATCATACTGGCTGATTTACGAACGTAAACATTTTATGCTGAAGAAAATAATGCATACTGAGGATTACCTCTTGGTTTCGCACTTCAAGCCCGCAGAACGCCTAAAAACCATAAAAAGCTCTGGAATACGCCGATTTTTCGCTTTAGCGCAAAAAACACCAGGAATTATCAATTTAACTGTTGGAGAACCTGATTTTACGCCTCCACCGCATGTTTTAGAGGCGTATTCTCGGGCTGCAAAAGAAGGAAAAACACATTACACATTAACTAACGGCATTCCAGAACTTAGAGAAGCTCTCTCTCAAAAAGCTTACAAAGACTACAATCTCCGTTATGACCCAGACGCTGAAATACTAGTCACAGTTGGAGG
>JAWBOE010000050.1:0-6130 GCA_038826755.1 Bathyarchaeia archaeon | reverse complement strand
GAAGCACTCCTACGTCTGTGGCAATAACTCCCAACGGAGATTACGCGTATGTTACGAATGGCGGTAGCGGTACAGTTTCAGTAATAAGCACAGCCACGAATAAAGTGATGGCAACGGTAACAGTCGGAATGAATCCTAGCGGAGTAGTTATAACGTCAGATGGCGCACACGCCTACGTTACTAATCTTGCTAGCAACTCGGTCTCGGTCATAGACACAGCTACTAACACAGTAACGGCGACGATTACCGGTTTAAGTTCTCCTAACGGTATAGCTTTAACACCCAACGATGAATACGCATATATTACAAATGGCGGCAATAATTCGGTCTCGATAATAAGTACAACCATGAACACGGTGAATGCCACGGTAACCGTTGGAATCAACCCTTATGGTGTAGCTATAACGCCTAACGGCGAATACGCATATGTTACAAATCTTATCAGTGGTACAGTCTCGGTGATAAACACAGCTACGAACTTGGTGCTAACTGACTCCTCAACCACATCTGATCAAGAATTTCCTGCCCAGTTGCTAATAATCGCGGTGGTTGGCTTTGCGATAGTTGTCTTTTCCGTGATTGCCATTACGAAAAAGAAATCTGGAAAATCCAACTCGACAAGTACTGAACGCATGTTGTTTCTAAACGATAAAATTACTAGTTCTTTTTGAGCAAGCAATCAAAATCATAGCATCGCTTTCTTACACTTTTTCTCTCATTATAAGCTACTCGAACTCCAAGCAACTTTGCTTCTCAAGATATAATCGATGTATAAGTTGTCATTTAGTAGAGTTAGTTTTTGGACTGAAATAACCTGGTCTGGAAAGTTTGTAGTCGCAAGACGCAAAACATCACCATGGTAATTAGCGATAACTGCTGTATGGCTCTGATCTTAAAAGGGAAATAAAAAGGGGTTTTTAAGGGGTCAAGGTAATGCACGTGTCTTTAGGCACTATAGATGCAATCTATGAAAAAGTTCGCGCTCCACCCTTCGTCATCATAAGCAGCTATTCCGATATACCTGTAAGTTATGGGAGCATTACCGCAGTAGAGCCACCCTGGTCCACCGTAAACATACCCGCTACCAACTAGGTACCAGTTACTGTTGTCGTAAGAAACGTACACATAGACATGGCTGTAGTATCCTGAGGCTGAATAACTATAGAGATAGACAGGTGCCCCAGAAGATACTGTCGTACTCATATAAACATCTATTACTCCACCGTCGCCAAGGTTTCCGCCGTACAACTGTGCGTACGAGCCATCAGGTGAGCTGCCTAAAATACCGTTCGGATTGCTAACAGAACCATTTCCAATAGGTGAATATCCAACGACGCTTTGCGCGTAAGCTGCACTTGCCACGGCTACAAAGCTCATCATCAGAACCAGCGTCGCCAGAGGGAGTATAACGAGACTCTTTTTCATATTATTTTACCTCCATTATTCTCCTAGCTTTCGGGTAATTTCTTGTCATTGCGCCACTCGCTCGGCGCTCCTATTTAGCGCTGATTTACAGAATTGTTAAAGATGTTTTTCACGATTCAGACCCGATTCGGGTGCAAATTGTACCTCTCTTAACCATGCATTTACTTCTGATTCGAAGCTCTACACTTTGAGAATAATTTTAAAAACAGTCTTTGTCATTTGAAAGAAGTGCCTTTATAACGTCTTCACCTTTTGACGTAAGTCTGTAGAATTTAGAGTTTCCAAAATCCGAGCTTTTAACGATGTTTTCCTTTCTTAGTGTGCAAAGGTGTTTCTGAACTGTCCACCAATCCAGCCCTACTTCTCTTGCTATTTGACTACAGTTTTTGGAGCTATAACGTAGTGCTTTCAAAATCTTTTTCCTCGACTCAGCCCTTCTCGAAAGACGAAATAATATTAAAATTTCATTTTCGTAGCTATTTTTGTCTGCTCTATTCATTTCCGTTTCCTCTACCAATTCATGCTTTTTCCTAAAATGCCCGAATAAACTACGGCAAGAAAAATACTTATTTCTACACTTTAGGACACTTGTACAAAAAATTAGGACAACCAATCAATCATTCATAAATGAACGAGAAATCTTGAAGCAAAAATAAAAAAGGGTTTATTTTGTTTGGTGCTACTAGCTAGTTTTGTACCCATGTTTGCCAATTGTAGCTTACAGCACCCATAGTGTGAGATTCTCGCACTGGGGAACTTGCGCTCCATTGAGTGCTCACCGCACTTGTCCAATATGACCAGCCCTGCGCATTATGCAGCCAGTTTCGGTAGTAAACAGAACGTGAGGCATCATTTGTAAAGGTTCCACTATTGCTGAATACTTCCTTTTGGAAACCCGCTTGGACATATAGGCTTGGCAAGTGAGCACGTCTTACCCACTGATAATTTATCCAGACATCATAGTGATACCCGTCGCCATCCGCAGTGCCGTCTAACATCATCACATAGGTGTCGGTTGCAGTTGAAGGCGTATTCTTGTTTGCATAGAATGCCCAGCCGCCTTCATTTGAATCGTAAGTGTACCACTTGTAAGCTTCGCCATAATTGTGAGTAACAACTACCTCAGCCCAGCTGGATAAACCTCCTAAATCGCCCAACTGAACAGTTACATAATGGTATATTGTCTGCCCTGAAGCCGCACTCATAGAACCGCAAACCATCTCAGCACTAACACCAGTCCAAGAAGCCGAACTTGTACGCATCACCGAGACTTTATCAACCATAGTAACAGCTTTCTCATCGGAAGGCACATCTGTCGCTGTTCTAGTTGGCATTTTAGCAAGTTCCTCAGAAGTTAACGCGCTTCCCATCCACGTTGCTCCCGTCTCTGGGTACCAACCCATACTCAACTTTTCAAGCTCAACCATTATCTCTTCTGTACCTAATCCTTGCTCTTTTAGTTCTTGAATTTTCAGGGTAACAGGGTCAACAAAGTTTTTCAGGGACCATGGTTCATTTCCCGTTGTCAGGTTATTTGTCTGAGCCGCTACAGTGAGTACCATCAAACAAAGCATTGAAAAAACAAGAAGTACCGCAGCAAAACAATAAGCTCTTTTCTTAAGCATCTATTTCACCTCATTTGCTTCTGATATAAATGGAATACCTATTAATTTCTACAATTTAGAACAGGTGTCCTAAAAAATAGGACAGATAGAGTGAAAATTACTTCTGTAAGGAGTCCTTGGTCACAAATTACCTTTGACCCATACTCTAACGGTTTCATAACAGAAAATCACAAGAGCAATAACTGTTGCGGCAACATAGAAATAATATTCCCGACTAAAAATCTCTGGCTTAAGAATAGTAAGCTCGGAAACCAAAAGGACAGCCATAAAAACCGAGTAAAAAAGATACCGAGGAACAACAAAACGACTGATTTTGATGCAACTATTCAACAAAACTCTGTTAACTACATAATTCCCCAATTCCTTTCTCACAAGCCCTTCGTGCTCTAGCTTAGAAAGATGGTACTGGACTAAAGAGACTTATAAATTTTTTCATTTTTTAGTTTCCTTATGTGCTCTAGCTTAGAAAGATGGTACTGGACTAAAGAGGGAGAGCTAAGGTTCAGTTCTCTTTGTATTTCTCTAATTCCAAGAGGCTTGTTAGCTTTTAACATAAAGCGATAGATGTCAAGAGTTGTTCCTTTTAGGATATCGGCTGATTCCTTAAGGTTGCTCACCCCGACCTATAAATTAGTTGTCCGATAATTTAAGAGCTAGCCCAATAAACTGCCATAACTGACTAGTGCTACAGCTGTACAAAAATTTAGTACAAAACAACGTTAAATAACAACGCTAATGCTATCTAAAAAGGTAAAAAGCCAAGAAGTGAGAAAGCCATAATCGGACTAAAAACACAGATGACAATAGCCGTTATCCTAGCTGTAATATCAGGTCTACTTTTTGCAGGAATATTCATCATACTTTTTCCTAATCAAACACAAGACCAAATGCCAATCCCTAGACCTTCACCTTCAGTTTTAGAACAAGCATTATGGGCAATGCTTGGGATAGGCTTAGTAGCACTCATCGCAATCTCAATTGTTGCAGTAGTGCTTCTCATAAACCGAATAATAACCAAGAAAAAGCAATTTCAGCCAACACCTTTACCGCATTAACAGATTCAAAATCAAGAATACCCAGGTTGCCTTGGGGGAGTAGCAGAGTTGGTTAAGTTTCAAGTCCGCTGGATGAAAAAGCGTTACAAGAGAAATCAGGAGTACCGTTACAAACGTTACTCCATAGACTTCCCAACGAGGCTTAACGAAAAAATCGAGCCGCACATGCACAAAAATTTTAGCATAGACCTCGCAGCCAGAGAAACGCCAGAACAAGAAATCATAAACATAACCCTCATGAGAAACAAACATACCGAATAATCGACTATCTGAATCTTACCTCTTGAGAAAAACCGCCCCGCAAAACCTGCCCCCTTAGGTTTTCGCCCGTAGAAATGCCTATGGGAAAAATGTTTCTAGCCGAAGAAAACACCCCGTCAAAACACGCCAAGAAACTGCAAACCGCCTGCCCATTTTTACATAAAAGTGTCAATTTTGTAAACATATAAGACTCCCAAAAATTTTTCCCATAATTTTTTCTCCCGTAGAAACTTTTTGCCTTCAGACAAAACACCAGAAAACAGCGGCATTAACGTGATAAGATAGTTCCAAAAAACCCTAGCTTCCGCTTTCAGCGTTAGAGGAAGCGGAGAACTTTGACGCGGAAGAAGAGCAAGGGCACAAGGCTTAAGGTTTTCAGTGGCCGAGAAGCCCGGCTAAACCGCGCCATATTTGAAATCCTCGCCAAAGAAAGCCCTCAACCCCTCAAGCAGCTCTACAAAAAAGTAAGCAAACAAAAAGGCCTAGAGGAGACCTATTACGCAAGCCTAACCAAACGGCTACGCTGCTTGAAAGAGGCAGGCTACATTGCAGAAACCAAACAAAAACATCCAAGCCCAACAATCTATGAACTGCGAACCAAAGCCTACCACGCCATGCTACTCAAAGAAAACAACATGCAAGACATACTCGACAAAGCCACAGACACCCAAGCAGCGATAATCTTTGATGGCTTTGCTAAACGTGCTCGTATCCAAGGAAGAAAGTTAAATCCACTTTTTCGTACGAGCTACGGTTGTGCATTACCCTTATATGCCAAAGAAACAGTCTGACAGAAACAATGAACAGACTAAACCAAGGCATACGATACTATCTGCTGGTCGTAGCAGTTGGGCTTTTAGCAGCATCCGTAGCAATAGCATTCTACCTGTTGTACCTGTTCCTATCCAGCTTAAGCCAGCAGACGCTGCAATACTCAATAGTTGCCCTAGTGCCTTTAGCCTTTCTAGCCATCGGCTTGCCCTACCTACTCGTGAAGCATTTTGCTAAAACAAAAACCACAGGCTCAGGCACTCACACCGTTTTAGAATCGTACCATCTAACAAACGGAGAATTGCCATTAAAAGACACAATTGTAAAACCCATCGCCGCCATGCTAACCATAGGCCTCGGAGGAAGCGCGGGTCCTGAAGGACCTAGCCTCTTCGCCGGAGGCGGCATAGCCTCAGCCCTATCAAAATACTTCAAAATCAAAGCCGAACTACGCAAAAAACTATTCTTAGCCGGAGCAGCAGCCGCTTTGGCAGCTACTTTCCGCACGCCCCTTACAGCCATACTCTTCGCGCTGGAGATTCCTTACAAAAACGATTTAGACAGGGAAAACTTCATTGAAGCTATAATAGCCTCAGTTCCAGCTTACCTGCTTTCAGTAGCCGTGCTCGGCAGCGAACCATTCTTTGGCATAGTAGGAAACATCCAGCTCACCCTCTACGAGATCGGGCTTTCCCTGCTGCTAGGTTTAATTTGCGGTTTGTATGCTGTTTTCTTTACGAAAACTTTCTCTTGGACTAACAAACTCGGCTTTGAAATAAAGAAGAAAGCCGGAGCCGCAACTACGATAACAATCGCCGCCTTAGTGCTTATCTTCTCAGGATTAATCTCCATCTACACTATCGGTGTAGGACTAAACTTTGTCAAGGCCATAATCCAAGGAGCAGCCTTTAGCATCCTCACACTAACCCTCATTGTGCTCCTGAAAACTTTCGCAACAGCCACAACCCTAAACTTCGGAGGCAGCGGAGGCCT
>JAWBOE010000049.1:0-6397 GCA_038826755.1 Bathyarchaeia archaeon | reverse complement strand
AGTAAAAGCCCTAGACGCCGCCTTCAATGTTGAACCGCCATCCGCCGCAAAAAAACTCAGAGAACTCATGTACGTAGCATACTACATCTACGATCACACATTACACTTCTACTACCTAGGCGGACCAGACTTCATTGTTGGCCCAGACGCCCCGCCCGAAAAGCGCAACATTTTAGGCGTCATCGAAAAAGCAGGCCTGGACATTGGAAAAGAAGTCATAAAACACAGAGCCTACGGCCAGAAGATAACCGAGATCCTCGGCGGTAAAGCTACACATCCCGTATGCGGCTTACCTGGAGGCATCTCAAAGCCCCTAAGCGAAGAGAAAAGGCAAGAAATCGAGAAGATGGCTGCTTCCTCCGTGGAATTTGCCAAATTAACCCTTAAGCTTTTCCACGACATAGTCTTAGGCAACAGCACCTACATTGACATGATTAAAAGCGACGCATACACAATGAAGACATACTACATGGGCCTCGTGGACGACAAGAACAAAGTCAACTTCTACGATGGAAAAATCCGCGTAACAGACCCAAATGGCCGCGAATTCCTAAAGTTCGAGCCCAAAGAATACCTCAAACACATCGGCGAGCACGTGGAACCATGGACATACTCCAAGTTTCCATTCCTAAAAAAAGTCGGATGGAAAGGCCTAGTCTACGGAGCTGACAGCGGCATCTACCGCGTAGGTCCACTTGGACGCTTAAACGCGGCTGACGGCATGGCTACGCCGCAGGCGCAAGCCGAATACGAAGTCATGTACAAGACCCTAGGCGGCAAACCAGTACACGGCACTTTAGCATTCCACTGGGCGCGTCTGATAGAACTGCTCTATGCGGCTGAACGCGCACTTGAGCTGGCGAAAGACCCTGAAATCACAAGCACGAACATACGCAACAAGCCCGGCGAGCCAGGAGAAGGCGTCGGCGTGGTTGAAGCTGCAAGAGGCACACTGTATCATCACTATGTGCTTGACAAGGACGCGCTTGTTAAAGACGTGAACCTGATTGTGGCCACCACCAACAATTACCCGGCAATATGCATATCCATCCGCGACGCCGCAAAGGGCTTAATACACAACGGCAAAATCGACCAAGGCGTGCTTAACAAGGTGGAGATGGCATTCAGAGCTTACGACCCATGCTTCGCATGCGCAACACACTATGCGGTCGGCCAAATGCCGTTGACAATAAAAGTCTACAATCATAAAGAAGAACTTATCACGACAATAAAAAGGTAAGAATTAAATTTCGCCTTTTTCTCAATTTGTTCATTACTATAGATGGCTTCAAGAGAGCTAAATGCTTATATGCTTAACTTTTTAAAGACGTAACCCAGATGAAACTTGACAGTGTAGATTATGGACGTTTTCATTCCTACATGGAATAATGAGCGAAGCATAGGTAAATGCTTAGCAAGCATTCGCTCTGAAATACCTGATGCGGCAATTACCATAGTTGACAATTTTTCTTCAGATGACACTGTAAATATAGCTAAAGCATATGGAGCAAAGGTTGTTCAACAGCATCTAAATCTTGGAGAAGCAAGAACTTGGATTTGCAAAAATGCTGTGGGTGAATGGTTTATAATGATAGACTCAGATGCTTACCTACCTAAAAACTGGTACTCAAAGATGCTACATTGGAGAGATGTGCTTGCGAAACAAGACGACAAGCTTGGAGCTATATGCAACAGAGTGTACGAGATGCCCATAATTAAAGACCCAGCTACTTCTAAGCTTTTTAAAAAAGGTTTTCTATATAATCTTGGTCAATTGCCTTATTTGCAGAAAAATGTTGGAAGATTCCAGCCCAATGGCGCTTTATTTAAAACAGAGGCAGTTAGAGGCTTCAACACTCATGCTGCTGCTTTAGAAGACATGCTTATAGGCAGATATATAGTCAGCAAGGGTTTCAACACTTATGTTGTTCCTGTCTATATCTTACATGAACAGCTTTTGGATAAAGAGAATATGCTGAAAAGAGCAAGAATTATGGGGGCATGGTGGAATGAAACGCACTATACTTCTTTAGTAGCTTTATGTAAAAATGCGTTTCTTGCTGCATGCAAAGTGCCTTTTGGTACAAAAATCTGGGCTTTTAAAATCTACATTCATCATATTGTTGGATGGCTTACAAAGGAGCAGTATCTTAAAAATTATAGGTGGTCGAAAGGTTGAGTTTTAAAGACCATCTTTCTCAAAGTGATTTCCTCTACAGCGTAAGGAGTGCAATTTGGTTTGCTCACTACAGACCTGAGTGGGATATATCTAAGCCTATTAGCATAGTTATTGAACCGACAAGACGCTGTAACTTAGCCTGCTGTTATTGTCCCCATAATCAACTTGTTGCTTCAAAAACTCTTGCACCAATTGAAATGACCGACTCTGTTTTTGAAAAGCTGCTGCAACAATTAAGTAATTATTACTCCCAGTTTTTTCCGCTTAACGTTAGCTTTCAAGGATTAGGAGAACCACTATTAGATTCAAACTTGCTCAGACGCATAAAAAAAATAAAGGAAACGTTCAAGCACGCCATGATTTCTGTGAACACGAATGGAATTTTGCTCAATAATTCGCTTATTAATAAATTTGAAGGGTTACTTGTTAGTCTTAATTTTTCAAATGCAAAGTCTTATTTGAAATATAATAAAGTTGATGCGTATGATAAGGTTGTAGCTAACATCTGCCGCTTCTTAGCTGCGAAGGGCAATGCGTTCCCAAGAACAACCATTCAACTACTTAAGTTAAAGGATAATGACCCCGTGAAATTTAGGGCTTTTTGGGAATCAAAAATTAGCTCTATCGACAGTCTTCATTTACATGACATGAATAGCTGGACAGGAAATTTGTCAGAGTTCAAACTCATTGCCCCCCAAAGTCCCCGGCATCCTTGCAGGCAATTATGGGAGAAGCTCTATATTTCAGCGGAAGGTAACGTCTACCCTTGCTGTTTGGGAGAGGTAGCAGGGGACTTGAAACTGGGCAATATACTTGATTTACCCATATCAGAAATATGGGCTTCTGCCAAACTGAATAGCTTGAGAAAACTCCATCAAAATAGCCAATATTCAAGAATAGATTCCTGTTCTTCTTGCTTGGTATGGAAAGAAGTAGCCATACCTATGCTGAAATTGGGAAAGAGATGGTTGTAAAGTTGAACATTGTGATTATAGTAGAACCAAACAGTACGCTTGCTTATGAATCAAGCAGCTCTTCTCTTTTTCGTTCGCCTTTTCCTTCATTTCATTGTATTGTTTTGACTAAATAACTCCTGCGTCAGCCTAACCTAATGTAACGGGCTCGCTGTCTTCCACGTAACCCGTTCATTAAGTTTTGTTGCTAGTTTGTATACGAAGTAACTGGAATCACAAAGGCGCAGCCGTGTGAGAACAACTATCTTGCATTTTCGGATGAATTCATATTTAGGATATATCTTGCAAAGAAGCAGAGAGTTTGAAAAGAGGCAGTTTGTTACAAAATTTCTATATGACTCAGTATACTATTAATGAATACATTTATGTGGGTATTGATGGTTTTGCTATGCAAGTTTTCTTCATTCATGAAAACGTTCGATGGCTAATTCGGAAGTGGTAGCTAAAGATAGGTGCTTGGCCCTATTTTTTTCGGTACAAGCACCACACGATAAAACTGTGGAAGTGTGCTCTAAGTATTGACATGCACAAGAAAGGGTGATTGCTCTTATCTGCACCATTTTGACATGGGTGTTGAGTCGTATCGTCTAGACTACACGCTTGTTCATCTTCTCGGCATCTTCATGTTTTAGGATATGCTTAAAGGAAGCTTAGAATTTGCTCGTGTTCTGCCCATTTTCGGGTACTTTTCAGCTATTTTCAGAAGGGTTGAACGCTACGGGTTTGCGCCGTGAATTTTCAGGATGCAGATTAGAAGACTGATTTACGGTGGACAATTCGAGTATTTATTAATTAAGTAAACTTCGTACTTTAACTGAAGTAAACCTTTTCAAACAGTTCTGAGTTCTGGTTCCAATGGCGTTTCCAATGGCAAAGGGGGAATACAATCTTCAAGGTGAACTGAAAAAGTGGCTTGCTAACGCGGAAGAAGTTGTTGTAGCGGGAATTGGCAACCCCCTACGTACCGATGATTTCATCGGTGTGAAAATCATTCAAGATTTAGAGGGCAAAGTTTCAGATAAAGTAAATTTGCTTGAGTGCGAGACTGTTCCAGAAAGCTTCATGCAAGAAATAGTGGACCTCAAACCAAGCCACGTTCTTCTTATAGACGCCGCAATTCTTGGGCTAAAACCAGGCGAGATACGGCTTGTCTTTCCAAAACAGGTTACGAACTTTCCAGCAATAACTACTCACATGTTGCCTCTGCGTATTTTCTGCGAGTATATAACAAAGATGACAGGTGCTAAAATAGCGTTGCTGCTGATTGAGCCTGAGAGCACGGAGTTCGGGGAAGGCTTAACGCCAAGGGTGCAAGCAGCTGCGGAAAAAATTACGGGAATACTGCTAAAGTGTCTCTCTCCAATCCATAATTAGCTCGAGTTATCTGGGTTGGTTTTCGATTTTCTGTCCTTAATTCTTGTGACGACAAAAAACAGCACTATAGCAGCAATAGGTAACCCGATGATCAGTGCGGTGCCAATCTGTCTTTCATCGAAAGCGGCCGAGTCAAAGTTTATGGCTACCTGATGGGCGCTGTGGTTGTACGTGAAAGCCAGAAGCCAAGAGCCCTCTTGGCGCTCGGTGGAGCATGCTATTTGGTTTCCGTCCAAGTAAACTTTTAAGCCAGAAACGCTGCTGAGGAAAGCTTTGGAAACGTGAACGTTCACGTAGCCTATGGTTCCGTCGCGCCTTCAACGCGGAATCTTGCTTTCGATTTGCTGAATCAAAAAGAGCTCTGTAAGGCTGGAGTTTGTAGCTACTGAAAAAACATTCTGTTCTAGAGATGTTACAGCAAAACTAACGGTTGCACTAGCCGCCGAGTCCGCTGCATCACCCTTGTCCAAACCGCTTTGAAGAGGTAGTATCCTGTTACGTCGGGCATCCAGACAGCAGTAAAAGCGCCGTTGTTGTTTGTGTTCACGGTTGTAAGGTCAATTCATGATGCACCGCGGTTAACACTGTACGAAAGCAATATATACGAATTAGATATGCCTGTGCCGCAAGCGGTTAAGCTTCCAGAGATGTCCACTTTAAAATTCGCGTAAGATGTTGAACTGCTACATGCAAGAGTAAGCTTAGTTTCTCACGTTGAGGAGGATGGCTCAGGCGGCGGGTTAGGTGGTGGTGGCGTCGGCGTTATTTGCCCATTACCTTGAAGCTATGAGCTTATAGCAGGGTTAGGCGCCGTTAAGATGGGGATGTACTTTGCCGAGATTAAAATCATCTTCGAAGTCATGGATTGTTTGATCGATTAATGTTGTGTCGGTGGTTCTCCACCAATTGTAAGTCGCGTTAACATTGAATTTATCCCATTGACTTAGCCTTATGTTGTTTTCACTATAATCTATAATGTTGTTGTAGTAAATTACAGCATATGCGGATGGGTTATCAATCGCTATCGAACTTTTTGCTATCGTGTTATTGCGCACGATTCCGCCTTCAATTATCCCGATTTGGTTGTTCTGGATAATGTTGCCCTCAATTATTTGGTAGCCACCATAACCGTTTATGCCGTTTTGGTTATTGATAATTGTATTTCTCATAATCGTAGCTAGAGCAATGCTACCCGAGCCGCTAATGGAGCTACCAAAACCTGTGGTGAAAATTCCAGTATCAGAGAAGTTGCCTTTTATAAAATTGTCAGAAATTATATAGGTATGTAAGAACAATTCGACACCAAACAGAAGCATTATGAAAATTTCCTTTAAACGAGGGGTATAGTCTTGCGCAAGCGCCAGAGCTTAAAGGCATTTCAACCTTCAAGCGCTGGTTTTACCCTAAAGTTCAAGCTCTATATATAGAGGGGGTATAAGTTTTTCCACGCAGTAGAGTAACTAGGAGAAAACAACAAAATAAAAAGAAAAATGGCTCTATCTTACTTTTTCTTTGCTTCTTGGAAAAGCTTCTTTACGGCACTTATTCGCGCCTTCTGCGCCAGCACATCGCTTGTAACCAGCATCAAGGCTTCTTCAGGGCACCATTTTATGCACTGCGGTTCACCCTGCTCCTTGCACAAGTCGCAAACGTGGACAACCTTGGTCTCAGGATGCAGCATTATGGCGCCGTAATCGCAGGCTTCGATGCACCAGCCGCAGCCGTTGCACTTGTCCATATCCACCATTATTGTGCCTGTTTCTTCCGACTGCGTCAGCGCGTCACGTGGACAAGCAGCCACGCATGGTGGGTCTTCACAGCGCCTGCACGTAACCGCCATATTCGCCAGCTGGTTCACTCTGACCACGCG
>JAWBOE010000048.1:0-6481 GCA_038826755.1 Bathyarchaeia archaeon | reverse complement strand
GGCGATGGAACTATAGACAACGCGCCACAGCCAATAATAATTCCTGAATTCCCATCAACCCAAATTCAGCTAATGACACTAACCCTAGCCACGTTGATATCCCTAAGTGCATACGCCAAGTTCAAAAACAAAAAGAAAACACAAACACAATAAATTCTTCCCCATCCCCAAATTTAGCATTCTCACACTTAATGAACTTCTCGCCATTCTTGGATGTAGCAAGCCGAAAAAAGCTACACGAATAAATTTTTTGTTTGTTTGATTGATTATTTGTTTACGGGATTGTGTGACTGACGGACAGAGACAGACTGACAGGGTGGAGAAAGAAACGGGGATGTGTGTATGTGTATGAATGAAAGAATGAACGGGTTGGGTTAGATTAAATTTTATTCCAACCAACCAAACTTTTCAACGTAATTATTGAGTGACTTCAGGAAATAGAGGCAGTTGTTCACGACAGTATACACGATTCAGGAGATACAGTAGAATAAGACACGTCAATATAGGGTAGGTATATAGTATCGGAAACGAGTATACTCTCTTAATTGTCAAGTCCTTTAAAAACCTCGTTAATGATTACCACGTAATTTTTGATTTGCTCGATTTCTTCAATAAAAGATGCTCGGATTTCCTTTATCGTTGACTACGAAGCTTATTTCTACTGAATTCTTGGGCATTTTCTCACAACTAAATAAGCTTAGGTGGTCTTTCTAAAAGTTGGTTAGAGTCTCCTCTGTGTGAAAAAAGAAGATGCTGAATGGCGGATTTAACGTAAAGTCGCGGACTTTTTCTTGGTATGGGTGATTGAATGCCTTTGTCTGAATTGGACTATGTGGGGATTTGTTCCTATTGTAAGCCTGGCAATCGCAGTATTGAAACATTATTTTGATCAGCGCAAAGCGAAAAAGGAGATTGAGATAAGCAAGCAGTGTATGATGATTCTTTTTAAGCTTGTTGAGTTTTACAAGAGGAGTTAAGAATCTGCACATTAGCTTGAAAGAGAGAAATTTGCGTTTGAGCAGCGGAAAGCAACTGCTAAAGCTATAGGCTCGATATTCAAGAGGCTTGAATCGGAAGAAAAATAAAGTGTCAACTCCGCTTATTAGCAAATGATATTTAATAGAAGAAAGCTATGTTAATTTCGGAGAAATGCGCATGGAATCGGAACTAAAAAACCTCGAAAGCCTGTTAACAAACTGAATGAGCTTTCTGGAACTGAATGGATCAAGTTTACCAAAACATGGTTTGTACATAGACCAGCACCACGAGAGAACGCAAAACTGCTGCATCCGGCAGCGTTTCCAGAGTCTCTTGCAAAAGAATTTATAGAATTCTTTACGAAAAGAGAAGAATTAGTTTTGGATCCATTTCTTGGGACTGGTAGCACCTTACTTGCTTGTATTGAGAGTAACAGGTCGGGAGTAGGTGTAGAAGTTGTTGAAAAATGGGCAACCGTAGCGCAATGCAGAGTTGACAAGCTACTGGCTCAAAGAAGAGGTTCAGGGCAGTTTCTCAAAACTATGGGTTTGACGCAAGAAAAATTATTGATTAAAGTTATTGATTAAAGTTATTCATGGCGATTCACAATATTTAAGCAAAATTTGGGAGGAAAACAAGTTTCCACCAGTGGATTACTGCATTACAAGTCCGCCATACTGGAACCAACTCAAACGAAACTACATAAGACAAAAAGAAAGAATAACTAAAGGATTAGAGACCAAATACAGTGAAGACTCAAATGACATTGGCAACATTGATAATTACGACGAATTTCTCCAAGCGATTAAGAACATCTTCAATGAAGTCTACAAGGTAACAAAAAACAAGGGCTATATCACCGTTGTGACTAACAATGTTTTCTTTGACGGTAGACTTCCTCAGCTGTCTTAAACGCAAAAAACTCGCAGAAACCCTCCTCTTTACTCTTATCTGCGCAGTATTGGCGCCAAGCAGCAACTTGATCTTCACCTTTCAGAGTGCGCAAGTCTTGAAGAACATGATGCGCCAACTCGTGCCAAAACACAAATTCAACAAACAAATTCCACAAAGCGTCAACATCGAGATTCACGGAAACACGAAAGAACTCCAAAAAATTTTGGAAACAAAAATCCATTCCTCTGACCTTAAAGTAGATACCCCAGTGCCCGTTGTCTCGCTGAGTGCCTACATTCAAATCTGAATATTGGATGTAATATGCAAGTGGGTCATCAATGACATGAAAATCCTCACGTTCTCTCATTTCAGGGAGTAAAATCTCCATGTACTCATTACTGACTTTTTTTCTTCGGGAATACGGTAGATGTCAAGGTGAAAACAAAAATTGGACTTTTGCAGTTGTAGCTGATAATTAAATCGCGAAGGGGACAAAATGAAATGCGGTTTCCACTCATAATCCTGAACGGCTTGCCGTGTATTCTGGGCAACTTCAACTGGGGGACTTCCGTTCTGCTTAAAAGTGTTTGTTACCGAAGGTGACTTGACTGAAGCTTTTGGCTTAGCACGTTTATTCAGCGAAGCAGCCTTCCTACTTGCTCTATTACGTTTCTTCTTCATGACGCATCCACTATGGAAAAGTTTGAGGCGCCGCTTTTTATATAAAACTTATTTATTCCAAATAGCGCTCAGTAATCTCACTGCGTTGATTAAACAAAAGTACGCTTGAATAGGAGAGTAAAAGTTTGCAGGAAGACTCAGAAGCATGGCGGACTCCAAAGCCAGAAATCGCAGTGCTCTGCAGTAAATGCGACAGGTTCATGCAGTATCGAGGCGAATACAAACATAACTGCCATGTTTACAGATGCAACCATTGCGGGAACCTCATCGAAATCATGCACGAAAATCTGCTAAGAAAAGAACAACCTGAAACCTACCGACAATTACTGATTGAACAAGTCAACTTCAAACAATAAAGCCACAATCAACTCGTTTTTCGGCTATCCACCTTAGCAGTTACCAAACTCCGCTACTGCAAAAAGCCATACACAACGTTTCACTTTCACTCCTCATAGCTTTACATATGCTGACTAATAGTTTCTCTTGGTGAGAGTCTAAAGCAACTTTGACGGTGTGTTTTCTTTCCAACGTGTGACTAACTTATCGGATAATTCAACTTATGTTTTGAATAAGATTATTCTTAAATGTTCCAAGTACGTTAAAGCTTAGTGAAATATTCCGCTATGTGAAAAACCGGCCACAGCATCTGTTCTGTGCATCGTAACCATGAAAAGCGTGAAAATTACTTAAGCTTATCAAATTTCCACTGTATCTCAGAAAAATCAAAGGTTACGATGCTTACTGGGGTACCTTCCATATTTTGTCCACAATTTTTCGGCGCTCGCTAATGGGGTGCGTTATTACTTTTAATCTGGCAAAAACGGCTCTTCGCAAATCAGAGATGCTGATGGCATATGGGAAAGCTTTCGCAAGTATTTGCGCATCCATTTCTTTGATATATTGATTAAATGCGCTTGGGTAGTCAAAGGTGAAGCCTAAAATTGCTTCTTTGGCATTAAAGGCGCTTGTTGAGCATAGTTTCCAAAAAAACCTAACGGTTTCAAACTGCTTTTCTACAGGCATGTCCACCAAGGCTTTTGCGTTCACCGCGCCAACATAAACATTAGACATAAACATCAGGTATGACACCGATTCTGCTGTTGGAACGTAAGCCCTTGCAAGCTCAGCCAAAGGCAAAAGACCAAAAGTGAAGAACACACGCCCAACAGAAACGCGGCTTCTGCTCAAGTCTAGACCTAAACCTTTCAACCGGAAATAATTCTGCACAAACTCTGCAAGATCATTAGAATGCTCGGGCAATTGCTCATTCTCATTAATACCCTCAGCCTCTACAGCGCCCTCTAGATGCGCAAGACCCTTATCGGTGAGCGTGTAGTAAACGGCTGGCGGGTAAACGCCGGCGTCAACTTGCCTCTCAACAAGCCCTTCATCGACAAGCGACTTCAAACTGCTTGACAAGGTGGACTCGCTTAGTCCGGATAACTTGTATAAGTCAGACCAACTAAGCTTGTCAGCCGCATATGCGAGCACCGCCAAAACCTGGTTTTCGCTTGCTCTCTTCAGCTGCTTGCCGCTTCTTTTCATGACTTCGCCACCGAATTAACTTTGAGGTGAAAGTTATATATAGGGGTTTCCGTAGATAGTAATAATGACTTCGAGGTCGAAGTCATGTTTGGTCGGCAAACAAAACAAAAACTAAAGATATGGGAAGAAGCAACAGGCCTTCTTCAAGGCTCGTCAATTAATAAAAATAATGTAACGATTACGCTGATCACACAAAAAGTCTTGCATATTAACTTTCCACGTGGCTCTGACGAAGCTAAAATTATACTTGGAGCCACAAAAAAGCTACAAAAAAAGAAAATTACAATACTAAGAACGGATATTCCGCAAAAGCCCTTGATTATAAGAGTTCTCGACAACACAGAAAATCTCAGTTCCAAAAATGGCAACAACCCTAATCGGCATTATAAAAGTAAACTATTCAACACTACAGATTTGAAAAAACATTGGTTTCACACTATTGAACCGCGCCAATCTCCAACCACAAGATCACAACTTGCAAAAAAGGAGAGTAACTAGATGAATTTAGCCGAGTTTACGCTAATCATTTCTCCTATTGCTTTGTTAATGAGCATAGGAATGGATCTTAATTGGGGCCTTTTTAAAACATTTGTGCCTACAAAGCTTCTCGGTCCTTTGCGTTTGGTTCAGGTATTATCAGCTTTTGCATTAGCTTATATGGTAACAGTATTGTTTCTCGAATGCTTTATGATTAATCAATACCATAAATGGGTTATTGCAACAATTTCAGCTGTTGCGTTCGCCAGATATTTTTTTCTAAGTTCCTGCTTGTCTATGTGGTAGTATATGTCTATTGCTTCTTTCCTTCTATCGCCTCTTAGTTCTTTTAGATATTCGCGAGGCATACCATTTCTTAAAAGCCATGTTGTAAACCAGTGCCTGAAACAGTGGGGCCCAAAGTGATCTTCGAGCTTCGGCGAATCAGGATTATGGAAGCCTAGGCGTTTTGCATATTTAACTATGGTCGTGTATAGACCGTTTCTATCCAGCCTCCGCAGACTTTGATAACTTATGAACAGTGCGTTTGTAGGAGGATTCAGCGTCTCCCTAACCTTAAGCCATCTGCGTAGCGCAACTGCACATTCATCATCAAAGAATACTGTGCGATTGCTTCTTTTGGGCGTAGGCTTAAGTGTTATGGCATACTCCATCCAGTTTATGTCCTTCACGTCGAGCCTTAAGAGTTCACCGCGCCTCATCCCTGTCTTAGCCAATAACAAGGCTATAGCCTTATCCCTTGGATCTAGAATGGAGTTTACTAGGCAGCTCATCTCCTCAACGCTTAGAAGCCTCCTTTCAGGATCATCATAACCATCCTTATAACGCTTCAAATACCTTTTTCTGAATGGCAGAACGATGTTGCTGGATATGTAGCCCTCAAAGGTCAAATAATCATAAAAGGCCGAAAGCGCAGAAAAATAATTTTTAACAGTCTTATGCTTGGCATTACGTTCATAAATCATGTAGTGAAGAAAATCCCTAAAAACATTAACATTCACGTCACTGATGCTTAAGCCATGCTTCTCCAGAAATTTTCCAAATATTTTTAGGCTTGATATATATCTTCTAATGCTTTCCTCAGTCATACCCCTAAGACGACAATCCTGACTGAAAGCCTTAATGAGCACGGAGGGTTTCTGCAATGTTTTTAGGTTTAGCTCGTCCACCGCCAACCCCTACCCTTGTACTCAATTAGGCCGTAGGCTTCTAGAACTTCAAGCTGCCTGCTAATTGCTTTAACTAAATCAACATCGGAAGGATCTATGTTTAGGAGCGCCAGAATCTGCTCCTGCGAGTAAGCCCCACCCTTCCGCAGCAACTCGATAAGCGCCTTGTCAAACTTTCTTACGCCTTCAAAATTTTCCTGCAGAAACGGCTGCGCACGATAACGCTTAAGCTCATTATCCAAATTCTCGGCAAGCCGCTTCAACAGCGCGTTTTCAGCCCGAAGCGCCTTCAGCGTTTCCTCAGCATCCCGCAGGCGCTTGGCAAGCGTAGCGCGGCTTACGTATGCTTCGTCGCCTTCCTCGCGCTTTATGGCGTCTTCGACGCGTTCGATCACGAATTTTGAGATTGAGACGCCGGCTTTTGCTGCCCGCTGTTTCCAGGCCTCAGCCATCTCGATGGAGGGCATGTAAACGTATATGGCGCGGGCCCTGATTGTCTTGGTTTTTCCGCGGTTTGGCTTCGTTGTGTTCACCATTAAAACTAGGCTGCGGCTTAGTATTTATAATTTACTAGTAAATTAGTGCGGGGGGTGGGATTTGAACCCACGAACGCCTACGCGACAGGGTCCTAAGCCCTGCTCCTTTGACCAGACTTGGAGACCCCCGCTCACTTAGCACTCAGAAAGTGAAAATAGGTTACCCATTAATATTTATTT
>JAWBOE010000047.1:0-6967 GCA_038826755.1 Bathyarchaeia archaeon | reverse complement strand
CTTTCTAAAACTCGAAAATTCGGAACGTTTGAAAAATACGAAAATTATTAGCACATAAAGAATTAAGCTGTGAACACCAGAACAAGGCCAGTCCACAACCGCACTATAACTAGTACTACCATAACGCACAGTTAAAAGAGGAAGCTTATAATTGGGTCTTGCTGGGTATGGGAAACTCAACACAACAGTGTAGCCTAGTATGTGGAGTAGAGCGGCTGATAAGGCTGTTGTTGGAAAAGTAATAAGCAGATGCACAGATAACTCCGACGGATAAAGTGTATTAATCATATATGCAGCAGTAATAACACCTAGCAGTGAAATTGAAATGGAAAACGTTTTCAATCCTAGCAGCCCATACGCAAAAATCACAGCTAACGTAAAGGATAACCATAAAACAAGATATTCGATGGACAATGGCCAGTGAAATGTTAAAAGACTTTCTCGATCTACAGGCTCATTGATTCCCAAGTATTGACCAAGATCAAGAATCACTTTTGTAGCACCCGGAACGGCATTTACAAAAATGATGTACATCGTCGGTATCAGCAAACAAAAAATTCCTATTGCCAAGCGTTTAGTTGGTTTTTTACGGAGAATTTGATCTCGACTAGTTACGAATTCTATAAAGAACAGCCATACAAAAAACAAATAAAACATACGTCCTTTCCACGTTTCTTCAAAGACGAACCTTGATGGAACAAAATTTGGCCAAGTTTTCACGTTAAAATACTGAAAACTTTCAATATCAAGGTAATCTATGACAAGCAAAAGGGCTATTGGAAGCACGAGTAACAACAAAAAAACTGTATGAAATGAATATTTCCTCAAATTACTGAAAAATGTATTTTTAAATACTGCTTTCAAATTCGCTAGCCTCAGCGAGTTTAATATTTCAAAGGTATAAAAGCATTCATGAAGAGTTAGCCGCTTTCTTAAAAATGAGTAAGATAACTTTAATCAAACATAGGTTTCTAAGAGTTACCGATAGGAAATTGAATGCTGCCATTAAGATTGGGCGATAAAAAGAATCATAGCGAAATCCCATTTTGTCTAAAACGCTTGGTGGAAAAATCAGGAAAAATTTTCCAGTCTTTATCAATGTGAACTTTTCCTTTTGCGCTGCTTTTTTAAATTCTGTAACATCCGGTTCAGAGATGTGTTCTAAATACCTAAAACCAAGCGCGTTTTTTATACGCTCATCAGGAAAACTTACAAAAAGCCATTTTTTGGTTATTCGTAACAATTCGTTAAAACCTATGTTTGGATTTATGGTGTGCTCAAGAACTTCGCTACAAATCGTAACCTCTGAGATATCCCGTTTAAAGGGCAGATAATTGACGTCGCACACGATTCGCTCAATACTTGATGCTTTTTTTAAGGACTCCTTATCTATGTCGCAACCAACATAATACTCTACATTAAAACCTTTCTCATACAAATACTGGTTAAATGCGCCCAAACCACATCCAACGTCTGTTAAAACTGAAATTTTTTTACCAACAAACTTTGCCAGCAAGGACTGCAGTTTTTCATACCGTGCTCTGTAACACAACTTTGCATCATACGTTTCTGGTCTATAATCTGGAACTGTTTCTGTTTTTACCAAAGGTGCAAAAAATTTCCTCAGTTTAAATTTAGGACCATCTAGAAGCGCTAGCACAAAGGCACCAACAAATATTAGAAATGTAAAACCTAAAACCAAAACCATGTATGTTTGTGTTGGTTGGAATTTTTTGAAGATATACAGTTTACAGTTAACCGGATATTCATCGAATAAATCCGGCTCTATCACGATTTTCTCGCTTCCATTTTGTATCGTGATTTTTCCAATGCCAACATTTGCATATGCTTCTTCTTCGTATTTCCATTGCGTATTATCTAAGCCGATTGTTATGGCAATAAATGTTATTTGTTTGCCAAAATCTCTAGACAATGTGGTGCCGAACAGCGTTTGGTTATAAAAGTCTATGTTAAAATTTATAGTTTTACTCAAAATGATTTCTTCTTTTGGCGCTATCAGATATGGAAGCCAATTTCTGTCCCTTGTGATAAGAAGTAGGATCACATGACTAATCTTCCCGCTTAAAAGCCTTATAGATCCCTCAATTCTAAAGTTTTGTTCGGTAATTTGTTGAAAAGGGTATGCTAGCATAACTTGTTGAAATCTTGAACTTTGGTTTTTTGAAGCTTGAACACGCACGCCAATATACGTGCTTCCGTAAAGATCTACATAATTGAAAAGCGTATAGTTTGCTTCTCCCTCAAATACCTTAACAGCATACGAAGATACTGGATCAATGAATCGCGCTTGGAGGGTAATGTTTGATGAATCCTTGTTTGCGACGAGACAGAATTGCTGTTGGAAAATAATCCAATTTTCAAAGTCAAATTGTCGTCCTTCAATTTCATATGGAATTTGTTTAAGAGTTGGATGTCCCTCTAATTCCACGCGTGACGTTGTGTTAAAGATTAAGTAGACTTTGTCAGATGTTGCAAATGGGGGAACTTCGAAATTCACTGGAGATCTTCTAATCGCGTTGAACGTGTAATTTTTGGAATTTACATCTGTTTTTATAAAATTTAACAAAGTGTAAACGATGAAGCAACCAAGAACTACTGTTAAAATTAGTATTATGTAAAGCATTAATTTTAGTTTTGCGTTTGTCATTCTTTATCTCTCCTTATAAATGATGTTAGGACAAATATGTAAAGGATAAACCTCATCATAATTGCCAGAGAAAGCGGGAGCATGGTGCCGATATACAGGAAAATTGGACAGTACCATACAAGCGAATGAAACGTATTCACGGCTTCAAAGGCTATTAAAGTAACCATTTGCTTACTTTTACTCCAGTTTATTGTAGCAATTGCTAACAAACAGATTTGAGGAATGTGAAATAATGGATTGTAAAATGTGGAGAACGCGAAATATGCGAAAATTGCCAACGCAATTAAGGTTAAGGACTCTTTCTTGTCCTTTGTTTTTCTAGCAAGAAAGCTTACGCCAACAAGCGACGAGAATTGTAAACCGAGAGATATATAGGACAGTATGGGGATCCTCCATTCATATCTAAAGTGGTCATAATATGTGGGGGCGTACAACGTCGCAAACTGCCAAGAATAGAGCGTCCCATCAAAAGTTGGATGCAAAAAACCTGTATGCCCAAAATATCCATCGATCAGAGCAAAAATCGATTCAGATGGACCTCTTAAAAGATGACTTGTTGCAACAGAAATATACATTAAAGGGTCTGCTAAGAGGTATGGTAATGATATCAACAGCATTGTCAAAACAAAAGAATACATAAGCACCACTTTTCTCTTTAAGCCTTTGTAATAGATGAGTAGTGGCGGTAAAAGGGTTACTGGATAAAATTTTGAAAGTGTACCGCATCCGCAAAAAAATCCGGCAAGCCAAGGATTCTCAAAAAAGTACAACGCCAGAAGTGCGAATGTTATTGCGATGGTATCTCCATGAGCAAGGATAAGGGTAAAGTATATGACGGAGGGCATCAGAGTGATTATTAACGGTATGCTTAAGGTTCGCTCACGACTTAGTTTAGCCACGTTCACGTACATTGTAAATATCATAAGAAAGAATGTAAGTGCATTGAAGAATAGTAAAATGAAGTTGTAAGCATAAGAATTAGAAAAAGTGGTGTATAGAAAGTAATATGGCAGTCTAGCTATTGGGGGATAACCCGAACGAAAGTCAATAAAAGGTAAGAGGTTGTTTCTCTGTAGAAAGACATCTTCAAAATTAGTTTGAGGGAAAAACCCTAAAAAAAGCAGTATAACAATTATAACTGCAAAGGCTGATAATTCAAAGCCTATAAACCGCTGTAATAGAGACAACCGCGATCACCATGCTTAGATTTTAACTAAATTTTTTAACTAAATTTCTTCGGCGTGCTTTTAAAACTATCTTACTGGAAACGCTTGAAAAATTTAACTTTAACAAATTATTATCTCTATAATTCCATAAATCTTTGAGCGAGATGGATGATGAAGAAAAAGGGCGCGGATTATTCGTTTCTGATGCTATCTTTTATATTAGCATGTTTTCCTATACTTCTTCTTGAAACTGTTTTCTTGACATACATCGCCGTAAATAAACGCTATGTTGAGGTTGGAATGGGTTATAATGTTTGGTTTACTATGGATTGGGAAAATGACACTAATTGCATTGACAAACCCGTATTAGGCTATTATAAGTCTAATAACGTTTCCATTTTACTTCAACACATAAAATGGTTTGATGAATTAGGCATAGATTTCGTAATTGTGAATTGGCAAGGAATATATTATAATCCTCCTTGCAACGAAAACGCACAATTATTTTTCCAAGTTCTAGCGAATTATACTGGAAAAAATAAAATTAAAGCGTGCATTTGCGTCCAAATAACTGGCAACTGGACTGATGAAACAGAAATCTACGGTTATGTTTGGGACAATTTCGTAACAAGGTATTATCCAGTTTATCATCACTACCAAGGCAAACCACTAATACTGTTTTTCTCGGAATGCAGCACAATCTACAACAGCACAGATCCACTCAAAAAGGACTCAAGGTTTACGGTCATATCAATGGGAGTTAAGAGTTACGATGACTGGTTATACAATGCCATTTACTACCCAGAAAGAGCAGATGAAAATAGCTGGTGCGCTGTGAAAAACTGGGAAGGAGACAGCCCGAGATGTCGCCATATCCCCGTAACGCCAAGATTCGATGAGCGTCACATTGGATATATTTCAGATAGACCTCCATCTATTGGCTATTATGTTGATCCAGAATTAACATGGTTGTATGATGCAGAATGGGAAAAAGCGCTAAAGGCTGTCAAAGAAAACCAAGTTGATGTTATAACAATTTCTTGGTGGAACGAGTTTGCGGAGCGAAGTCAAATAGAACCATGTTATGACGCCACAGCAAAAAGTGCAGACCCATATTTTATTTTTAATAAAACAAAATATTACATAAGTAGGTTGAGGGAAGAAACTTTAATGCTTGATTATTGGCATCTCAAAGTTTGCGCGACGATCCTTACACCAGCAATCTTTTGGGCGGTACTCATGAGGAAGCGTGTACAGATTATTTAGAAGCCGAAACCCTCGAGATTAGTCGCATGTTTTGGCAATAAAATTGAACAAATCTATGTGCGCTTGAACATAGTAATCCACATTATACTTCCTAGCATATTCATTTGCCCGCTCATATGCTTGCTTAGAAAAATGTTGCCAGAGATTGATATTGCTCTTTAGCGAACGTATTATTTCGACTAGTTGCTTGCTTGACCCTCTAGCAAAAGAGAACCCGCCGAGAAGATTAGTGTTCTCTCTAACACCGATTAGATTAGAGGCTATAGGCACACATCCATATAATGCGCCCTCAACCAAAACGAGGCCATACGCCTCAGTCGTGTTCAACGATGGAAGGCACACAACATGTGCTCGCTCATATAATCTCTTCAGTCTATAATCATCCACATTCTCTTCAAACATAACATTTCTCAAATGTAAGCGTTCAACCATGCGTTTAAATTTAGCCTTGAGTGGACCTTCCCCGACCAGAACAAAATTGACATCCCTTAAATCACAAGCAGCCTCTATAAGTACGTTTATTCCTTTGAATGCACGAAACTGCCCAACAAAAATAACAGTAAATTGCCTTTCAAGTCGATCATGCAAATCATATTCTTTAGGCAAACTTAACGTAACAGGAGGACGGACAACTTTAACATTTGCCGCCGAAAACAAATCAGCATATTCTCTAGAGTGGACAACAATTGCTCGCGCCACTTTACAAGCCAAAAATCTATGAAAGCGTGTGTACAACTGCGATATACGTTCAGATGCCCAGCAGATTTCAGCATGATGCGTGTACACGATGGCATTACCCTTAGTCAGCAAACACATATCTGATAGGAAAGGGGTGGGACCATGTACATGAACAACATCATAACCCTCATGTTTCTTGAAAGGAATAAAGTTGGGCTTGAACTCTCCGACCCTGCGTTTCGGAGATTCAACGTCAACATGCCAACCACGCTTACGTAAGCCGTCAATGAGCACGCCTACAAGCCGGGCAATTCCACCCTTATATGGAGGAACATCCGCGGCTATTTCTAGAACATTAAGTGTCATTTTCAAGCCCTAATCAAGCTTGTCGGGTGAACCAAGATTGAAGGATATGCCTCACAGGGAGTCCAACAAAGCCTACATCCCTTGATCTCATTCCTTAATTGCACAGCAGCCTCAGACCTCAACAAAGCATGTATATCGTAGTTAAAATCACGGAGGTTACCGATTTTTTTGTCCAAAATGATACACGGATACACATCTCCATAAGGATTCAAAAACAACGAATTATATAACGCCACACAACTCAGCGGCACATGTTCCTCTAACATGTACTTCTGCGCGAGTTTTAGATAAGTTTTTGAAACCAACGCTAACGGAGACTTACTACGCACAGAACGCAATCCGACGGAAAGATCCTCTAAAGCTTTGTCTTTAAATGTGTTACCACTCACTTGTTGATTTGAATCTAAATTATCATATAGATTTCCAGTGTGATAGATGGTCACTGTTACATTTTCCAGAAGCCAACGCAAATCTTTTCTTGCCAATTCGTCAAATAACAATGTTAGAGAACCAGCATTAAATGGAGTAGCAGTATATTCGAATCCTACAGATAAATTGTTAAATTCCTTACTGAGCGCATGCAACATTTCAATTGTTTTAACAGCCTTACTAAAGGCTCCATTAATTCCACGCATGTTATCATGCACTTCTGGAGGCCCATCTAAGCTTACGTTTATAAAGGTAAGCGGCACATCAGCATCAAGTACTTTATAGATGCTTTTTTCTATTAAACCCGTATCAAGACCGTTCGTTGTCAAATTAAGCATTTTGGGATTACAGTTATCTTTAATTAAATTTGCTATGTCACCAAGATCATTTCTGA
>JAWBOE010000046.1:0-7321 GCA_038826755.1 Bathyarchaeia archaeon | reverse complement strand
GCTTACCATCACCGCGCCTGATGGGAAAGTGGAAACACAGCACTGGGACGTAATTTCTGACACCACGAACTTTCAGTCCTACTACTACACACCAACACAAGTCGGCACATATACCCTCAAGTTCGATTATGGCGGTCAAGTGTACACTTGGAGCGGAGTATACCAAAACGACACCTTCCTACCTGCCAGCAAAACCATAACCCTAACTGTGCAGGAGGAGAAAGTTCCCGAACCGATAGCCAGCTACCCGCTTCCAACTGAATACTGGGCACGCCCAATCGAGGGACAGAACACCTACTGGTACGCAATTGCATCAAACTGGCTCGGCGCACCCTACATCACTGGCGCTGGTGCAGGCTATGGTATTCCGGGAGCTTATCAGCCATATGGCATAGCACCAAATAGCGCACACGTAATGTGGGCAAAGCCTATTCAGTTCGGCGGAGTTGTCGGAGGAGGCTACACTGAAGTCAACGGCACAATGTTTTACCAAGGTGGTTCCTACAACGTCAGATTCAGCAACCCCATAATCATGTATGGAATTCTCTATTATCAGGAGCCCTATGGCAACTCGGGCAGCGGCGGAGACTACGTGGCAGTAGACCTGCGGACTGGCACAGAGGTTTGGCGCATTAACGCGTCAGCAACAGGCGTTTCTCTTGTTCCCTCATTCGGCTACTTCTACGATTACGAGAGCCCTAACCAACACGGCGTTCTACCGAACGGCCTGCTCATCGCAACTACCACGGCGTACACAGGTTTAGGCACAGTCTGGAGAGCATATGACCCACGAACAGGCGTACTCACAACTATGAACATCACTAATGTTCCTTCAGGCTCCTCGGTACCAGGTCCAAAAGGAGAAATACTACGATATGTCCTCACTAATCTTGGAACTACTACAAACCCTAATTGGTATCTGGCTCAGTGGAACTCCTCTAAAGTGTTCGGTGCAGGCACAGGCATTAGCCCAAGCAACTGGTACTCAGGAACCGTAAACGCAAGCTTGCCCTCACGCTACGACTGGAACATATCATTGAGCCTGCCTAAGGGAACATGGAGCATTGGAACAGCAGGACAAGGCGCTCTCCCACTAGTTGACAGAGACAACATAATGCTCCTAATTCAGGGAACATTCGGCGGGCACCCAGGCGATTTTGGCGCAACTGTAACCACTGACCCCGCTAACATCACAGCCATAAGCCTAAAGCCAGCCACAAGAGGAAACGTGCTCTGGACAAAAACCTATCCACAAGCACCAGGCAACAACACTCGATTCCTCACAGAATGGGATCCAACCAACGGCGTCTTCATCTTTGCAGACAAAGAATCACTGGTACATTATGGCTACAGCCTAGCCGACGGGAACTTACTATGGGGTCCAGTAGGATACACAGACGACTTCACAAACGACTGGAACTTTCTAGCGCTATACTTAGAAAGAGTTGCTTACGGCAGACTTTACGTTAGTGGCTACGCTGGTATACTCTACTGCTACAACGTAACAAATGGAAAACTGCTATGGACCTATGGCAACGGCGGACCAGGCAACAGCACTTACAGCGGCTTAACCACACCTTGGGGTCGTTATCCAATCTTCATCAGCGTCATTGCCGATGGAAAAATTTACCTAGACACAACAGAACACTCACCTAACTCGCCACTCTACAAGGGCGCAAGATTCCGCTGTGTTGACGCATACACTGGAAAGGAAATATGGACTCTGATGGGATATGGCAACCAAATGTATGGAGGCCAACTGCCAATTGCCGACGGCTACTGGGCAATACTCAACACCTACGATTGCAGAATCTACTGTATCGGAAAGGGCCCCAGCGCTACTTCAGTTTCTATTCAGAATGATGTGGTGACGCATGGCAGCAAAGTACTAGTCAAAGGCTCAGTCATCGACATCGCCCCCGGCACAAAGCAGCATGAGCAGGAAGCACGCTTCCCCAACGGCGTGCCAGCCGTAGCAGACGAGTCCATGGGCGAGTGGATGGAGTACGTGTACATGCAGAAGCCACGGCCCGCAGACGTTAAAGGCGTTGAAGTCGTTATAAGCGTGCTTGACCCGAACGGCAACTGCTACGAGGTGGCACGCGCCACAAGCGACGCAGACGGATTCTACAGCGCAACCTTCACGCCGCCCGTACCCGGCAAATACACCGTCATCGCCGAATTCAAAGGCTCAGAAAGCTACTGGCCATCACACGCAAAAACCGCACTATTCGTAGAAGAAGCACCACCAGCCTCGCCGCCGCCAAGAGCGACTCCTGTGCCACTGTCAGAACAGTACTTCTTGCCCATGTCAATTGGCATGATCGCAGCTATCATCGTGATCATAATTTTGCTAGTGCTGCTATTACTAAGAAAACGCTAAACAATCAAACAAAACGTGCAAATTCCCCCCTCCCTTTTTTGTTTTACACAAAAATTATCTATAAATCCAACAGAAATAACAGGAGTAGAACCTAAGAGCGCTATAGCCATCTAAATCGAAGGGCAACCAAACCTATTAAAGGTTCATCCACAACTGATAAAAGTAAATTAATATTATTTTGGTGCTGTTGTGAAGCGCACGGCGTCAGTGCCCATTCTAGGAATGACAGTAACAATGAGGCTAAAATCGGTAAGAAAAATGGGCATAGGGTTATTTTTGCTAATGATGTTACTGCTTTTCACCATAGCCGCTACAACACTTATTAATCCTGCAGCAGCATTCCTTCAGTCTCTACCAACTATCACAATACACAGCGACGGCGCCATAGAGCCAAAAACAGATTACATAAGACGAGATGGAAATGTCTATACCCTGACAGCGGATATAATCCGCGAGTACGCTATTAGAATTCAATGCAGCAATATAATATTTGATGGTAAAGGCCATACCATTAACGGTTCCCAGTCTTCCTATTTTGGATACGCCAACATAGGCTTGACTTTAGACAAAGTAAGTAACGTAATCATCAAAAACATTAAAATCTCCGGCTTTGGAATGGTTGACATATACCTTAACGCCTCCTCTCAATGTTCCGTTTTAAACGCTGATGTAGGATTTCTTTACATAGCCGAGGGAAGCGGCAATACCATTGCTGGCAACACCATCGGCAGACTAAATTTAGAATCAACAGAGAAAAACACAATCACAAAAAACAGCATCAATGGTTTACTACTTGTAGAAAATTCAAACCATACCCTGTTCACCAAAAACAACATTAACAGCATCTTTTTCCGAGACAATAACGATGGAAACACTTTTTACTTGAACAACTTTTGGCGAGGAAAAGGCGACCCTGAGGCTCTGCATTTCTTCGAGTATATTGGAACAAACTACTGGGACAACGGATCAGTGGGAAACTACTGGTTCGACTACGACGGCAAAGATGCAAATCTAGATGGAATAGGCGATACTCCATATTTTATCAAAACCAAAGTTTACGATGAGACAATCGATACAGTTGTCGAAAGAACAATTGCTAAGGACAACCATCCGCTAATAAATCCCTATGACATAGAAAACGACTCCCTCATCTTGCTACCCGTTAATCTTTACTTAACTGTTATAGCCGCAGGTATTATCTCAGCCAGTGCAAGCCTAATCATTTACTTCAAAAAATACAAGAGACAAGCGAAATCATTTAGCATTTTTCTGGAGAAAGTAAAAATCAGAATTTAGGGTGCATTAGGGAAGAAAACAAAAAATCTTCAACAAACGATATATCTTTGCTGCATAGAAAGCTGATTCTTCCAGCAATAACAACCTAAAATTACGTCTCAACACACTAATCGTTAAAACGGCTGTTCGTAAAAGCCGCAGTTCTTACAACATATACCTAATTTTGATCGATTTTACCGCTTGGTAAATTACGTCGCACCTTCCGTCGATTCTAACTATGCTGCTTCAGCTTCAAACGTTAGACTGCCCTTCGCCTGTCAGAGAGACTAATGCAACCTTGGCCCCTTATGCGCCGGCTCAGATATGGCGAAAAGGATTTGTGGATTTGCTGGGGCTCTGGACACCCAACCGAAAGGAGGTAGGATGAATATTTAAGCCTACTTTTATTGTCGAGACCACTTAGCCTGTTTTTACTGATGCAAAATAAAAAGAGCGAAACCCAAGAAGCAACACCTTTTTGTGAAGTACAAATCTTTTAGATCCGCAAAATTGTTTATATTTATTGTTAACGATTCTTGATTTGATGATTTTGGTTAGAAGTGGAAATCAAAAGTGTAAATGCCCAGCGAAGGATTTTGTTACCAAAAAAGCTGCAAAAGCAGGCAGCTCAAGGGGAAAAAGGTGATTGTTGCATCTAGAGGCAATGTTTTTCAAATACGGCGATTCACTAAGCCTGATTTAGCAAAGTATTTTGACAGGATTGAAGCAGACTTGAAGACTGAACTCTCTAACTGGCATAAAGTTCGGAAAGAACTGCAGAGGCCTTAGTCTGGCCCGTTGCATTTGTAGATGCAAGCGTATTTGTTTACGCTTTTTGAACCCTAAAAGAAAGTTACAGCCTCACGAAACAAAGCGGTAAGGAGACAGCAAAGAGAATCGTCTTGAGACTTCTTGAGACTTAATGAAGGTGAGGAAGAGCAACTTTTCATTTCAGCGAAGAATGCAATGGTCTAGAAGATTATCTTCCCATTGAGGAAGCATTTGAAATAGATAAGGGTTTGCTGTTTCAAGATAACATTGTGATTTATGAAGCGCCTAAGGAAGACTACCTGAAGCGCTATCTATTGCGGAAAAGCAGCAAGTCTGAGTCAACATTATGCTTGCATCGGGCTCATGAAAGAGACAGAACCGAGCAGAATTTATTCGTTTGATAAATACTTTGACTCATTCAAAGACCCCAATAGAAGCATTAAATAATTTGATATTAACGCCTCGCTTACACTCGGGAAGCCTGGAAATTCAAATCCCACGGTTCATTTGAACAACCAGTTCTATACCAATGCCTGAAAATACTATGTTTAGCAGAGGCCTAACCAAGCTTTTCAGAGGGTAAGCGAAAATACAAAACATGAAGTAAAGACGCTTACCCTCCTCATATTTGGCGGCTATTAGAAATTCATTGCAGAAACCTTTAGAGAGTCTACTTCGGCGGTAGCAAGCGCTTCGTGTGATCGAATAAAGCTTGTAATCGTAAACTGCTTTTAACGGGAAAATTCTTATTTAAAGCCAGATAGATATCTCATCGGAGGTTAAGATTATGGATTTTGAAGGTAGCAAAACAGAGAAGAATCTTTTGGCGGCATTTGCAGGCGAATCGCAGGCCAGGACCCGCTATACCTTCTTTGCTAGCGTAGCAAGAAAAGAGGGTTATGAACAGATAGCCGCGATTTTCCAAGAGACCGCCGACAACGAAAAGGAGCATGCAGAACTGTTCTTTAAGCGCTTGAAGGGCGGAATAGTTGAGCTGCAAGCTGTTTATCCAGCGGGGGTGATTGGATCAACAGAGGAAAATTTGAAGGCTGCGGCTGAAGGCGAAAAAATGGAGTGGGGCACGCTTTATCCCAACTTTGCAGAAGTTGCCGAGCAAGAAGGCTTTAGCGATGTGGCTCAAACTTTCCGTATGGTCGCCAAAGTGGAAGCCTACCACGAGCGCAGATACCTGAAACTACTGGCGAACGTGAAGCAAGGCAAAGTGTTCAAGAAAGACAAGCCAATTAAATGGAAATGCAGGAATTGCGGCTTCGTCTACGAAGGCTCTGAAGCACCTGAGAAATGCCCTGTTTGCAGTCACCCAAGAAGCTACTTCGAAGTCTGGTGTGAAAACTACTGATCCCGCGGCTTTTCTTAGTTTGAAGCCCCTACTATATGATGCCTTTTGCTCAGCAGGTAACTTTGTCAAAGATTAGCGAGACCTGAGGTAAAGCCCCACAAGCGCGCCTTCAGCAAGCACATGCCCGTGCATCGCTTTTTCCACATCCCTTTTTCTTGAATTAGGCTTTAAAGCCAATTCCACATCCAAAGCGTAAACCTTAAAGAAATATCTATGCGTCCCAGAAGGCGGACATGGCCCACCATAAGAGCGCTTTCCGAAATCATTCATTCCCTCGGTTCCTGGAACAGTATTCTCTGCTATCTGTCTCGTGCTTCCCAGAATGTTCCAAACGACCCAGTGGTTCCAAGTGCCCATGGGCGCATCAGGGTCATCTACAATCAACACCAGCGTTTTCGTTTCCTTTGGCACTCCGTCAATTGCCAAGGGCGGGTTTACATCGTAGCCATCACATGTATACTTGGCGGGAATAAACTTGCCGTTTTCAAATGCAGGGCTCGTTACAAACAACTTTCTCATAAACGCAGCCTTCATGGTAATAAAGAACATTGCAATGCATAAAAATTTCTCTAACTACCAAATTATGACCAAGCGAAGACGCATGCATAGGAAATGCAGTTTACGCTTGGCGCTAAAAAAGGCTATTAGCAAGAAACTGCAGAATAAGTTCAAAGGAGACTTTTAGCATGTGCGGCATATTTGGACTTGCACTCAAAAAATCAATTCATCCTGCTGTAATTTTCCGCATCCTTCAAAAGCTTGAAGTCAGCCGCTACCCTGAAGAGGAAAAGCCTGTTGGCGGCTATGGCGCTGGTGTTGCCGTTCTGCTCGACGATGGTGGCATTCTTCTTGAAAAGGTTGGAAAAGTGGATGGGTCTCCCGCGGCGTGTCTTGCGAAAACTATGGAACCTCGGCTTTCTGAGGTTTCAATATTGATTGGGCATGTGCGTTATCCAAGTCCGGAGTTTATGCACACCGCCCAACGCAGAGAGGCTGCACAGCCTTATGTTGAACGTTTCGAGCAAGAGTTGACTATCGTCTCAGCGCATAACGGCAAAGTAACCAATTATCAAGAGCTTCAAGCTAAGCTAAAAGGACATGTTTTTGAAAGTGCAAAAGCAGGCTTAATCGATTCAGAAGTTATTCCACACTACTTTTCGGAGCTACTTAATGAAACAGGAAATGCTGATGAAGCATTATACAAGCTTCTTTGCACCTTGCAAGGCTCAAATACTGCAAGCCTGCTTCACATTAATGAAGAAAACACGCTTCTGCACTTAATTCACAAGGGAAGAACGAGGGGACTAACAGTGTGGACAAACAGTAAAGGCGAAGTAGTTTTTTGCTCGCGCTCCGAACCGGTGATTGAAGAGTTTGGGCGGTTCCTGATTAGAGATGGATTCAAAGAAAAGGTTTCCATTAAATGGCGCGAAGATGCAGCGCTCAAACTCTCCTTTTCCATAGCACCAAAGTAAAGCAGTTCGAACAGCTTCTTCCACATAATTTGCGGAGCGTCAATTAAAACGCAATCA
>JAWBOE010000045.1:0-7862 GCA_038826755.1 Bathyarchaeia archaeon | reverse complement strand
ACGCCTTCAAAACTGGAAAAAAGAATCACGCTGAATTCTGGATAAATCTCAACAACCGATTAATCCACATAGGCTACTTTGCCGTGCGAGACCCTGACGGAAAATACTTGGGCACGCTGGAAGTATCGCAGGACGTAACTGACATCAAAAAGCTCGAAGGAGAAAGACGACTCTTAGACTGGACCGAATAGCTGCCCTTCTGTGGTCTTAGTAAATATTCCATTATAAAAATATAGTAGGCGGCAGAGATTTATGCTGCAGAAAAGTGGCGCTTGGAATGGCACCGCCCTTTTTGGGTGCACATCCAATCTTCTGCCTCATCTACCCCAGACATAGAGGCAGATTCCATAGCAACCCAAAGCATTGAGTAAACGTGTTTATTAAGTAAAAAGTTTTTGGGATTTCTAATGAAATGCGAAATATGATGTCCAAGGATATAATTTTATCTGAGATTGAGGCGCTTGTAAGTAGTGTTTCTACGGCGCCCGTAGCTTTCTAATTAGGCTGAGAGTAATCTTTTATAATATGAGGCTTATTGTAGACGAGAGATTTGCGTCTTGAAGAATTCCTTGGACGCTCTATTTTAACAGAAACATGCTATTTTCGTCTTCTCGAATATGTTAATGCTGAAGTTGCCATTGTGCTGATAGCGGCCATGGTTGCGTTGGCTAACCATGCCAGAACCAAGTCGTTTATTCTAAAAAGCGCATTTCAGCGTGTTTTTATTCTTCTCTAATCTTTTTTTAAATGATGCGAATATGAGTTAGCGGCTATTTTGCTCGTATTCCCGGATTCTTGCTTCTATAAACTCAACAATTTTCTCATCGCTATACTGGCGCTCTGCCTGTTGCAATTCAAGGTGCGCTTGAATCGTCTTTAGAAGCTTATCAACATTCAAAGGCTTCACCAAGTATGCATCTGCCTTTAAGTTTACAGCGTCAATAGCATTGTCAACCGATGGATAGTCAGTCATCATTATTTTATGCATTCTATGCACAGCATCCCTCATCCTGTGCAGCAGCTCATTACCTATCATATCTCTCAAGCAAATGTCTATTTAAAGCAACGTTATACACGAGTAACTTGCTTTTCTTAATGACCTCTTTTTCATTCGTTGCAAGGTTCACAACATAGTTTTCCTCGGTAAGTTTGGCTTTCAATGAGTTTCTAATGTAGGCATCATCGTCGACAACGAGGATTCTAGGAAGGGTTGCCCTTCCTTTCACCTCTAATCTCTGGATTTAAAGGTAGCCTTATGGTGAATGTTGTGCCTTTTCCAACTGTGCTTTCAACAGTGATAGCGCCTCCATGCGCCTCGACTATGCGCTTGCAGATAGCTAGGCCGAAGCCCATGCCCTGCGCCTTCGTAGTAACCAACGGACTAAACAGCTTAGCCCTAACCTCTTCAGGGATTCCCACACCCGTATCCGCAAAAGCAAACTCCATCGCGTCGGCTTTCCTTCGGCTTGTTACCGTTAGCGTTCCGCCGGTGGGCATGGCGTCCACTGCGTTTTTTATCAGGTTAACGAAAACACGAATTATCTTGTCTGTGTCAACCATAAGCGGTGGTTCCGGGCGTGTTTCGTCAACAAGCTTAATTTTGTCTAGGATGTTTACCGCCTTTAGCGCTTCAGCTAAAAGCTGGCTGGGCGTACATGGCTTAGGCTCTAAATGTATTTCTTTCGAGTACTCCAGAAGGTCATTCACAATCTTGTTGGCGCGGTCAACCGCATTGTCTATTATGCTTAGCATCTCTTCTCTGCGCTCCCTAGCGCAAGCATTGCCTTTCTGTTTCAGATAGTAAGTAGCAGTTTTAATTCCTGTTAGTGGATTGCGCAGGTCATGACCAGCCATGGCAGCTAATTCGCCTATAGCGGCAAGCCGCTCAGCCTTGAGTAGTTTAGCTTGTGCCTCTCGCAGCTGCGTGGTTCGCTGCTCAACCAGCTGCTCCAGCTTTTCAGAGTATTCCCTCAACTTGTTTTGTAGCTGCTTCTTCTCCGTGATGTCAACTGTTAACTCCAAAGCAGCAACCACCTTGCCCTCCGCATCCCTAAGTGGCGTTGCAATAAGGTCAACCCACATTGGTTTGCCATCTATGCCCGTAAAAGCATACTCATGCCTATCGAGGCTTACGCCATCCTCAAAAACTTTTCTCACGCCGCAGTCAGGGCAAACCGTGGTAATGTGGTTAAACGTTGAATAGCAATTTTTGCCGTCGCAGTCAGGATTGTATTGTCGCAGGTACCTGTTAACCCATAATATGCGGTAGTCTCTGCTGATGATGCCCAAGCCTGCGCCAACGTTTTCTGTAACCGCCTCAAGCAAGTCGCGCTCCTGCTTAAGCGCATCCTCCATCCTCTTACGTTCAGAGATATCACGTATAATCTCCAGCACATATTCTTCGCCTCTTAAACATAAAGCAGTCATCGAAAGCTCGATTGGAAACTCTGTGCCATCCTTCTTGAGCGCGGTGATCTCGGTTAACGAAGCTTGTTCCTTATTACCTAATAACTTTTGGATGTTCTTTAGCCGTGTTTCACGATTTTTAGGCGGAACTATTAAATCATTTAGTTTTTTGCCTACTGCTTCCTCTTTTGTGTAGCCGAAGATTTTTTCGGCAGCAGGGTTCCAATACACCACTTCATCATCTTTATTAAGCAAAATTACAGCATCAGAAGCGCATGTGCTTATTGCGCGGAATCTCTCTTCGCTGTCAATCAACGCTTGCTGGGTCTTTTTCCATTCAGTTATATCTTCTCCTGAGCTTAATGCTCCAATGACTTTTCCCTGCTGGTCTTTTAGGAGCGTGTTGTGCCATTTTATTAGCCGTGGCTCTCCATTTTTAGGAATAACATAGTTTTCATTGTACTCTAATAGGCATTTTCCTTTTTTGATTGAGGCGTTAAAGGCCTTTTTGAGGTTGTCTTTTGTGTCTTTGGGCAAGAAGGTGTCAAACCAGTTCTTTCCAAGGGCCTGTTCGGGAGTGCACTTTAAAATCTCGCATGCTTTCCTGTTAAGTAGCGTGATGCGTCCCTTAGTGTCTATCGCGACGAGCATTGAACCTGCAACATCAAGATAGTTTTGCGCTCTATCTCGCTCTACTATTAGACGCTTCTGGAGCTTTTTCAGTTCTTTATATAGCGTGCGGTATTTCCTCTCTGATGCTCGCAATTTGGCTTCTGCTTCCTTTCGCCCTGATATGTCTCTTACAATGCCAAGCAAGCACATTTTGTCTTTGAATTTAATAGTGGAAGTAGAAAGCTCTGCGTAGAACTCTTTGCCGCCTTTTCTCTTAACGATAATTTCGGCAATTTGCCCTTTAAGCAACCAGCCGCTTTTGATCAAATCCATAAATGGCGGATGGTTGACATTATGCCTGGAAGGATGTATCAGTTTTAATACATTTTTGCCTATGGCTTCTTTTTGGCTGTAGCCGAAAATCTGTTCAGCTGCGGGGTTCCAGTAAACCACTTTGCCTTGCTGATTTACCACTATGATAGCGTCTTTAGCGCAAGTGCAAATGGCGCGGAACACCTCTTCGCTTTCTTCAAGCTTCTGCTGCGTTTGCTTTTGTGCAGTTATGTCCACCAGAAGTTCTGCTACCGCAACAATTTTGCCTTCTGAATTCCTAAAGGGTGTTGTGACAACTTGTGCCCAAAGGGGGTCGCCCTTGGAATCTGTTAACTGGAATTCGTACACATCAATGGCTGTTTTTTCAGCGAAGATGTTTGCAGCGCCGCAGTGTGAGCAAGGCGCATCAAGCGCATTGATCGTTGCATAGCATGGTTTGCCTTCAATATCCCCCAGGTAATATTTTAGGAAATCGTTTGCCCATAATATCTTATAGTCTTTGTCGATGATTGCCAGTCCAGCGCCGATATTTGCAGTAATTCTCCCAAGCATATCCCTCTCTTGTTTGATCGCATCCTGCATTTTCTTGCGCTCTGATATGTCTCTAAATATCACGGTTGAATACGTTTCGCCATTAGCGCCACTGAATAAGGCTGAGGAGATTTCGCCGATAAACGTGGACCCGTCTTTACGCTTGAATGTAATTTCCGCTGTTACTCTGCCTGTTTTTTCCCGTTCTTTTAGTGCAGCCGCCAGCTTCTCATCTTTGACAACTATGCCGTCGCGTCCAGCTTTCTTAATCTCCTCTTCAGTCATGACCAGCATTTGGCATGCTCTTGGGTTCGCGGCTAGAACAGATCCATCAGGCTTTGTCAGCAGCACTCCATCTAGGCTATGCTCAAATATGCTGTGGAACTGCCGTTCTCTTTCCAGAAGTTCCCTCACTTTTGCGTCCACTAGCTTTTCCATCTGCTCGGCATATTCTTTAAGGCGTTGCTGGTTTTCTTTTCTGCGTGTGATATCATGGAACACGACGAGGTTGGCAGGTTGCCCTCGAAAGCTGACTATTTTTCCTTTGACCTCGATGCATTTTTTTACGCCAGTCTTATCTATGAAATAGGCTTCATAGGTTGGTATAGGCACGCCTTGGAAGCGCTTCTTTAAATTTTCCAGAAGTATTGCCTTGCTTTCAGCTGGGATATTTTCGATTTCAAGGAAGCATTTTCCAGCTATCTGCTTCCAGCTTAACCCAGTTTTATTCTCGAATTCGTCGTTTACCATTAGGAAACAGCCTTTTTTATCTATCAAAACCGCGGGGTCGGATAACATGTTCAGGAGGGCTCGAATTTTTCCTTTACTTACTTGTTGTTTCGCGTTCATAGGATATGACTCCCATTTCCAATATGCTTTCTTGAGTAGCCTCAAATTTTTGCTGCATGAGCTTGACATAATCTTGAAAAGTTAGTTCGGGGATTAGCCATTTTGATAAGGGCCAATCGTACTCTGGCCATCTGCAGATTAACTTAATTTTTGCGTGAATGCTCTTCATGAACAGCAGCTCTAGGTGTCTGGCGCCCAGCCCGAATATTCGCTCAAGTGCTTCTGAAAAATCGACTATTCTATTGGGGATTTCTTGCCGTTTGATGTTGAAGCTGTGTTCAAGATGAAAGTATATTGCTGCCCTCACGCTTTCGCCTAAAGACGAAAGCGCCTCATCTATGGCTTCCAGCAGGACCCCCTCAAAACTCTTACGTCGATCTTTTTTTTCGGTGGCACTGCAGTAGCCTCTTTCTATGTGTTTTCTATTTTTTATACAATTACAAATTTTAGTAGCAACTTGCTTTTTAGAATACCCCTAGAGAATTAAAAAAATTATTAAAATCCAATATTAATTGAAAATGAGTATTCTAACTATTTATACCTACTTTTTGGTTGTGGCCATAGCCATGGTTAATTCGCGATGGTGAAATTACTGTTGTAAGTTCATCAAACGACCTTTTTTTGTTACTACTTATTCTATATTGTATTAGAATCATCGCGGAATTGCGTAGCATTCACTTTGGGTTACACGGTAAGGCTGTTCTGTATGTTTCAGTTAGGTCTCAGCTGTTAACGCAGTTTATTGCAGACCAATTTTTGGCCTAATAGATTCTACATCGTTTTAGCGTGCATCTCACTAATTTTATGTAGAGGTGACTTATTTTGATTCTAGGTCTCAATATTTTTTCGGTTCTGATTTTGAGAAATGTAGTGATGCCGTCTTCGGTAACTACATCAGTTTTCTTTTTTCAATTTTGCCAGTTTCTGAATATTAAAAGGCTAAGGAAAGATATCGCACTGAAAAAGTAAGCGCCGGGAGTGGGATTTGAACCCACGCGGCCCCGAGAGGCCACAAGCTACCAGGTGCCTACGCAGCATCTCCAGGCTTGCTCCCTACCTGGCTAGGAGATCCCGGCGTTGCGCGTTTACTCATGCAATGAGCTTTTATTATAGTTTCCTTCACGAAGCTTAAAAATTTGCAGCCACGTTTTCAAAGCTGAAAATACTGCTTCTGTGCCATTAGTACGCGATATCCGCTTTTTCTTGCGAGAACTTGGCAGTTACCGAATTTTTCTTTGAATATGGCAGGCAGCGTTTTGGCGCCGATTTTGGATCTGATTACCATTTGGAATGTGGCTTTTTCCGCCATGACTTGCGGCGCTTGGGTTATTAAGTTTTTTACGGTTTCCATTCCTGCGCTTACAGGCGGATTCGTGAGAACGCAGTTGAATTCCAAATCCTTAACTGAAGTATAAAGGTAGCCGTGTCGGGCTTCAGCGTTGCGCACCTTATTTATCTCTAAATTGCGCTTTGCAAGCTGCACCGCGCGCATGTTCACGTCCGTCATGACCACGCGTAATTGTGGATTTGTTGTGGCAGCTGCTATGCCTACAGCGCCGTAGCCGCAGCCTACATCTAAAACGGTGCCCGCCTCTGGGAGAACCATTGCTTCAATGAGCAGGCATGTTCCAGCGTCTATCCGCTTTTTGGAAAAAACGCCTGAAGAAGTTAGAAACGTTAAAGGTCTACCTCTCAAAGTTACTGTGATTAAGCCGAGTTTTTCCCGTGATTTTGGCGTGGCGGTGAAGTAGTGCTCTGCGCCATGTTTTGGCTTTGAAGTCATTTTGCGTTTCCGCTCTTCCATGCTTTGGGATACGTGCCTCTAGGCATAAGCACCCGCTGGAGAAGCGCTACGCTTCCATGCTCCATGTTCAAGATTTCTTCTGTAGAAAAAAGCGACTTTGCTAAGGCGACAGCTTCGCCTTTCAAAGTGAAAACTGCCGTCATCGAGCCTTTCTTTATGCCAGTTTCAACCGAGAGAATTCCCGGCGCTGTTAGGTTCGCACCATGGCACAGGGCATCAACCGCAGAGTCTCTGACCACAATTTTGGGAACTAACATCAATGCTGTTTCCATGGGTTTAATAAATCTCCGCAAATCTTTCTCATCCTTTTTCTCTTCCCACTCTGCGAACCAGTAGGCTACCTCATGTAGCGTAACCATGTCTCCGCTGCTTTCAACAAATGGTCCTGCACGGGTTCTGCGAAGCTCCTGCATATGCGCGCCAGTGCCAAGGATTTCGCCTATATCATAACAAAGTTTGCGTATGTATGTTCCCCCTTCGCAGCCTACTTTGAAGAGCACATTGCGGCCGTCCTTTTCAAGAAAATCAATGTAGTATACGCGGCGTGTTCTCAGCTGGCGCTTAACTGAAGCACGTAGCGGCGGACGTTGATAAATAACGTCCTCGAACTCTTCAAAAATCCTTTTAACACGGTCTTCTTCTGAGTCGCCGTGAAGTTTCATGACACAGACGTATTCTTTACCGCTGTAAAGCAGCGCCTGCACAACTTTTGTGGCATCTTCAAGCGCGATGGGCAGGACGCCAGTGACTTTTGGGTCTAATGTGCCACCGTGCCCTATCCTCTTCAAGTGCATAATTCTCTTCAGCCAAGCAGCCACTTCATGACTTGTAGGTCCAGCTGGCTTATCCAGGTTAATTATGCCGTAGCGGATGTATTCTTCCGCTGGCCTTTCATCGGGTTTATGGCCATAAACTGAATCCGTAGTGTCCTCTGCTTTTATGCATAATTCTCGTTTGATTTCCCATGGAGCAGCTGTCCTAGGCAAGCTTAGTTCCCCTTAAGGGTTAGAAAAAGAGAGTTTGGGGTATTAAGAGTTTACATCTGTTTTGCAGTAACAGTCATGTCGTTCAGTTTGCCGGCAGCCTCCAGCATTTTAATGACTTCATCATCAGAGGCGCCCCGTATTATTGGAATACTATCTTCGGTAGGTGCAACGTGGTTGATGTTGACGCGTCTCCTTTTCACTCCCGTGACCTTTTTCGGGCCAGTTACCAGCACGAAGCTCTTATCAATGATGTCGACTATGACACATTTCCTCCCAGCTTCGCGACCTAATTGCTTCACACATATTCTGCCAACTTCAATAGCAGGCAACACTCAAGCCTC
>JAWBOE010000044.1:0-7972 GCA_038826755.1 Bathyarchaeia archaeon | reverse complement strand
TGTTACCTGATCACCCGACGCCGATTGTTGTTGGAACGCATACGCGTGATCCTGTGCCTTTTGTGATCCAATCGCCCTATTGGGAAGCGGATGATGTTCAGAAGCTTGATGAGGTTTCTGCGAAAAATGGCGGGTTCGGTTTAGTTGAAGATGCCAGTTTAATTTCGCTACTGCTTTCATGCAAAGAAAATGGTGCACTATATAAAGGGTTATAAGGCGAGCCTAACGCCAAACTGTCGGTTAGCTTTTGTATCTGTTGGCAATTGAAGGCGTTACTACAGCTGATGTGTTTAATGCCGATTCGTTGAAAATCCAGTCTTGCTCTATTTCACGTGTACGTTTCGGGTTTGTTGGTAAAGTTATGGTGACGATTGTTCCTTTTCCAAGTTCGCTTTTTAGCGAAATTTTTCCGCCGTGAGCTTCAATTATACGTTTGCATATTGGCAAACCGAAGCCCATGCCTTTGGCTTTTGTTGTGAACAGGGGGAAACCGAGTTTGAGTTTGTTCAAGGTTTCTTCGGTCATGCCTGTTCCTGTATCTTGAAATGCGATTGCGATTTCTTGTTTTTTAGCTTTACTGGTGATTGTTAACGTTCCACTTGTAGGCATGGCATCAAGCGCATTGGTAATTATGTTGCAGAAAACTTTGCACATTGCGTCAGGGTCCACTTTTAGCTTGTGCTTATTTTTTGTGGCGTCTACTATTTTGATTCTTTCAGGAATCTCGATGTGGGATAACGCGTTTTTTAGCAGCATTTTTGGTGTAGTTTCGATAGGATCAAGTGTAGGTTGATTTGAGTATTCAAGCAAGTCATTCACAATCTTATTAGAGTAGGCAATAGCTTTCTCAATTGTTTTCAACATCTCGTTTCCTGCAGAGTCTATGTTTGTGGCGCATTTGGTTTTTAGATAGTATACTGCAGCCTTAATACCTGTGAGAGGGTTGCGCAAGTCATGTCCAATCATACCTGCTAGTTCGCCAATTGCAGCAAACCTTTCAGCCTTAAGTAGTTTAGCTTGGGCCTCTTTAAGCTGCTTCGTTTTTTGGTCAACCAATTGTTCGAGTTTCTGTGAGTATTCCTCAAGTCTCTTTTGCAGTAGCTTCTTTTCTGTGATGTCCACTGTCAACTCAAGTGCGGCTATAATGTTCCCGCCCTTATCTTTGATTGGTGTTGCGATGAGTTCAGCCCATCGGGGATTTCCCTCACAGTCTGTAAAGAAGTATTCGTGGCGGTGAAAAGCTAAACCTTCTTCAAAGACCTTTTTTACACTGCAGTCAGGGCAGACCGTGTCGCGTTTGGCAAATATTGAATAGCAGGGTTTGCCTTCACAGTCACCACTACATTTTTTTAGGTAATTATTTACCCAGATTATGCGGTAGTCTTTGCTGATTATTCCAACGCCCGCGCCGATGTTTTCTGTTATGCACTCGAGCTTATCTCGCTCCATTTTAAGTGCGTTCTCGAATTTTCTTTGTTCCGTCACATCTAAAGTTGTTACATGCAGGAATTTCTTTCCGTTGAGCTCGATGACGTTTACAGTGTTTATTACATCGCGGATTTCGCCGTTCTTAGTTCTGTGTTTGGTTTCGAACGTTTCTTTTCCGTTACTTAGTATCCGCTTCATTCGCGCGCGTATTTCTTCAGGTGATTCGATCGCCTCATAATCGGAAACTGTTAACTTGGCAAATTCTTCTCTTGAGTAGCCAAGTTGGCGATGTGCTTCTTCATTAAATTCAACTGCTTTTCCATTTTTTGGATCAAGTAATAATATGCCTAAATGCGCTTGATTAAACAGGGCATAATATCGCCTCTCTGCAGCTTGAAGCCGCTCCTCTAATTTTTTGCGCTCAGAAATGTCTCTTACAATTGCCAACAAACACGGTTTGCCTTTTAAAGTTAAAAGGGTTATTGACAATTCTACTGAAAATTCGTTGCCGTTTTTCCGTAGAAAGGTAAATTCAAAAGGGTTTGTGGGAGGAGACCACCTGTTGTTTAAGATGTCTGCTGCAAAGTTTGGGATAAACATGCGGTACTGTGGAGGAATCAGAGTGGTAATTACTTCTTTCCCAACAATTTCTTCTTGGGTATAGCCAAAAATTTTTTCAGCGCCTGGATTCCAGTAAATAATTTTGCCTTCTCCATCAATCAGCGCTATGGCTTCAACTGCCGACATTGCTATGGCGCGGAATTTCTCTTCACTTTCTTTAATTTTCTTAATTTTATCTTCAACTAAAGCTTCCATTTCCTCGGAATATTCTTTAATTTTGGTAAAATTGCATTTTATTTGTGTAATATCATGAAATATGACTATGTCCACAGGTTGCCCTGCATAGATAATTCGTTTCGCGTTTACTTTAGCAAATTTTGTTTCGCCATAACGATCTATAAAGGATATCTCATAGGGTTCAACAGGTAACCCTTGCATGCGTTTCTTTAGGTTTTTCCAGAGAAGTTCTTTGCTTTCAGGTTTTACAATACTAAGTTGTAGGAAAATTTTGCCGATAACCTCACTTTTGCTGATGGCGGTGAATTCTTCAAATGCGTCATTAACTAAAAGAATGCAGCCTTTGTCATCAACTATTGCAATAGGATCAGCGATCAAATTCAAGAGATCAAAAAAGTTGTTCTTGCTGTAACCATTGGGTATATTTTCCATGCGTTCAGCTCCAATGCAGAGTTAATTCTTTAATACTTGCTATAGCCTACTTTACCGAAATTAAAAGGTGGCTTTTTTTAACTAAAAGGTTATGAATTTATGCTATACATCAAAATTGTTCATATTCGGAATAAAACGACAATTAAAAATTGTTTAAAACTTTTGATTCATGAAATAAAAAAAGAACAGATTATAGTTTCTTATATGCTATGTCTTTCTCTCGGACAGGTTGCACAGTTTTTAATCCTATACTTTGACCCGCTTCTGCGCACTGAATATTCTTATGTTCAATTTGCATGGAATCAACAACTTGTTCGAAATCGGTTGATGGCCCCTTAAAGAGAATACGGTCGCCTACAGCTAGAGGGGCTGTCAACTCCAACACTGCCACGCTAATTTTTGAGAAAAAATGTGTCACACGTCCAACTTGAACGATATTTTCTTCACTCAAATAACAGAACCCCCTAATAAACAATTACACTTTCAAGAGATAAAAAACTTCCGTGAAAACTCGTATTAACAAAGTTTTCCTGCAAGATAAGTTGGAAAAACCTTCGTTATTTCCACAGTTACAAATTTGCCCAGCAAGTTCAGCTGACTATTTACAACAACAGGCTTATACGCAAAGTTGCGCCCTATCCAAGAGCCAGAAATCTTGCCTTTCTCATCGATTAACACATCGCCTTTCCAGCCCACCCAACGCTTATTACATTCCAGTGAAATACGCTTTGCCAACGCAGCTACCCTCGTACTGCGTTTTTTAATTTCTTGCAAAGGCAAGAATTCGCTGCGCATTTCAGCTGCGACGGTACGCGGTCGAGGAAAAAACTTTGATATGTTGATTATGTCAGGTCTTGTCTCCTGAACTAGTTCAAGTGTATGCTGAAATGCTGTCTGTGTTTCGCCTGGAAAACCACAGATAATATCAGTTGCCAATGTAATGTTCGGAAATGCTGTTTTAAAGGCATTTACGATATTCTTGAAATCTTCAACCGTATAAAAACGGTGCATACGCCTTAAAACCGCGTTATCACCACTTTGCACAGGCAAATGCACAAACTTGAAAATCCGTTCATCTCCAAAAGCATCAAGCAGATCAGCCAGCAAAGGTGCCACAGTATTCGGAGTCATCATGCCTACACGTAATCTAAAATCGGCATCTATAGAAGTTAAGGCAAAAAGTAACTCTGCAAGATTTGTACCAATATCCCATCCATAACAGGCAGTATCCTGCGAAGTTAACCAGAATTCCCTTACACCCCCACTCAAATCCTTTTGCACCCGAGCAACAATTTCATTAATGGTGTAACTGCGAAGATTACCACGTGCAAATGTCACGCAGCAATAAGCACATTTGCCTAAACAACCATAACTTATCGGGATTATACTAATCTCAGAGTTAGTTCTCAAGCGAGGAATGTCCAGCGGTGGCTTATTGGTCAATGCATCTTTTATGGCAATAATTTGCTCGCCACTCAGAACACGGTGTACAACGTTTACGATTTCCTCAGCAGCTGCTGGTCCAACAACCGCATCAAAATGTGCTTCACGGCTTAGCCTGTTAAAATTAATTAGAGGTAAGCACCCTGCAACAATTATTTTCTTGTTTTTTGGTGTTCGCTTTATCGCGCTGATTATGCGATTTTCTGTTGGTCCTTTAACAGCGCACGTATTATAAACAATCAAATCTGCAGCTGAAACAGAGGAAGTTAATGTGAAACCTGCCTGAGTTAGGCAACCAGCTAATGCTTCACCATCAGCTTGATTTGTCGAACAACCATAGTTTCGTATGTGGATCCGCATGTGCTCCATCTTATTAGTTTTAGATGCAAGTAACAAAGTATAAAAAAATAAAGGTTGCCTCAGGCAGTTTTAACAGGAACCTGTGTTTCCACATAAATCACGCTTATAAATTAATGTACCAACATAATTAATGCATATTTATCATATAATATAACGGTGTATAACCATCCACCACAACGTTTAATCTCAACTATCAGAGGGAGAGGACCCAAATGAAATTAATCACTCTATATCTACCTGAAACGTATATAAAAGCTTTGGATCAATTAGTAAACGAGTGCTTTTACCCAAACCGTGCAGAAGCCATCAGAGTAGCAATTCGTGATTTGATCAATGCAGAAGTCTGGAGGAAAAAAGGCGTTGACTAAAAACTCAATTGACGAAACAACGCTGAGACCGCATCTAAACTTAGATGATGCAAGCACAATCATAGAAAGTACAACCGAACTAGTATGCAATGAAACACTTGCCATATATAAACCCGTTGCAAAACCTGTGCGAAAAAGAAGCCCAAAGGCAATACATACTTCGATAAAGATTAATACCCGACGAAGCAAGGTGAGCAAGATTATGTGTGAACTGTATGATTTGGAACAAAATGGCACACCTGAAAGAGCACTCCATATAGACCTAGATTTATACCAGATGGAAAAATACTAGATTACATTTCCACTTCTTTCTTACTTAATATGCCCCTGTAATTTTATCCTTCACCGCCAAATAGCAAAAATGAATTGCTTTCTTAAACACTACTAAGTTGTCTAATGACGATGGAAAGTAAAAAGCCTAATGCAACAATGCCCACTGCTTTTAGGGTAATACTAGACTCGCATAAAATAATAGCATTTTGTGTTATTTTAGAACTGTTCGCTTTTATAGAAAGGCCAACTAACGCAGTTGTTGATAGTTTTATTACCGTGGAGACAGGTAAACTGGCGTGATTACGCCTGCAAAAGAGCGTTTTGTTTTCTGTACCTCGGAAACACGTAATACCAACTAATATTGTTAACCAACAACATTAAACTTTTAATAAAACAAGGATCAAAATGAGAGCTGTTCTTGAGGCTAGCATACTTGTACCACTACACAATTTATAAATTGACTATTAGACGTGTTTTAAGTTTTACAACCATTATATATGTCTGAATGAGTGTCGACACTTTTGCTACTGCCACAAAAAGTATTAAGAACAGCCAACATTAACCAATATGTATGCCACATTGTGAGGACATAAAAAGATGAGCATAGACGAAATAGTTATTGTCGATTGTGTGAGAACTGCAATCGGCAACTTCGGCGGTGCACTACGCGAGATACCAGTAACGCATTTGGGCAGCAGCGTAGTCAACGAACTTTTGAGAAGAAACAACTTACGACCTGTGCCACCAAAAGAAAACACGGCTGCCACACCTAGAACTCTAACTCAAGAGTTAACTCCTCTTGAAAAAAAATACTACAAATGGAGTGAAGAAGCAAAAGAAATCGTTATAGATGAGGTTATAATGGGAAATGTTTTGCAAGCAGGCCAAGGGCAAAACGTAGCTAGACAAGTAGCTATATACGGTGGACTCCCAAAAGAAACACCTGCCTACACAGTAAACAAAGTTTGCGCTTCAGGATTAAAAGCCATCAGCCTTGCAGCTCAAGCCATAATGACACATGAAGCTAACGTCATAATCGCAGGCGGCATGGAAAACATGAGCAACACGCCATATGCACTTCCACGAGCAAGATGGGGTTACAAAATGGACATAACGGGGCAAGGTGAGATCTACGACCTCATGGTTCTAGATGGCTTAATGGAATCGCTCTACGGGTATCATATGGGTATAACAGCTGAAAACGTCGCAGAAAAATACCACATTACACGCCAAGAACAAGATGAACTTGGCTTTCTCAGCCATCAAAGAGCGCGAGAAGCAATAAGAAAAGGCGTATTCAAAGACGAAATTAAACCCATTTTAATTCCACAAAAAAAAGGTGATCCAAAAGTTTTTGACATAGACGAACGACCAATGGAAACTTCACTTGAAAAAATGGCAAAGCTACAACCGGTTTTCAAAAAGGATGGCACCGTTACCGCAGGCAACGCCTCAGGCATAAACGACGCTGCAGCAGCAATTCTTCTAATGAAAGAAGAAACCGCCACACAGCTTGGGCTGAAACCTCTTGCTCGCATAACCAGCTTCGCAACCACCGCATTGGATCCAGCATACATGGGACTAGGTCCTGTGCCAGCTACAAAAAAAGCATTAGAAAAAGCAAATCTTACACTTAATGATATTGATCTCATAGAATTAAATGAGGCTTTTGCAGCCACAACTATTGCCTGCATGCGCGAATTAGAACTAAATATTGAGAAAACTAACATTTACGGCAGCGGTATATCACTGGGGCACCCAATTGGATGTACAGGTGCGCGAATCGTAGTCACCTTACTGCATGCGATGAAACGAAACAAAGCCAGGTACGGATTAGCGACATTATGCATTGGTGGTGGTCAAGGCATGGCAATGGTTTTTGAACTAGTTAATTAATAAATCGAAAAATACGCGGAATGACAATATTGCATTATATTCTTATCTTTCGACATCAATAATGTTCTATTGGCGAACATGATTTGTTGACTGTGGGAATAATTGGTAAAACAAATACGGGCAAAACAACGCTATTTAACGCAGCGACGCTGTTGAATGCGAAAATATCTAATTTTCCATTCACAACAAAAGAACCCAACATTGGCACAGCCTACGTTTGCGACATCTGCGTCTGCAAAGAACTAGGCGTAAAAGACAACCCACTTAATTCCACATGCATAGACGGTTGGCGCTACGTTCCAATAAAACTAATTGACGTGCCAGGCTTAATAAAAGATGCGTGGATGGGCAAAGGCTTAGGCAACCAGTTCCTCTCAGTCATAGGCCAAGCTGACGCGCTCATTCATGTTGTCGACGCTTCAGGCTCAATCGATGCTGAAGGTAAAATAACGCAGCCTGGCAGCGGTAACCCTGTGCAGGACGCAATTGATGTGGAAATGGAAATTAATCGATGGGTAGCAGATATCATTGACCGTAACAAACAGGCCATTATTCGCGAAGCATCTGCCGGCGCTCTGCCCGAAGCTCTTGCTAAGACCTTGTCAAGCTTGAAAACTAATCCGAGACAAGTTCTCCAAGCACTAGAAAATTCAGGACTTAGAGATGTGCCCTTTGAGAAGTGGACTCTAAATCAAACCATAAAATTCGCGGCTTTCTTAATGCCCATAGCTAAGCCAACCCTGATAATAGCCAACAAAATGGACATTCTGACCTCTGAAAAATATATACCTCTACTGGCTGAATATTACGGGCGCAGTTTAGTTGCAGCTTGCTCAGCTGAAGCAGAGCTGGTTCTACGCAGGGCAGAGAAAATGGGTCTACTCCAATACACGCCAGGACAAGAAAAATTCCGTGTAAAAGAAAACGCCCAACTTACACCAAAACAGCGAGGTGCCTTAGAATACATTGAAAAG
>JAWBOE010000043.1:0-8018 GCA_038826755.1 Bathyarchaeia archaeon | reverse complement strand
AAGGCCAAGCATTTTAGGGATGCAGGGACCATGAATATCTGCGTCCAGAACGCCGACTTTGTTTCCACGGTTTGCAAAGGCAATGGCAAGGTTTGCTGTTACAGTGCTTTTGCCCACTCCGCCTTTTCCGCTTATTATGGCTATCTTATGCTTGATTTTGTTTAGTTTTAACTTTAGTTTTTGCTCTTGCTTTGATTGCTGTCGCCGTTGATCAGAGCAATTATTTGAAGTATCGCATGTTCCACAGGCTGCTTGTTCTTCAGCTTTATCGTGTTGTATGGGCTTTTTTTTCACTTTTTTATCACCGTTCTTCAGGATTTAGTTTAATAGATAAACCTTATTAATACTTTATGTTTATAAAATAAACTATGGGATGACGTTTGGACGAAAACAATTGGAAAATTATCACAGAACTCCAGCAAAACGGGCGCGCAACATTAAAGGAGTTAGCTGAAGCCACAGGCTTATCAAGCATGGGAACCAAAAAGAAACTTCAAAAAATGATAAGCCAGAACGTAATCAAGATATCAGCACTAATCAATTCCTCAGCGCTTGCTCTTCACCCAGCAGTAATAATGCTGGAAATGGAAAGCACAGATGCAATCCAAAACTTAATAAACCGATTCAAAGATTGCCCACGAGTAGTACACATTTTCAAAACAATAGGTGGCTACAACATCATAGCCCTTGTAATTGCAGAAAATCAAACCACCCTCGAAAGTATCTCAGTAGAAAAATGCTCTCTGAGAAGCAGCGAGGGCATACGCCGCTCAGAGTTCTATCCTATAGGTGAAATATACTTTTCACCGTTCCTCCCGGTTAGAGAACATTTAACGCACAAAAGAAGAACACGCGCTCCATGCAACGTAGATTGCTCTTCGTGCACGCGTTTCCAAACTCAAAAATGCGTCGGATGCCCTGCAACAACACATTACAGAGGTACACTTTAAAATGGCAACAACAAGCAACGAAATTTTATCGGAAGCTGGAAGAGACAAAGTTCATCTTAAAGAGGCATCTGCAGTTGAAATAATAAGTTTAGTAGATAACACCGTGGATTTCTTATCCAGCAGCAGCAAAGAACAGGCCAAAACCTTTCGGCAGTGGAGCAAAACACATGGGCAACTGCCATTCGCTGAACATGGCTTCTCAATGCTAATCCGCACATTCAACGAAACAGGCATACATTCAATCCTGTTTGACGCGGGCTGCAGCCGACAGGGAATAATCAAAAACGCAAAACGCTTAGGTTTGAACCTAAATGAAGTAGACTACATTGTCCTATCTCATGGACACTACGATCACTTCGGTGGATTAATAGCTGCACTAAAAGCAATCAATAAAACCAACTTGCCTTTGATTACCCACGACGACATGTTCAAACCAAGAGGTACAGCCGACGCTAACGGCACAATAAGGAAGTACCCGCTTTTTCCATCTGAAGAAAAACTAGGATCTTGCCACATCATCAAGACGAGAAAGCCTACATTAATAGCCGAAGACAATGTTTGCATAACAGGTGAAATTCCTCGTAAAACAAACTTCGAAACTGGTTATCCACAGCACAGGGTTTTCAGTAACGGCACGTGGCACCCTGACCCTTGGATTCGCGATGACCAAGCCATAGTGATTAGCGTTAAGGGCAAAGGCTTAATTGTAGTTTCCGGCTGCGCACACGCAGGTATAATAAACACGATACGTTACGCACAGGAAATCACTGGCATTAAGCGTATCTCCGCCGTGTTAGGAGGCTTTCATTTAGCAGGTAAAGAATTTGAAAAAAGAATCGAACCTACGATTAAGGAGCTGGAACAAGTAAATCCAGAGTTAATAGCGCCGACACACTGCACTGGCTGGAAAGCAGCGTGCGCTTTAGCTAAAGTGTTACCACATGCCTTTGTAGGGAATAGCGTTGGAAACCTCTATAAACTCTGAACTGAACCATGACATTTCTGCCATGCATCACCGCGTCAAAAGCTGACATACGTTCACTAATTGAGTGGTCAACACTCTTTTTTCGGTAATAAACAGCCAGCCTTTAGTCTTTTCAAGATTCGTTAAACTGAAATACTTGCTTGTTTGAATCACATTTAGTGATGCTACATGAATTTTGAGGAGTTCACCAAAGAGAAGCTCTGGCCTATACTTGTAGAAACAGTTCACGTTACGCCGTTATATGCTAGCCATAAGGCATACACACGTACGGAGATACTGCGTGAAAAGCCTGATATAACACCTGCAGAGTTGGCAGCTAGACTGAATATGCCGCTTGGCGAAGCACTTGTTATTCTGTATGAATTGGCAGTAGAAAAAGACAAGAGTTAAAACACTTCCACACTTGAAGCCTTAAAGGCAATGTACACTTCAGAGCCCAAATTAAGTTCCATCTCACTGAAGGAGCGCTTGGTCACTTGAACAGCGAAGAGTTTACCAACGTCAACTTTGAGTTTCACAAGCGAACCAAGATCTTTGATTTCGTTTATCCGCCCTTTAAACACGTTTCGGGCACTAGATTGGATGGCATGCTTGGACAGGATTATGTCTTTAGGGTTAACGAATATTGATACCTCGCCCTGCATTCGCGAGGTCACTTCGATTTCTACGTTATTGCCAACATTTACTATTGTTGCACCTGCCTGTGTAGTTTTTGCTGTTCCAACAAAAGTGTTGTCTACAGCGGCAAACCGCGCCAAGTTTTTGGATAGGTCGCCAAATATTTCTGGTGTTGCTCCAATTTCAGTTATTTGTCCCTTATTCATCAGCGCTACGCGGTGTGGAATAGTTTTTGCTTGGAACATGTTGTGTGTTGCCATAATAATAGTTGTCTTGTGCTCGCGGTTCACGCTAGTGATGACTTCTTCGATTATTGAGGCGTTTTTAGGGTCTATATTCGCTGTTGGCTCGTCTAAAAGCAACAGTTTTGTTTTGAGGGCTAATGCGCGGGCTATTGCTACACGGTGCTGCTCGCCGCCTGAAAGTTTCTTAGCGGGACATCTTTCAAATCCTTCTAGCTGTACAAGCCGCAGCGCCTTTCTGACTTCTGTTTCAAGTGTATCAGGCGGGATTTTTCTTATTTTTAATCCGTAGGCAACGTTATTGTAAACTGTCGTGTCAAAAAGGACTGCCCTCTGGAAGACAAGCGTGCTTTGTGTGCGCATTTTTTCATTGTTCTCCGCTGTGGCGTATTCGCCTTGAAATTTGATTGTGCCGCTCGTCGGCGGTTCGAGAAATGCGAGGAGTTTCAGAAGTGTTGTTTTGCCTGAACCGTTTGGTCCGAGAAGCGCCACTATTTCGCCTTCTTGGATTTGCAGGTTTACATTGTTAAGTGCAGTTTTTTCTCCGTAAATTTTGGTTACGTCCTTCAATTCAGCAAGTACCGTCATTTTTTATTCCTCAAGGTTTGAGGTGGGTTATGCTTGCGGCGATCTCCATAGCGCTGGTAGCCATTTTGCTTTACGTAATGTAATTACTGCCATGTTTATCAGAAATACTATTGCCATTAGCATTATCCCTAGCGCTATGGCTAAATCAAGTTCGCCTCTTGCTGTGTAACGGGAAATCGCTGTGGTTAAGACGTCAGTGTAGCCTGCTATGTTACCGCCTACGAGTAGGGCTATGCCTAACTCGGCTATGGCACGGTTAAAGCTTGCAATGTTGCTCAGCAGAACGCCATTTAATGCTTCTTTTAAAACGGCTATTGAGGCTTGTGATTCTGAAGCACCAAGTGTCTTGGCCAAGTTTAGTATGTCTGGATCAACTGCTTCTATTGCGTTTATTAATATGCTGATTAATATTGGCGTTACGAGTATGGCTTCGCCGAGGATTATGGCTGCCGGCGTATAAAGCAGGCCTAAGAATCCGAGTGGACCGCCATGCGAAAAAATGAGAAACAGTACGAGACCTAAGACTACCGTTGGTATGCCTATCAACGAGTTAAAGAAGCCTTTAATTACGGTTTTGCCTCGGAAGTTTTTGAGGCTTATCAGCATGGCGATAGGCGTGCCCCACAGCGCTGCTAAAATAACGGCTGCACTAGAAAAAGTTAGGGTGCGGAAGACTACGCCGTAAAGTGTTGGATCACCTGTGATTATTAGTTGGAATGCTTTTGCTATGCCTCCGATTATGTCGACCAAATGTGCTGCGCCCTCTAATCATAAAGTTTCGCGTAGCCATTTCTGTATTGTGGTGGGCACTCGTAGCCATCAAAAAAAGCGGTGCTCTTTATCCAACTGACAAGGGGTTGAGGCGTGTTTGTCTTTAACGGTTGTACAGCGCCATAGAAGAGGCTTTGGTTATAAGGCGACTTGCCGTAATTGGTTATAAGTTGCTGTGTTTTCTCGGAAACTAGGTACTTTATAAAGTCCATGGCTTCATTAAAGTTTATCTGCTCATGTAACGATTGGTTAGCGGGAACTGTGGGCTTCACTGCGATAGCGCTATAAGCATTAAGTAAAGCCTGCTCTTCAGTTATCAGTTGGCAGAGCGATATTACGCCGTCTGTGTAGAATTTCAAGTAAGTGCCTATGTCCGCAAGCGTGTACGCTGCTTTCTGGTTAGCCACGTTCAAGGTGTCACCCATGCTTGAGCCTACGTTTGCATACCATGGCTTAACAGATATGAGCGTATAATTGTAGCCTGCTGCTTTCCAGAGGCTCTGTTCCTTGGCGTGTGTCCCAGAGTTATCACCTCTGGAGACCCATGCTTTAGTTTGTCCTGACTTGTCTGCTAAGTTTTCGCCGTATTCGGCTATGCGTTTTAAGGCTTCGGTGGCGTTTTTTCCTTTAATCCCAGCCGGATCAGATGTTGGTCCTATGATTGTGAAGAAGTTGTAGGCAATTATTTTTCTGTTCACGCCGTATCCTTGTTTGAGAAATGCCTCCTCCATGGACGGTGAATGTACTATTATGATATCAGCGTCGCCGTTCTGTGCATGTTGTATAGCTATTCCTGTCCCTGCTGAGATTATTTGGATATCCACATCGTGGTTTGCTTCGTAGTCTTTTTCTATTATGTCAAGTAAGCCTGTGTCGTAGAGACTTGTGGTTGTAGAGATTATTAGACGTCTTTTGGTGAAGTATTGGGTGTAGGTGATTGTGCTTGTGGTGATTATGATTGTGGTTAGAGCTGCGGTTACGAGGAGTTTTTGCCATATGTGCATTCCAGATCACCGTTATGCACGGTTATTCATATCGCTTAAACTTATAAGCGTTATGCACATAAGGTATAACCAGAATGGCCACCCATGAAAAACACAAGCCCTCCTGCAAAGTTTGGATAGAATACATGGGAAAACCAGTCCTCGGCAAAGGCGGTGCTGAAATCCTACATGCAATAGCCAAAGAAAACTCACTCTCAAAAGCTGCCGCTGCTCTTGGCATGTCCTACCGCTACTTATGGAATTACGTACAGAAGATCCAACGCGCCGTCAACGCACCAATAATTGAAACATTCAAAGGCGGCAAAGCAGGAGGAGGCGGAGCCAGACTCACACCGCTCGGTGAAAACTTGCTACATGAATACCGGAGGCTTGAAGTTTATTTGGGTGAAGTAATGGCAGACATAGAGAATTGGGAGAAGTTAGGATTGAAAATAAGTGCAAGAAACCGTTTGAAAGGTAAAGTCACAGCTGTAGAAAAAGACGCCATAGCGGCAAAAGTAAAAGTGGAGATAACGCTGCCTGTAACTATAACTGCGTTGATTTCACGCGAAGCCGTCGAAGATTTGAATATTCAAGTGGGCGATGAGGTTGAAGCCGTAATTAAGGCAACTGAAGTCATGATAGCGAAGTAATCCTATTCGACCACGTAACGGTAAGCAACATGCTCTCCTGCAGTGGCGCTTTTTCTAGTAATTTTCACTATATCACCCGGCTTAGCGCCTATTGCTTTTACCGCTGGATCTGAAGCTTTTATCTGCGGTATCTGGTATGGCTGAACTTTGTAACGTGCGAGAATGTGGTTCTTTTCTTTTTCGCTGAGAATTTCATGCATCGGAACCAACGTGTGCTCGAAGATATCGAACACAGGGAAGGATTTAGGCAAAAGCTCGACGCTTTTTTTCTTGGTACCTTGCTTAACCGCGTGTGTAAAACGCCCTTCAGTTATTACGATGGCTTTTTCTATTTCTTTTTCTTCCATGAGCTTGTAAAGCGTGTTCATCGCGTTTATACCAACTGTTGCTTCGTCGAGTATGCACCAGATTATGGTTTTCTCTTTTTCTCCAGGAATCTCAACAATGTAAGCTACAGCACCTTCATATGCTTCTTTGCTGATTAGCTTGTATTTTCTGAGTTTAATCAAAACTTCTGCCTTGCGTTCTTCTACTGTTTCACCTTTAACACTCAAACCGTTAACCTCAACTTTTAGAATGATCAAAAACCTAAACAAAACCTCAACCCTTAAACTTTTCGCAACTTTTTCGACAATGTCATCCACACATTAAGGCATTCTTACCTTTTCATTTAATTAGCAACAGTTATTCATAAGGCAAACCAGTCAAAGGCGCAAAATTCGTGATGACGCCCACCTCAAACTCCACTTTAATTTCTCGCAAAGCATAAGATAGACTGCCCACTCAACAAGACAAAAAAGCACTTTTAAACTATTGAGGCTGCAGTCGATGCAGTTCTGAACAAGATAAATCAACAATATAGATGGGAGCTTAACAACCCATTTATTAATTTGTGCCGCATGTTTAAAATAACACATAAGAAAAACTCGTTTACCGAGGATGATGACGTGGCTAAACCTGATTTCGAACAAATCCTCCTAGAAGCGGTGGATAATGGCTTAGCATCACTAGGCGAATCCTCAAAAAACGCAATATACTTCCACTTAGAAACAGCCTTCAATGTGCGAAAACAAGAAATTCCACATAAAATCAAAATTTTTGCTGCTGCAATTGAAAAAATTTTCGGCATAGGCGCCAATTTCCTCGAGAAACTAATTCTAAGAGAACTCATCAATAAAGTAGGACTAACAGATCAGGATTTTTTAAACTTGCCTTTCACAGAAGCTGTGGAAGCAATCAAACGAGCAGGGAAGCAGAAAGCGCTATGCGGTTGCGCCTAAAAATACTCGGCCTGATGCTGGCTTTGGGTGCAATTTTAACTTTAATACTATATATTAGTTCACGATATGTCTTACTGCGAAGTTTCGAAGATTTAGAGGAGCGAGCCGTCAGAGAGAATATTGAAAGAATTCGCGCCTTGTTGGCTAATGAGTTGGATGAGTTGAGTAGTAAGGCAGGCGATTACGCAGAATGGGATGACACCTACAGCTTTATTCAAGATGCAAACGCTGAGTACATACAGAACAATCTTGATCCGCTTACGTGGGCTAATCTAAGAATTGACCTTTTAGCATTTATTGACTCTGATGGAACAGTGATTTTCGGTGCAGTTTTTTTACCTAACATATCAAGCACTCAGCTTCCTCGTGACTTTTTAGAGTTAATTCACGCCAACGACACGCTTTGGGGGCACACCAGCATAAAAAGCAGAATAGCAGGAATTGCACCTCTTAAAGACAATCCGCTGCTAATTGCCTCAAGACCTATACTAACAAGCAAGCATGAAGGCCCAATACGCGGTGCCTTAATCGTGGGGCGATTTCTCGATTTTGAAGAAATAGAATACTTGTCGCGGACAGTGCATTTGCCGCTTTCAGTGAGCACTCTTAAAGGATTAGACACAAATTCAGATTTTTACGCTATAAGTCAATATCTCTCGAAAGAAAAACCTGTTTTTGTACAAGCTTTGAACTCAGATACTGTAGCGGGCTACGCTCTTTTAACAGACGTTTACGATAACCCATTTCTTGTGCTGAAGACAGAAATGCCGAGACTAATCCATAAGCAAGGAGAAAACACGATAACTTATTTTCTCCTAGCCACCATAATGATTGCCTTTTTTTTCACCGCAATAGTGATAGTAATAGTTGAAAACCAGTTTTTATCGCGCATAGTTCGCCTTGCGACTGAAATAGAGCGCGTAGGCAAAAGCCAAAATGTTTTAGAAC
>JAWBOE010000042.1:0-8229 GCA_038826755.1 Bathyarchaeia archaeon | reverse complement strand
TGTTGGGACTCCGCCGAGGCAGGCGTAAACATGTATGAGGGCTTCGGTGTTGTAGTTTGGGAAGAAGGGTTTTAGGTGGTGTATTTTTAGTGGGGTGAGTTTCCACTGGGCGGTTCTTCTGCCGTAGAGTGGGCTTTTGTAGTTGAGGACTTCGGTTTCCATGGTGGCTATTGATGAGCCGAGGAGTATGAGCAGGGTGTTTGTGTTTTTGAGGTTTTGATCCCAGATTTTTTGGAAGATTGATGGGGTGGCGTGGTTGGTTTCGATTAGCGTTGGGAACTCGTCGATTATTATTGTTGCATGTGGGGTTTTGTTCCATTTTGTGAATTCTTGGAAGAGTTCGATCCAGTCTTTGATGGCGAGTTTGGCGAAGCTTTCGTTTTTGAGGTAGAGGCTCATTCTTTTGTTTTAGTTCTTGGATTAGTTCTGTTTCTGGTCGGCGGTCTGCGAGGAAGTAGATGTGGGGTTTGTTTTTTGAGAATTGAAGGGCAAGTTCTGTTTTTTCCTACTCGTCTTCTTCCGTAAATGATTATTTTAGTTCTGCTTTTTGCGTCTGGTAGTGCTGCTCGAGGAATTCAAGTTCTTGTTTTCTGTCCGCGAATAGTTGAAGCATAAGTAGGATACTCACGTTTCAACTATTTAAACCGAACCAACAACAGATAATAAGACAAACGCAGGCACAAACAAAAATTGGAAACCTTACAATCTGCGGTATACTGTGCAGTTTTTGTCTTTTTTCTCCACTTCTATCGGAAAAATATGCGGTTTCAGAACTATTTCGCCTTTTTTCATTTTTTGTTCTGAAAACGGATTTACCGACGCGAATGTTGCTTTTTCAGTAAAGTCAGATAGCAAGAAGACTATTCCGTTGGAAAGATTTGCTTGTCCTTTTACTGGTTTGATGCAGGTTGATATATTTGGCTCGGTGAAGTTACTTTCCAAGCAAGTGCAGAGCGAGTCAGATGTTCCAAAGTATTGTATGTTTTTTAAAATATTAATCACTTCTTCTGCAGTTTCTCGAGGCGTTTCGATACATATCGCTATAGGTTTATTGTAGAGTATGTATTCCCGTATGCCAAATGTTGATTCAAAGCTTTCTGTTAGCGTGCCCCATGGAGTTTGGATTTTTTCTTCTTTTCCTTTCCTTTTTTGTTTGAGGCGTTTCATGAAGGCTTTAAAGAGAACTATTTTTTCGGGCAATTCAATTGTAGTATTTGCTAGTTTTATTTGCTCAAATAATTTGTAGCCTTTTGCAACGTTGCCAGTTCGATTTATTGCCGTGGCAACTATTGCGAGTTTTATTGTAGAAGGGCTTGGTGCTGGCGCACTGAGAGCGTAGCTGGATGAAAAATAGGGTATTCTATAAGAGAACGTGCTTGCAAACAGGTATTTGGCGCTTACCCACACCATTGGTTATGGTGCCTCAAGTTTGTATGGCACTGCATCCTTAAGTTTATCAATTTCTTGCATGAATGAAGCGAAACTGAAAAATTCCCGTACGTTTTCTTGGCCTGTTATTGTTTTCATCTGTTGTATATATCCATCTGTCAATGGGCTTATGACTGGAACAGGCGCGGCATTCTTTGTTATCGCTATTGCACCTTCAAATTCTCCGAAATGGGGCAAACGTGTCGTTGTCATGGCTCCTTCAATACGTGCGATCATTGCTTTGTAGGCATCCAGCACAAGTTCGTAGCGGTTTTTTCGAGCCCTGTCATCAATCGGGTAGGTATAGTCGATTTCGTTTAAGCCAATGCGCCATGGCTGAAAAACCGATACAAATGCATAAATCCCTGATCTTGTGGGTCTATTGTAGATCATCTGCTCACTGACTGCCGCTTCAGCACCTTTTTCTCTTTCTTTTTCGCCAGCAGCAACCCGGGTGTGCACATGGATATCTCGGTAGAACTGGTTTGGTAAAGCTAGAGCCCAGCCAAATTCTACTGTTGATTTACGACTGAGAGTGGGTTTTTGCACTAAGAAACCATGCAAGTCGCATACTGCACATTTCAAAGCCTCATTGAGTGCAGACTTTGCCTCTTGCATTGCTGTGACTGCTTTGTTACCATCTGCTTTCATTGGACTGAGAATTTGGCATGCTGGACAAAGTGACACTTTATTTTCCTTTGCAATTTGCCACAAGGCTTCTGTGTGTATATGCTTTAGCATTTCTCCGCTTATACCATCAGTTTTCTCGCCGTTAGCTAAAACTATTGTTCGTGGTTCCGTGACGTTGCCTACTGTGCCTTCATTGTTCAATGAATGTGCATCTATTCGAATTCTGCCAACTAGACTTATTTCGTAGATTGATGTGTTCATTATTCTTTTTCTCCTCTTTCTGAATAAACAAGAGCGTGGGACATTATCGCAGCACAAACAACGCGGACCCCGTGTTCTTGCGCCAATTTTACAACTTCATCCAAATCTTTTTCGTTTGGCTTAAAGGAACTTTTTCCTGGGTGTTCGCGTTCCCATCTTCGGGCACATGCATCGAATCGTCTCAAGAATTTCTTCAAAGCAATAACAAATTGTTCTTCTTTTTCCACATAGTCCAATTCTACAAGTGATGCATAGTCCTCGCATCCGCCATAATCTCTTTTCCCTATAGCTATTCTTAAGGCCATTCCAAAGTGTTCTATCGCCAAATTTGCATATAACTCATGCAATTTCGACATACTTTAGCAACTCCCCTAATTGAGTTTTGTCCCACGGGTATAATTCTCCTTTAACCTGACCACGTATATATAAGCTTTCAAAAATTCGAAAATTAGTTAAAGTCGGGCTTAGCAAGAAATCAGTTAAGGCAAGCGTAATAGATTGCCTGGCACCTGCAACATTAGACGAAAGAGGAAACATTTTTTCGATCCTACTTAAGGCAGCCACCCCAGTAGGGGTATCTGCAAGTTTTTCGAGTATACCGATTCCATATCTTCCGCCTCCAGCAGGTTTAGGCTGTTGTCCTGTTTTCTGCATGACATTAAAAATTACGCTGTCATAATGGATGGTGCGAGATAACCGCCTTTCAGCTATAAGTAAAGCAATTTTTATGGCGTAATGAACAAGCGCCGAATTAGGCGAAAGCGAGCATAATCTCTCATCTAAATCTTTTTGGATAGTTCGATGAGAACCTAAAAGAACACTTGATGGATTAGGAGTCACAAAAAGAATAAATGATTCTGTTTCTTTCCAAACACTTGCCCAAGCTGCCCCAATACAAGTAACTGCCCATGAATAATGATCCAACTCGAGCTGGGTTCCATCATGGTAGACATTCCTTTTTTCTTCACGATAACCTTTTGCACAGGCAATATCTAATGTCTGGTAAAGCGTTTTTCCATCTTTCACATCTCCACCGATAACTGGCAAAAAAGTTGGATCTTTGTGGATTGACAAAATCTGGGGAAATTCATTAGTGATAATTTTTTCTACATCATTTTTTGGAGGGGCTTTCTTGGAGTCTTTTCTTTCTTTGTAGGTTCTAAAGATCGCACGCCATTCTTTTCTATCCACAAACAATGATGGATCAGGTTTACTTGGTATAGGTCCTTTCACTTCCAAGATATAGGCATAACCTTGATCTTTGATCGTCACCTCCGTGTCTTCTTCGTTTAATCCACTAACAAGAAACGCCATACCATAAGCCCTAAACGCATCAAGTATTTCAAAAGAAGACTTGTTGATAAAGAATTTTTCTATAGCCATACAACTTTTGTTATACTCATTTTTTTTATAAAATTTGTGCTAATAGATTAAACAGTAAAAGATGCGCGGTCACAGATTCTCGTAAGTCTTGATGCAATACAATATACCGCATATTGTTTTTTGTGCTCAATATCTGGGAAAGGTATATCCAGTTTAGTCTTATACGGAATTTCAGTAATAATACTCTCAGAAATCTTTGATACCCCCAGATCGTATTTTTTAGCAACTTTCGTCAATACTCTTTCATAAAGATCCTTCCAGCCCAAGATGTATTGCGGAACCTCTTCAGCTCGTGTGTGATGATGATGTGCGATAGCAAGTTCAAAGGAAGTAGTGAAGCGCTGGTTTCCGATCAATTCATAAAAAATTTTCCGTGTAGCATAGGCAGCGATAGTAGCGTGAGGAACAGTTTTCGGCTTCATAAAAGTATGTGCCAGCGGCACAGCACCTTTTCCACAGACACCTATTTCTCGCTGCCAGCTGATATTCAATTTACCAAGATCGTGAACTGCTAAACATAAAGCGATTAATCCTTCAGATCTACGGAAGTCGCTGTTAAGCAATTTTGCCAGTAATCTTAGGGAGTGCAGCTCATCTTTTTTTATTTTTTCGAAAGCCTTCAAACAATTGTCTACGTGTTGTTCCCAAGGCTCCTGAGGATATTCATATGCCAATTTTTGTAGCGGAGTATGAGTTTGGGTTTTGAGGTTTTCACCGTTTAAACCAAGAACAAGCCCTAATTCAGAAGAATATTCTGCACACTCTGGAGGTATAACGTAGAATTCATAAGGGTATAATTTATCAGCCTTCTTTACATTTAATTTATGCTTTCCATACTCGTCATGCCCAAATTCAATGTGCCATATTTTTTGCAAATAGTTCTTAAGAACGCCCACATGAATATTAAGCCAAGGCATATTCAACAGTTCATTGTAAGTTAATTCAAATGGATTTTCATGTACTGTCAAGTTTGCACTAAATACCTCTCGCACTGTCTTTTCTACTGCTCGCCTATCACCCTTAAAAGCAGCATTGCCGAGAGCAAACCGCAAATTACGTCTTAGGTTTTCATCTTGCAAAATTTTTTCAAATTCATTACTCAAAAGTTTATTAATAAAAGCAAGTTCCTCATTCCAACCAACTTTTTTGCCGTTCAAATTGTTGCATATGTAATCTCTACAATCATTTATCGTCTCTTTTTCGTAAGGGGCGGCGTTTTCAACATCAAAAACTTCAACTACCCCTCGACCTCCCCCACGAGCACATCTCCCAACTCTTTGAACAAGGGCATCGGGAGGTGCTAACTCTGTAAGCAACAAATCACATGAAATATCTAATCCAACCTCACACACCTGCGTTGTTACAACACAAGTTTTTTCATCCTGCTTTTCCAGAAAAGTTTTCACCATTTGTTCTATATTTGCCCTATCAGCTTCCAGAAATCGTGAGTGTAGCAAAAATACGTTGAAATTAGCTAAACTTAGTTCTTTTTTGATATTCCGATAAAATGTTTGTGCTCGGTCGACAGTATTACAGGCAACAATTATTCGATTAAACGATTTAGATGATTCTATAATGTCCTTTGCTTCAAGAATTTTGCCTTTCCAATGTAATGTTACTTGACGATTATAACGCTTCGGTACATCATTATCACTCGCCTCAACAATCTTTACTTTATCAACAAATTTTTCGCTATTCCCAAACCATTCAATAAAAGAGTCAGGCAACGTAGCCGACATAACAATGAAAGGCAAACCTAAATTCGCTACATGATCAAGTAGAACAATTGCACTTTGTAAACCTAAAAGGTGATCATAAACATGAACCTCGTCAAAACACAAAAATGAAGAAACCACAGCACCTGCAGGGATATTCCCTTGGTAAACTGGAAGACTAAGCGGTGTGCAACAATAGGCACCCACTGTTTGATCTATTGTTGCCACAACGATGTCGCTTCTAAAAAAAGGATCCATGGAACTTGCACCATGTTGAGGAGAAACCGCCAAGGGAAAACCCAACTTCTTGATGCCTCTATTAATGCGATAACATACATCTTCAACTAAAGCCCTTGTAGGCAAAGAATAGATCATTCTCACTGGTGAATTCTCGACTTTCCTCATAGCCAACAGAGAAATGTAGCAAGCTTCTGTTTTTCCTGAACCGCAAGGAGCACGCAAAACAACCGACTTACCATTAGCAATGTTTTTTACAGTTTCTAATTGATGTGGATACGGCTGTCCTCCGCTCAGTACCACCCTGAATATTTCTTCTATAGCGAAACTATCAAGAAAGGTATTCAACCAACCGTCCCTATTCTTTGGCTATTTGTTTCCTTTTTTAATTTTGTTATTGTTTTTCAGGTTCTTAGCCCAGTTTTCAATACGCTTAGAGAGCTACGTCAACTGCAAATTCAGAGGGGACCTAAGTTTGTTTTTGCGCGTAAATAAGCCAACAACAGCCATTATCCATCTTTTTTCTCGAGAAAACGGGTCACACCAAATCCGCCTGTGCGGTTCCCACCCACATTCGAGTACTCTGCATATTTTGCCAGCATGTATGTTGTTTTGTTCCATTCGCTTTCTGTATCCTTCATTTCATAAGTCACCCAGCCGACAAAACCAGTTGCCTTCTTCCTGCGCATAACTGCCAACCGCGTATGCAAATCATACTCGCATACGCCCACATTCTTCATCAACCATTCTTTGTAGGCTAAGTACTCTTCCTTGCTAAATCTTCTACCATCACTGAACAGGTTCCAAACACGCATCAAACCAGAAAACACCTTAACCGCGTCAGGAAACACCCAACGGTAACAATTTCCCAAACTCGCAAAATACGTAGGCGTCCTAAACAAGAGCCTAAACCTATCAACCGCCACAGCTTCCCGCTCCAAATCCACATAACTCTTACAGTTAACGCTTAAACTGGCAACTCGAAAAACCGTGTCAAAAACCATCACGCCATTCTCCTTCCGAAAATAATCAAGAACAAACGTGCTATACTCGTCACGCAAAAACCTGAAATGCACAAAACAAGGCGCCTGCGGATCCAACTCGTAACCACCCTCAACACGGCTCTTGCTCTTAAACCGCAGAGGCGTCACACTGTAAGGCTTACGCACATCCAACTCATGCAGCAAACCCGACACGGCAGGATCTACACACCGCACAACATGCAACAAAACGCCACGTGCCACATAACCCGTAAAAAACGGCAAAACCACAGGCTTCTCCGCGTAAAGCTCCAACCCAACATCAACAGGCAAACTCGGCTCAACTCCCACTAACGGGATTATTAAACACTATCACGAGAGCAAATAGCCAAGCGGCAACTTAAGACTTTTCTTCACCCACAACAACTCACGGAAACCAAATACCACCAACACAACCACACAATTCCTAACCAATTACCTCAGAAGAAGAAAATGGAAACACCCCCTTCTTCTCCAATTAATTAGTGAAGCCCACCATTAAAACAACAACTTTTCCAAGCAAATACCAATGCTCCTCCCCTCTTTCAAGAATTCACACAACATTTCAAAGATTCAGACATTTGAAAGCCACAGAACCCATTAACCGCTACGGCTATTCTGCATGAATGTACAACAGCCACCTAAAATAATCGAAAGAAAAAATAAGAGAAAAAACTAAATTTTAATCAGCTAATACAATAAGCTGAAAGGGAGGCCGCATATAAGGGTGCCTAAAGGAAAACCTTGGACAGTAGAAGAAGAACGGGCGCTTAAGCGGCTGCGTGAAGAAGGCAAAACCGTGGCTGAAATCGCATCACGGCTGGGTAAGTCTCCAGAAGCTGTGAAGATGAAGCTCTCACGTCTTGGCTTAAAAGTTGTTACTCTAAGAAATCAGGGAGTAACAACTTCTGAGCTGATTGTGCCTGAGGAGCTTATCAGCGTTGAGGAGGCATTGAAGGAGCTGGTTGCTGCAATGAACGCGTTAAAGCAGCCTGGGCTTAGCAAGACTGAGATTATGCGGTTAAAGGCGCTGATTCAAACCAGCAACCTCTATCAGAAACGCATCGCCGAGTACATTGATTACCGCGGTTTGGAACGTGAACTCTGTGAGCTTCGAGATAAGTATGAAGCACTCGTCAAACAACTACAGAAATAGTTTCCCGCCAAAAAAGAGCACTGCTGCATGTATGAAACATTAATTAGATATACGCGAGGATACCCAACCACAATACAGGTTTATACGATAGTTTACGCGTTCTGTTCTTCAGTGAACTTAAGCGTAGATCATGGCTAAAACTCGGATTGCGGTTCTTCAAGAGCCTGAGCTTTGGTGGTATAGTATCGTTTTTGTGTACTAACCTTAAAAGTTTCTAAAGGTTGTTACAGAGGTGGCATTAAGGATAATAAAATGGGTGCAAACAAAACTTTTATAGTTGACATTATATATTTTATTAACTGACCCGTATGGTTGAGAAAACAGTTGAGATTCTCAGGGCAATAGGGAACCTGAACAAAGCACGGATAATCGCGCACTTGGCAAAGCACAGAGGCGAAAC
>JAWBOE010000041.1:0-8612 GCA_038826755.1 Bathyarchaeia archaeon | reverse complement strand
TGTGACTTTCTATGCCAGATCGAATAGGGTGCCTTTGGATGTCGCGGAAAGAGATGTGGTCTTGACCTATGTTTTGCAGGTGAGCTCTTGATGTTGCTCAATTTCCCGGTGGTGTTTTTGATGTTAGGATCGTTTGGGCAAATCAAATTGAAGTTTCATAGTTGTTCACGGTCAATGCTCTAAAGCCAGGAGAAGAGAAAATTGTAAAATATGGTTTTACTGATGTTCTCTCTGATGGTGCTGCATTATTTATGGTTCAAGCTAAGGATACAAGCGGTCAAGTGATTGACTTTTATGATTTTGCTGGTAATGCGTTATTTCCGCAGAGAAGCGGATATACTCACGTTTTCTCGATAATTCCTAAGAATGCGGAGGCTTTATATCAGCTTTGGGTACTTTCGTTTGCAGTAATTTCCTTCACTGCTTCGATAGCGGTAGAGGTTATTCTTCATTTTATATGAAAATTAAGAAAGCGAGTTGCTGAAATGAAAGTGAAACTCACGAAATCTTGGCTTAATGAGAAGTAGTTAACCTCTGTGCTCAATAGTATTGAGCGTTTATAAGCGTGGTTGAGCAACGCATTTTGCTTCTCATTACGGGGCATTTATGTTACTATAGAAAAGTTTTTATCTTGTCAACACACTGACAAGATTGAGTGATAATCTTGTCAGTATCCGCTCTTGTTGAAGATAATTGGTGGTGGAAACCTGACTTTCTCGGTTTTCTACAAGGACTATTGAAAATTGTCGATGGAAAGTCTCCGGATGAGGTGGAAAGCTTGCTTAGAGTGCCTTTGACTGAGGAGATGGCGGAGCGAGATCCTGAGCTTAGTCAACAGAGAAGACCCGGCGCATCCTTGAGGGTTGAAGAGATTTGGTTGCCGAGGCTTCTTTTTCTCTTGAGAAAGAATATTTTGTTTGATGCCACCGAAGGCTATGTTTTGGTAAGCATAAGGGGACCGCGGCGTGTTGGAAAGACTACGTTGGTTAAGCTTCTGTTAAGAGAGCTTCTGCTTTATTCTCTTTCTCATCCAAACGAGGTTCATCCGCTTAAGGTGGTTTACGTGCGTTGTGATAGAGCTGGGTTGGGCGGTGTTGAGGGCTTAGCTAATTTGATTCGCGATTTTCTTGCCAGAAGAAGAGACTATCCTGGGAGCGCCTATGTTTTTCTGGATGAGGTCAGCAGTTTGCGGAATTGGCAGGTGGCTGTGAAGGATCTTTTTGATGCAGGTGTTCTGACGAGGAGCAGCGTAAAGTTGTTGATTACTGGTAGTCACAGCTTGGATGTTAAGAAAGGGTCTGAGGTTCTTGGGTTGCGTAAGGGAGTAATGTTGGAAGGTGGCAATGATAAATTGCTTTTTCCGATGAAGTTTGCTGAATATGCCTGTTACAAGGAGCAGTTGGCTGGAAGACATGTTCTCAGGGACTTCTTTACTAACGAGAGGTTCTTGGAGGTTCAGAGGAGACTTGAAGCATTTATGGAGCTTACGAAGCCAAGTGGCAAAATGCCTGCAACATTGGAGATGGCTGAAGCTTATCTGGATGAGTTGTATGCATATTTTGAGGATTATTTTTTGACAGGAGGCTTTCCGCTGGCTGTTCGGCAGCAGCTTGCTTTGGGGAGGATTGATCCAAGTGTTTATTCAGAGTTTGTCGATCTTGCGGTTAAAGACGCTATGAAATGGCGTCTGAATGAAGATACGCTTTACAATGTGTTATGGGAGTTGCTTGAGGCTCCCGGCGGGTTGTATGAAGCGGTTCCTATAAAGGAAACCAGTGCCAATAGCTTAGCGCTTAAGCTTGGCATTTCACATAATACGGTTAAGCAGTATCTGGATTATCTTGTGGATGCGTTTGTGCTTCTTGAGGTTGCAAAGCTGAAGGAGTTTGGTAGGCGCAGATCGCCGGTGAAAACTCCGAAGAAGTTCTATTTTTGGGATCCTTTGATGTTTTATGCTTTTAAGGCTATGAGCGCCGGGATTAGGGATGCTTATACAATGGTTTTGGATGTGTCCGATCGGTGGAAAGGGGTTATGACGGAAATGGTTGTTGCCAGTAATGTTGCTCATATGGTGTTCTCTTTGGAAGCGATTCAAGATTTAAGGTTGTTGAAGAGGAAGTTGTTCTATTATAAGCCGCAGCCTGGTAGGGAAATAGATTTCTTGGTAGATATCAAGGGAAGGCTTGTTCCCATAGAGGTTTATTCTGGTGGGGGAGTCGATGGCGATCATGTTAAGAAGCTGGTGAGAATAAGTGAACAGTTGGGGACTAGAGGAATATTGGTCTACAGGGGCAAGGAAACTCGGTTAAGTGAGGATTTTGTGGCGATTCCTGCTCCACTCTTCACGCTTCTTTCATAACTAAGGTTTGCTTTAATCTGACCACATAAGGGAAAAGGGCTAGAAGCTTTTTTGTTCTTAATAAGTTAGCACGCCAAACGTTATTCCTTATTTTGAAGGCGTCATGTTAGGTATTTTCGTTTGGATTATGAACCAGTAGGTTAGTAGGTTTTTTTCTTTATTCGAGTGGTCTGGGAAATTTTTGGTTGTGTTTTCTTTCTATGGAGTACGCGATTTCGTGGTAGACTATGCGTTCTGTAGCGGGCGGGGTGGGATTTGAACCCACGACCCCCACCTTAGGAGAGTCTTTTTGTTCCGATTTTAGTGAAAGCGCCAAGATTTGGGATGATTTTCGCGATTGGCTTGGTCAGCAGGGTTATAATAAGGCGTATGGCACTAATTTGTTCAATTATGCTCAGCGGTTTAGTGAGTGTTTGTTTAAGCGGGATTTGAGTAGGGTTAGGAGTCTTAGTGAGAGTGTGCGTCCTAATGTTTTGAAGGCGCTTAGTGCTTTGGCTAAGTTTACTGGGCAATATGAGGATTGGAAGGTTCTGTTAAGACAGTATGGTTTGGGTTGGGTTGGTAGAAGCATGGATGACGTTATCATTGACCGTTTAACGAGAACGGCGGATCCTGATGAGGTTTGGGGTTGGGTTAAGCAAGTGAAAGAGGCGCGTCCAGAGTTTAGTGTTTTTATGGATTTGTTGGCGGTTACTGGTTTGCGGTTTACGGAATGCGTAGAAAGCTATAACCTCATAGTTAGGTTACATAAAGAAGGGAAATTAGATTCGTATTATAATGTGGATAAGGAAGCGCTTGAGCATTACCGGTTTAAGGAGATCTTTCTGAGGAATACTAAGAAGGCGTTTGTTAGTTTTGTTCCTGAGGATTTGGTTAAGCGGATCTGTATGAGTGAATCTTTGCCTGATGCGGAGTATGTTAAGAAGCTTGTTCAGCGTAGGCATTTGCCTTTAAGGTTTGGTGATGTAAGGGAAGCGCATGGAACGCTAATGACTAAATACCTTAAAGAGAGTGAGATCAATTTTCTGCATGGTAGAGTTAGCTCAAGCGTGTTTATGCAACACTACTTTAATCCTTCATTAATAGGCGATTTGAAGGAAAGAGTTTTCAAGGGGATAGCTGAGATTCTGAGTTTAACAGCTTATTCCCTTGCTGAATCTTCTTTTGTTACGTAGCGGTTCCCTACCTTCATAGGGTAAGGCATGGAAAAATCGGCATTCCAAAGCTGTAAAGTAACATTAAAGGAAGCGTTTCCTCAACTCAAACGCAAAATGTTACGTAACATGGCATTAAGCGCCTTGCATCCTAAGCGTTTGCCTTAGATATTGCTGTAAGGCACGTTTAACCTCTTCCCTTTTCCAATCCTTACCAGTTTGATCCTTCAATGTTTTCGCTATAACTGCAAAGTTTCCATTTTTGCAATATAGATAAGCTACTTGGTTAGGTATGCCTTTAAGCTGTAAATCGCTTTCGCTTAATTCTTCTTCAAGCGTAAAAGGCGCAATATCTAATGTATCATACGGGATATTGGTTTTTGGAAAATCTCTAACTGTTATCAATTCTTCCATCCACTTACATTTTATTTTAGCGACATATTCATTTTCAAAAACTTGTTTTTTCACGATCATTCCAGTTAATTCGCTATTTTTCCATTTATCCAGATCTTCTAATTCCTGCAAGATAAATATAACATGGCCTTTAAACTTTCGAATAATGAATATTTCGTGTCTTATGCGCTTGTTCATTTGGCTTAAAGGGTTTCTGCTATCATCATGTATTCCAGCTTCATCAAGAATAAATAATTTTTTTCCAACTTGATTTTTAAACCAATAATCAAGATGATCTAATGAAGTTATCTTTTGGCCTAAACCATAAGTGTTAATGTTAGAAGCAAAATAATCAATAAGGCCTTCATTTTTAGCGATTTCTGCAAACAGTAAAGCAGTATCGGTTTTTCCAGTATCAGGGTTTCCATAGATAACGCAAACTGGATATTTCCATTGTTTGAAAAACGTACATACTAATTCAGCTAATTCTCTGCTATAATTACTCTGTGCGCTTTCCACTTATTTCCCTCATTCCAGTTTTACCAACCTTCAAACCCAGATTAGTGAGAACGTCAGCGTTCATGATCCAGAGTGCTTCACCTTGGAGCTTAAGTTGCTCGCGCAGGCCTTTCAACCAGTCGGTAAATTCAGGATCCTCTTTTTCATAGGCTTTGATGTACAAGTCAAGTATTGCGAGTTTGTCAGCGTTAAGATTGCAAGCGTAGTCGGCAAGGTCGTTTCGCTTCGCTGCGAGTTTCTGGCTAAGGGTTTGAAGCGTTTGCATTTCTATATCATATTTCTTTTTTGGTAAACTCATTTAATTCACCTTCTACGTCTGCGGCGCCTATGGCAAGGCATCACTTTTCACCTCGATCCACAAGTGGATAAAGCGAAAAACCAACTACCAAACCGAAAAGGAAACCTGCAAGCCACGGTAAAAAATTAAAACTGATCATTCGAAGCTATCCACCTGCCAACGTTTTTTCTCGCCGTCATTGCGCCGTAGCAGTCTGCTCCAAATGCTGCGCCGTTCTTCCTTAATTTTTTCCGTGGCAACCGCCACGATTTGGTTAGCTCTCCAACCGTTTACGCTTGTACGTAGTTTAAGTTTCATTCTAACAAGTTCTTGCATCCAAGGAATGTCATAGCGCTTAGCAATTATTGCCATTAATGCTATTTGATCATCTTCAAGAGGTGCCAAGTTGGTAAAAAATTCAAGTTTTTCTTCATCCGATAAATCGCTTATACCTTTGGCTATTGCTTCTTCTTTACTGCTTAAACCGATTTTCTGCATTATTTCCTTTTTCAGCTTTGCAGTTTCATCCATTTTACTTCACTCCAAAAATTGGAAGCAAAATCTCACGGATAACGTAGAATATGCCGCATCCAGCGAACAGCATTATCAAAACTGTGCTTAAAGGCAACTTTGCTTTTTGGATTATAGATTTCCAGAACTTTTCTTCGATTAGGTAATCCAAGGTGTTTTTTATGTTGCCATTAATAGGTTTCTCTGAATGAATAGCGTGAGCTTCAAGCGTATCAATGCTTTGCCTCGTAGCTACATCAACATAACAAACAAACTCAAACTTGCTTCGTTTAGTTTGCTGTTGATAGATATGCTCAGGATCTATGATAAACTTGGATGGAAAGTTTTGCCTCAAACTACGCTTAGCTGTTGCAATTCTTGTTTCAGGATCATACTGCGCTTTAATTGGAAAGATTTTGCGTTTATCTACAAGGTTTATTTTTAGTTTTATGTTTGGCATTTTCTCACGTCCAGAAAGTTATCGCATCCCAAATTAATTTTCCAAATTCCACGAGGTAACCCCATATAGTTTGAAGCCACTCGATTATCTTTTTTGCGAAATTACCAATGGGTTGGACACTGCCGATCATTACGCTTGTTATTACTACATCTATTGCATAGAACACAAGAATTAAGGGTAGTACAGGCAGAAAAGATCCCACAATGCCGCTTAAAACTGAAATTAGTGAAAATAGAAAGTTTAGCCCATCCCATATCCATTGAATCGGGTTAGCTCGATGCAATTCATACCCAGATAAGTAGTCGCTATAAACCAAGTCGCCTAATTCCACGTCTAAAGCCCCATTTCCTTCATGCCCTACATAGAGGTAGGCATCCAAATCATCCCAGAAATTAGCGCTTACTGTAAAAGTTTCGTTATAGGCTTCATAGGTGTTTTGAGGGTCTAAGCCAAATACGTCATTAATGTCTGGAATAAGGTAACTTACCCGTGCGTGAGTTGCATCTACTCTGAAAAAGCGTATCTCATAGATAGCGTTATAAACAGGGATGTTAGGATAATTCCAGAACACCCCAGAATCCCACTGGTCAACTCCCACCTTAAGCTGTGAAGTCTGCAAAACTACTCCTTGTTCATGTGCGATGTTGAACATAGCATAAACATCCTCTCCGCTACTGTTGCTTTCAAAATCTAATGCAAAATAGAAGCGCTTAACACCAGCTATCCACCACCATTCACGAAAACCCGTAATATTGTTTATGGCGATAGTCATTGTGTAACCGTTGTTATCAGCTAAGACATTCAGAGGAATTCCCGTTGCATTTATGCGCCCTTCATTGTTTCCATAGGCGCTTATATCATTCAGCGTGTTATCTGTCCATTCTCCGCTTGTGCTTTCAGTAGTCCATGCATTAACAGATAGCACAAACGAACTTAAAACCACAAATAGCACTGTAGCGAGAGACTTTTTATTTATTCGCGTGGGTATTCCCCCTCTATGACACCCCATTCAACCGTTACGCCGCCGAGCACTTTTGACAAAACTTTGAGAACTTTGGCGTCGTCAGCGCATACCTTCACGAGCTTGTTCTCTTTTTTAGCGTACTTGGCGATTTTTACAGCGAACTTGGCAACAGCTGCGGAGTCGTGTTCGCTTACGGTTTCAACGACTTTTCGTGTGCCGTCTGGGAACTGGATTAACGCACCAATATACAACTTGATGACATCTCCTTTTTCTTGTGTTCTTCAAGAATTAGGGTTACATAGTTGTTTAGACTGCGGTGGCTTGCTTCCGCCTGTTTTGTTAACCATGCAATTAGGGTTTTTGGAAGGTAGAGGTTTAGTCTGCCGCATTCGTTCTTTGCCATGTTCTAAATATAACAAAACATCCAAATTTAAACATTGTTAAACAATTTGGTTAATAAATGTTATATTTGGAACTTCAAAGTATATTTTTGGAGGATAAAAAATGAGTTCAGACGTAGCAAGCACCGTATTGGAATGGATGCCATTGATCATAACTTTCGCTATGCTCGGCATGGTTTTAGGACTGCTAAAGAAATTTGGCAAGTTCTAAAACGGGAGGCGATCCGCAAATGCAAAAGCGGAGAGTTCTCTTTAGCGCAATAACACTGGTGTTACTTCTTTGCACAGCAACCACTGTCTATGCCTCCTACGCCACTTCTATACTGTACATCAAATTCAATGATGAGATATGGAAAAACTACCAACTTGACAAGCAGTACACTACCGTCACCATTGACGTCAAAAACTACTTGACGTATAACGCCACCACTGGCGGCGATCCCTCAGCAAAAGTAGCATTCACCAATGACACAGGCGATACACCTGAAGGCATTCAACTTCTTTTTAAGAAGTCTGGAACGTTAGAAGTCTGGAAAATTGAGGGCCTAACGGAAGTAAAGCTTGCTTCCTCGAAATGGGATGTCAGCGATATAACGCGAATAACGCTAAGCGGACAGAAACTTTCGGTTTGGGCAAGCTACAACACAAACAAAACCGCAATCCTCAAAGACTTCTCTTATGGCAACTATTTTGAATACTTGCGAGTAAAAGGTGGCGGAAGCTACATAGCCACAGATGGCTACGTGCAAGTGAACGTTAACAGCGGTGCAGCTGGCACATCGGCAATAATCAACCAATGGATACCCATAATAGTCACTTTTGTCTGTTTAAGCATAGTGCTCGCTTACGTAAAAAAGATTGGAAGTTGAAAACGATGAAGCCGAAGGCATTCATCCCCATTTTTTTATTATATTTTTTATAGTAATCGCGCCATTTGTTTACGCGCAACCCTCTAAAACGCCAGAAGTTGGCGCATTCTACTATGTCTGGTATAATCCTGCAGATTCCGCTTCGTGGGAGTACCCAAAAATTATTGACAAGCCCGTACTGAACTACTACAATAGTTGTGACCCTGCTGTAATCGAGCAACATTTCGCATGGTTAAGTGACTTGCGCGTCGACTTTATACTCGTGTCTTGGTGGGGCATGTACAATCAAACGGATTGGCACAGCTTCATAAATAATGCTACCCTGCAGCTATTTGAAACTGCGAGAGCGAATGTGACTAACGTTAAGATTGCGGTTATGGTGGAACCCTTCAATGAAGCGGAGGGCTACAACTTTACCGAAATCTACGATCATGTATATGTCAATTTCTTTGAACGTTTTCCAGCGGAATATTACAAAGTTGATGGGAAGCCATTGCTATGCTTCTATAATGGCGAGAACTTAACGGCACCAGGAGTCTCCCAATGGGATAGCCGTTTCACGATAAAAATTGTTGGCAACAACGACTATGCGGAGTGGCAATACGATGGCGTAACGGAGAAAAACAATCCTATTAAAGCGATTCCTTTTCCGCGTGATCGCCAAATTAGCGTTAGTCCACGTTTTGACGATTTCTATGTACGCTAT
>JAWBOE010000040.1:0-8860 GCA_038826755.1 Bathyarchaeia archaeon | reverse complement strand
TGTCAGCGGAGATGAAAAAACGCTAGAGCAGGTGGTGAAACAAATGAATAAGCTTATAGATGTCGTCAAAGTTGGGCGTTTAGAACCAGAGAATATTGTAACTCGTGAACTTGCACTGATCAAAGTGAGTGCGCCTGACGCCAAAACGCGTAGTGACATAATCAACTGTGCTGAAGTGTTTCGTGGACATGTGGTTGACGTTTCGCCTGACACGTTGACTATTGAAATTACAGGAACACCTGATAAAATAGACGCTTTCTTAAACCTTATGAGAACTTACGGCATAATTGAACTCGCGAGAACAGGTATGACCGCGCTTGCGCGTGGAATAAAATCCATCAGGATTGATGAGTAAAAAAATGCGCTAAAGCGGAAACCCTTAACTTCAAGACCACAGAACAAACCCTTTCAGACTGAATTTACCTGAAAAAAGGAGAATAAACATGAACATAACGGAAAAAATCCTAGCTCATGCTTCAGGCAAAGCCACCGTGCATGCAGGTGAAATAGTAGATGCCAATGTTGACACCGTGATGGTTCACGACTTGACAGGCCCATTAGCCATAGAAGCCTTCAAACGCATAGGTGTAAACAGCGTCTGGGACAACAAAAAAGTAGTCATAATACTAGATCACCAAGTACCTGCTGAATCCATAAAAGCTGCAGAACTGCATAAGATGCTTCGCAAGTTCGCCAGAGAACAACAAATTCGCCTTTACGATGTTGGTAAAGGTGGAATCTGCCATCAAGTTATGCCTGAAAAAGGGCATGTAATTCCCGGCAAAGTGATAGTTGGCGCTGATTCACATACTTGCACCTACGGCGCGTTTGGTGCTTTCGCGACTGGGATAGGTTCAACTGAAGCGGCAGCCGTGTTTGCGACAGGTAGAATCTGGTTGAAAGTGCCTGAAGCCATAAAAATAGATGTCAATGGACAATTCAAAAAATATGTTACACCAAAAGATCTAATCCTTGCAGTAATCGGCAAATTAGGTGTTGATGGTGCTATATACAAAAGTGTTGAATTTACAGGCACAACCATCCGCAACATGAACATGGCGGGCAGAATGACACTATGCAACATGACAGTAGAAATGGGTGCCAAAAACGGCATAATCGCACCTGATGAGGTAACTCGCAAATTCCTAGAAGGGCGGATAAAGACTCCCCTCTCCACATTTACGTCACTGCAAAGTGATGCTGATGCCACTTATGAGAAAACTTTCGATTTTGATGTAGCTGACCTAGAGCCGCAGGTAGCATGCCCTGCTTCAGTGGACAACGTAAAACCAGTTGCTGAAGTAGAAAACGTACCAATTGACCAAGCCTTCATTGGCTCCTGCACCAATGGAAGAATTGAAGATTTACGTTTAGCTGCGCAAATATTGAAAGGCAAGAAAATTAGAGAAGGCGTCCGCACGTTGGTGATCCCTGCTTCGCAGGAAGTCTATGCGCAGGCATTGAAGGAAGGCTTAATTGAAGTATTCACAGCTGCAGGCGTCATCGTGTGCGGTTCAGCATGCGGACCATGCTTGGGTGGGCACATAGGCTTATTGGCTTCAGGCGAAACATGCATCAGCACTTCAAATCGTAACTTCATCGGCAGAATGGGCAGCACTGAAGCAAACGTTTACTTAGCCTCGCCCGCAACTGTCGCTGCTTCAGCAGTAACAGGGAAAATAACGGATCCACGACGATTGGGGGCATAACATGAAGGTTAAGGGAACCGTAATAAAATTCGGCGACAACATAGACACAGACGTCATCCTACCAGGCAAATACTTGGTACTAACAGACCCAAAAGAACTTGCACAACATGCCATGGCAGGATTAGACGAAACTTTTCCACAAAAAGCTAAAAAAGGCGTAATCGTAATAGGCGGCAAAAACTTCGGCTGTGGCTCCAGCAGAGAACAAGCTCCAATAGCCCTGAAACACGCTGGAGTCCAATGCGTTTTGGCAGAATCATTTGCCCGCATCTTCTTCAGAAACTCCATTAACATAGGCTTGCCTGTACTTGAAGCCAAAGGTATAACGGCAGTAGCCGAAAACGGTGATAAGCTGGAAGTGAACCTCGAAACAGGCAAGGTTCAGAACCTCACTAAACAGACAAGTTTACAGGCAAACAAACTGCCTGCGTTCATCATGGAAATACTATCAGATGGAGGATTAATCGAGAATCTAAAAAAGAGAGTGAAAACCAAATGAGCACATACAAGATATCCCTAATCGAAGGCGATGGCATAGGACCGGAACTAACCGAAGCCACATTAAAAGTGCTTAACGCTGCCCAAACAAAATTCGGCTTAAAATTAGATATGATTGCAGCTGAGGCAGGTGATGCTTGTGCCCAACGTCGAGGCATTCCACTACCCGAGGACAGCATACAAAAAATCAAGGCTTCGCACGCTTGTCTAAAAGGACCAGTAGGTGAAACAGCCGCAGACGTAATCGTCAAATTACGCTTAATGTTCGACCTCTACGCAAACCTGAGACCAATAAAAACTTACCCTGCAACAACTGCCGCGCGTCCAAACATAGACATGCTCTTCGTACGTGAAAACACGGAAGATGTATACAAAGGTTTAGAATTCACCATAGACAAAGATACCACAGTCTGCTTAAGAGTGATCACACGCAAAAACTGCGAACGCATAGCCCATAAAGCATTCAAAATGGCGCAGCTACGCAATGGTAAAAAGAAAGTCACAGCGATACACAAAGCAAATGTCATGCGCATCACCGACGGCTTATTTGCCAACATCTGCCGCGAAGTAGCCAAGCAATACCCAGATATCTCGTTTAACGAGCTCTATGTGGACGCTGCAAGCATGCGCCTCATCAAAGAACCCGAGACCTTCGATGTTCTGGTCACATGCAACATGTTTGGCGACATACTCTCTGATGAGGCAGCACAACTCGTCGGTGGCTTAGGCATGGCGCCAGGCGCCAACATAGGCGACGATTTTGCACTTTTCGAGCCAATCCACGGGTCAGCACCGAACCGCGCAGGCAAGCAAACAGCTAACCCCTTGTCGATGATATTAGCTGGAAAAATGATGCTAGAATGGCTCGGCGAAAAATACACAGATACACAATGCATTAAGGCGGCAAACGCCATAGAAAACGCGGTTGTGGCAACTCTACGCAGCGGCGAAACCGTGCCCGACCTAGGCGGCAAAGCCACAACCTTAGGCATGGCTGAAGCCATAGCTAAAGCGATAACGCAGGACACGAGCTGAACACGTCATGACAACGGAAAACTCGGCGTACATCCGCATCTTTGATACCACGCTAAGAGACGGAGAACAAACACCAGGAGTCTCACTGACCTTCGAGGACAAGGTGGAGATCGCACGACAACTAAGCCTGCTTGGCGTGGACGTAATCGAGGCAGGATTCCCAGCATCCTCTGAAGGCGAAAAAAGAGTAGTGAAAGAAATCGCCAAAGCAGGCTTAGACGCGGAAATTTGCGCTTTAGCACGCGCAAACCAAAGCGACATTGACGCAGCGTTAAGCTGTGATGTAGACGTTATACACACGTTTATTCCAACCTCGCCTGTGCAAATGAAGTACGCTGTGGGTTTAACCCCTGAGCAGGTGCTGGCGGCAACCACTGAGGCAGTTGAATACGTGAAGAAGCATGGTTTAAAATGCGAGTTTTCACCCATGGACGCCACACGCTCTGAGATGCCATTTCTAAAACAGGTGTGCAAAGCAGCTGAACAAGCGAAGGCGGACATGATTAACATTCCAGACACGGTGGGAATAATGATCCCGCGGACCACACACCAACTCATTAGAGAGATAAAGGCAGCGGTTAACGTACCACTTAGCATTCATTGCCATGACGATTTTGGGCTGGCGGTGGCAAACTCGCTTGCGGCTGTTGAAGCGGGTGCCGCACAAGTGCACGTCACAATTAACGGTTTGGGCGAGAGAGCAGGAAACGCAGCTTTAGAAGAAGTTGTTATGGCTTTGCACGTAATCTACAAGTTAAAAACCCGCATTAACACGCGCTTGCTTTACAGCACATCTCGTCTAGTATCCACATTGACAGGCATCGCAGTACAACCGAATAAGGCGCTTGTGGGAGAAAACGCTTTTGCACATGAGTCAGGCATCCACACACGCGGCGTCACCGCTAAACCGTTAACTTTTGAACCGATTGAACCCGAGCTTGTGGGACGTACCCGAAAACTTGTAGCAGGCAAACTTGCTGGAACTCGTGGCATCCAAGCGGAACTGGAAGAAGTAGGGATACATCCAACTGAAGAACAACTGAAGGAAATCGTCCAGCGTGTCAAAGATTTAGGTGATAAAGGCAAGATGGTAACAGACGCTGACTTAATAGCGTTAGCTTCAGCAGTGATGGGCGGCGTTGTCAGTGAAGAAAAAATCGTAAACCTAAGCGACTTGGCGGTAATAACAGGCATTAAAGTTATCCCAACAGCTTCAGTGAAACTTGTATTAGATGGTAAGGAGTATGTTGCGGCAGAAACAGGCGTTGGACCAGTAGACGCCGTGCTAAAGGCTATTCAGAAACTTACGCATAATCTTGCAAGAATTAGGTTAAAAGAGTACCGCCTTGAAGCGATAACTGGCGGCTCAAACGCTGTAGCTGAAGTCGTCATAAAAGTAGAAGACGAAAAAGGACACATTGTCTCAGCACGCGCAGCAAGAGAAGACATAGTCATGGCAAGCGTCGAGGCAATGATAAACGGTATAAACAAGTGCCTAATAATGAACAGAAAACAGGGCGACAAAAAGTGAAAGTTGCATTCCAAGGAGAAAGAGGCGCCTACAGCGAAAACGCAGTTTACACATTCTTTGGGCAATCGGTTGAAGTTAAGCCCTGTAGAGACTTAACGGAAGTTTTTACGAGCGTAGCTAAACAAGACGCAAATTACGGCGTTGTTCCTGTGGAGAATTCGCTGGAAGGCAGCGTAAACCAAACCTACGACTTGTTTTTGACACACGACCTAAAAGTTTGCGGCGAAATCATAATCCGCATTTCGCACTGTTTAATTGCTAACCCCAGCACAAGCTTGGAATCAGTCAAAGCAGTTTATTCGCATCCTCAAGCCTTGGCACAGTGCCGAAACTTCCTCGAAAAATTGGGGCGCGAACTTATCCCCACTTATGACACAGCGGGCAGCGTGAAAATGTTGAAGGAAAAAGGCTTAAAGAACGCTGCAGCAGTAGCCAGCGAAAAAGCAGCGGAAATTTACGGAATGAAGATTCTCGCCAAAGAAATTGAGGATAACCCTGCAAATTACACGAGATTCTTCGTATTAGCACATGAAGACGCGCCGATGACAGGTAAAGATAAAACGTCGATAATTTTCTCAGCGGCGCATACGCCTGGCTCGCTTTATATCGCATTGGGCGAGTTTGCGAAACGGAAAATTAACCTGACAAAAATTGAGTCGCGCCCAACTAAGCAGAAACCTTGGGAATACAATTTTTACTTGGACTTTGAAGGGCACAGAGGCGAGGCGAATTGTGCTGAAGCGTTGAAGGCGCTTGAAAAGAATGCCTTGTTTGTGAAAATTTTAGGTTCATACCCCAAGGCTGCACAGTGGTAAGTGTCTTTAGCCAACACTAGTTTTCTACTGCTTCTAACATTTTATACATGATCTCGTAAGATCGTGCATAATCACCATTAGCCTTTGCCAGTTTCGCCTTCAGTTGCGCCATTTTTTGGGCTATTGCAGTGGGATCTTTTTGTTGCACTAGTCTGAGCCATTCATGTGCTTTTTCTATGAAGTGGGTTTCGAGCTTTGTAATTTCTGGCAAGCCAAGTTGGAGGCTAGTAAAAAGTTCAGGGTTCTCCAGCGCTGTTACTTCTGCCAGAGTAAATAGTAGACGGTAAGTGGTTCCTGCAACTTTTTTGGTTTCAGCATAGTCTTCTCGTTCAAGAAGCACATCGCAGGCAACTAAGCCTAAGAAATGCGGTAAACCGAGAACTGCTGACATTAATTCGTCATGTTTTTCAGGAGACATTACAAAGACGTGTGCTTTTCGTTGTTCCAGCCACTTTTTGAGTTCGGCTGCAAATTTTTCTTCTTTAGGATTTGTGGGTGTAAGAACAAACGCTTTATTTTTTATTCCCTTGCTGCCTGGACCGAAAACAGGGTGTGTACCCAGTATTAAACCTTGTTTTATGTGTTTATGCATAACTTTCACGGGGACAACCTTGACAGAGCATATGTCCATTATTATCTGTCCTTGGCGAATGCTTGGCGCGATTAACTTGACAACATCTTCAAACGCGCTTATAGCCACGCAGATAAGCACGCTATCTGCGCCTTTCACTGCGTCAGCAAAATCTGCAGTTTCAACCGCTAATTCGGTTTTTAGTTTGCTTAGTTTTTCTTTATTTCTATCAGCGATCACAACCGAATGTCCTTCTTCAAGAAAGAATTTGGTGAACCATGTGCCCATTTTTCCAGCGCCAAGCACCGCTATCTTCATTGTAACGCCTCGCAAATCTTGTTCAGAGCAACTTCGATATCGTTTCTGGGCACTGTAAGAGATATGCGGAAGTGCTCGCGGTAGTCGCCAAATGAAGTGCCTGGCGCTATAGCCACGCCTTTATCGAGCAGATCAAGTGCGAAGCGTCCCGAATCTAAACCTCTGCGCCTTGGAAACACGTAAAATGGAGCATCAGGCACCTTGAATTCTAGCCCAGCCTTTGACAATCTTTCACAGGCAATGCGCACCCGCTCTTGATATTCTCGTTTGATTTCTCTTGTTAACTCATCATGCATTTCTAACGCTTTGAGCGCAGCTTCCTGAATAAAGACAGGCACATTAGTGATTGTTATCTGGTTTAACTTGGCAATTTTGTCAATTAACTCCCTGTTTGCTATGACGTAGCCAATTCGCCACCCTGTCATCGTGAACATCTTGGAGAAACCGGTGATCATGACGTGGTTGTCACCGTAGTCTAGGACACTTTTGGTTTCCACAAAGCTTATGTCCGCGTAAACCTCATCAGACATTATTGTAATTTTTTTCTCGTTGGCTATTTGCACTATATTATCAAGCACTTTTGGATCAATTACGCTGCTGGTTGGGTTATTTGGATTGTTCAAAATTATCATCCGCGTGTTGGCATCAATTGAACGCTCAAGCGTTTCAAGATCAACTTGCCAGTTGGATTCCAGCTCAGTTCGCACCAGCCGCGTTTCGGCACCTAACGTTTTTGCCGTCAACTCGTAAGCGGTCCAGTAAGGCGTTGGGATAATGACGTTTCCGCCGCCTTTCAGCAGCAAATACATTGTAGCGAAAACTCCCCATTTAGATCCAGGCGTAATCACAACGTTGTCCGCTGAAACACCATGGTACTCTGCAATTTTCTCCCTAAGCTTTTTCTCGCCGTAGGAGGAAGCATACTTGGTTTTACCATTTTTCATCGCTTCATATGCAGCGTCCACTATCACACGTGGTGTTTCTAAATCAGGGTCGCCGATGTTTAACTTGATTATTTTTTTGCCTTCATTCTCAAGTTTTATTGCTTTTTCATTTATCTCATACAACATGTTTACCGATTCTCCAAAACTGATAGGGCTTATTCGAGCCTTTCTTCCATTTCCTGTACTAAACTGCACATATTAACTATTTGCCGGTAAATTACCTCCACTTGCTCGGCGTCTAAACCTAACTCCGCGGCTTTCCGCTTGATACGTGAATATACATCATTTTCTCTGGGTACATCCTTTACAGGCATATTTTGTCTTCTTTTTAAAGCGCCAATTAGCCTGCATACATCTACGCGTTCACTTAAAAGCTGCAGAATCTGCTCATCTATCGCGTCAATCCTCTTTCGTAACTGTATAATGCTTTCCATTTATTTTTGCTCCTTCAGAACTTTCGGAATAAAACCTGCACGGATCATGTGATCAGCGAGAACTATTGCCATTGCAGCTTCAACCACAGGCACAGCCTTCGGAACAACACACGGATCATGCCTGCCCTTAACCTCTATAAAGGTATTTTCCATATTTTCCAAATTCACAGTTTGCTGTCGCGTCGCAATGGAAGGTGTAGGCTTCACAGCTAGCCGCGCGACAATGGGCATCCCCGTGGAGATACCGCCTAAAATACCGCCTGAATTATTTGACAACGTGATAACTTTGCCGTCTCGTATTTGGAAAGCGTCGTTATTTTCAGAGCCTTTTAACTCTGCGGCCTTAAAGCCAACACCGAACTCTACGCCCCGCACAGCGGGAACTGCAAATAAAGCCTTTGCAATGTCTGCATCTAAAGCATCAAACAATGGATCACCCATGCCCACAGGAACGCCTAGAGCAACGATTTCGATGATGCCGCCTAGACTGTCACCTTCTTTTCGCGCCGCGACAATAGCCGCCTCCATTGCTTCTGCGCATGCCACATCAGGGCATCTCACGCTTGTGTTGTAACGCCGTTCACGAATCTCGTCAAAACTTGGCGTGTTCACCATTTTAACGGTGCCTATAGCTTTAGTGTAAGCTAAAACCTCCACGCCGAACAATCTTAATAACTTCTTTGCAACAGCCCCTGCCATTACCAGCGCCACAGTGACTCGCCCAGAAAAACGTCCACCACCACGGTAATCGTTAAAACCGCCGTATTTCACGTGCGCAACGTAATCCGCATGTGCCGGTCGTGGCAAAGCCTTAATTGCTTCATAATCGCTGGATTTCGCTTCTTTGTTAGCAACCATCATAGCAATTGGTGCACCTGTTGTGAAGCCATTGAAAACGCCTGATAAAATTTTGACAGTGTCCTCTTCTATTCGAGCAGAAACAATTTTGGGTTGAGGTGGAATCCGTCTATCTAAATCTGCTTGAACATCCTTTTCTGAAAGAGG
>JAWBOE010000039.1:0-8880 GCA_038826755.1 Bathyarchaeia archaeon | reverse complement strand
ACAGTTACAACTGCTTTACTCACCATTTTCCCCATTAGGGATAGCCCGCTGCGCATTTAAAATTTATGAAGTTTTTTATGGCGACACCTAAAAGCTATAGAGAACATAATTAGGCTAGAGAGTTGTTGGCGTTTGAAAACTACAGAAAGTGGCAATAGAGAGTACCGATGGCAGTTTGGGAGATACCCCTATTGAATTATACATTTTCCAATATTTCTCATTTCTTTTTCTTGTTTCTCCACAATTATCAAACGTTTTAAATGTGCCTAAACAGTTCAACACAATAATTACCGTTATATACTTCATGTTTATTTAAATAGACGAGACATGGGAATATAGATGAGTGAACGAAAACCGTTAATCTCCATTCAAAACATTGTGGCTTCAGTATCGCTTAATCAACGCATTGACTTGCAGAAGATAGTAGAAAAGTTTCCTCAGACCGAATACAACCCAAGCGTGTTTCCAGGACTAGTTTTCCGTCTAAAAAAGCCTAAAACGGCGACTTTAATTTTCGGAACCGGCAAAATGGTCTGCACTGGCGCAAAGTCAGAAAAAGAATCGCGAAGTGCTGTAGAAAAAGTAGTGAGAGAACTAAGGAGCCAAGGAATCCCGATCACAGACAAACCGGAGGTTAACATTCAGAACATAGTTGCCTCTGCAGAGTTAGGCGGAGAAATTGACCTAGAAACTCTAGTGTACAAGTTGAGCAGAGTCATGTATGAACCAGAACAGTTCCCAGGCGCAGTTTTCAGAATGGACGATCCTCAAGTTGTGTTTCTCATTTTTTCTGCTGGAAAACTAGTATGCGTAGGCGCAAAGAAAGAAGAGCAGGTCTACGAAGCAGTCAACAAAATTCAACATTTGCTGGAGGAGAAAAACCTAATTTATTATTCATAAGCCATCTTTTTTTACTCTTCTCCGTACAGCAGGATTAACTGAAGAAAGCTTTTTCAGCGCCATTTCGAAAGTTTCATCTACGGTTAACTCTCGTTTTATAAATATACCAGTTCTACCTACAGCATCTCGCTTTAGAAGCGTATTAACCCTATTTAGAACTGTCTCAGAAGATATTCCGAGTATTTTTGCTACATAGCTTTCGCGGCCTATAACACTGCTTTCTATATGGCCTATTTCTGTGGGCTCAATAAGAACGAGACGCTTGCTTACTCCAGCCACACGAACACGTGCCTCCAGCTGAACTATGTCTATTTCTCCACCAAATTTATAGAATTCACGTTCAATTTTGCGCAACTGCGTTAATGGGAAAGAAACAACTGCTTTGTCGTCTATTTCAATATACGCTTTAATTGCCCAAGTTGGTGTTGCTTGAACCACGAAACGGGTGGAAATAGGTATTCCCGCTTTTTCTAATGCGGTTTCCACGAGAAATGAAGATTGAGGTGCGGGAATAAAGATGTCTATATCGCTCTTTGCGTTTACATCTCCCCTTGCGATGCTCCCGTGAACTACTGAGGGAAGATTAAAGTTTTCAAGCGCTTTCATTATTTTTAAAGTCCTTTCTCGGAATTGACGAAGCAAAGCCCACTGACTACTAGTGTAGGTTACCTCACGATAAAACGCGGTTTTTTCGGGTTTTGCAGCCATAGACCATCGTTCCTTGAAATTAGAGGTATATTGTTTATTTAGTTATTTGTCAACATCTTTTGATGTTGATACTTAAAATGTCATGCACAAACATGTTGAAGTGCACCGCTTGCAGACACAGGGAAGCGTTTTTTAATAGATCGTATTCTGGAGAGCGGCTTTGCAGACGATGCTTCGTTGAGTCTATAGAAGCAAAAGTACGTGCTACTACTGCTAGATATGGCATGTTCAAATTTAATGATAGAATAGCAGTAGCAGTGTCTGGCGGTAAAGACAGCCTAAGCCTCTTAAACGTGTTGGTTAAAATTGAGCGGGCACGTCCTAAAGCATCGCTGGTAGCGATTACTGTCGATGAGGGAATTAAAGGATATAGAGACGAAGCCTTAGCGATTGCGGCAGATTATTGTAAAAAGCTTGGTGTGGAGCATCATGTTGTTTCTTTTAAAAAGTTATATGGCTTTACTTTGGATGAACTCGTTGAACGAAAACAGAAAAGAACCTACACTGAGTTGACCTCTTGTGCTTATTGCGGCATTCTACGGCGTAGAGCGCTGAACGTGGCAGCACGAGAAGTTAACGCCTCCAAGATTGCCACGGCGCATACTTTAGATGATGAGGTGCAGACAATACTCTTAAACATTTTTCACGGGGATATTAGCCGCCTAGCCAAAGAAAAACCTGTTACTGATAATGCTCATGAAAGATTTGTAGTAAAGGTTAAGCCGTTCTGTGAAATTCCTGAAAAAGAGAGCGCCCTTTACGCTTACGTTAAAAAGATACCATTTCAAAGTACCCCATGCCCATATGCTTCTGAAGCTTTGAGAAACGATATTCGCGTTATGCTTAACCGTATTGAAGAAAAGCATGCTGGAACAAAATTTACTATTTTTAGTACTGTTGAACGTATGAGATCCGCGCTGAACGGGATAGCGAGAAAAAGCGAGTATGAAGAGTGCCGCGAATGCGGCGAACCTGCTTCAAAGGGTTTATGTAAGGTGTGCCAGATTCTAAAAGAAAACATCTAATTTAGAAAGCCCTCAAATTTCTTTATGCTTTTTGGAGGTCAGCATGTACAAAGCGCCTTGGTTAAAAACATCAGCATAATAATGCGACTTACCAAGGTTGCATTTAAACAATGGATTGATCGTCTTGCTGCTGCTCTTTAGTTTCAGCAAGTCTACTTTCAGTTGTGCTTGCTATGTACTCCTGGTTTATCTCCTCTAACGTCTTTAGTCGCTTCTGCCGCTTTTTCATTTGCCAATCAATGACAAACATTGCTATGTAGGGTAATGCCAAATACATTACTGCAAAGATAGGATTATTAAAAAGAAAAGCTGCACCCTTCAACTGGTGCATTAAAGGTCCGCCAGTGCTTTGTATTGCATCAAGTATTATAAAAGAAATCAAGGTCAGAAGCATACAGACAAAAAATTGCACTAAAATACTTCTTTCCTTTCCGAGAATAATAGTAGGTATAACTGATGACAATACAAAAACCCATGCAAAAGCGTCAATTAACACTATCATGTCAATTCTCGAACTCAACCAGAAACCTACAGTAGGAAAAACTAATCCTATATTGGCTACAAGTGTTTTAACAGCCGTTTCAGTGAATAACTGATAACTTATCATTAATGCCCAAGCAACAGATAGGTAGATAGGAGTTGCCCAAATGAGTTTTACCATACGAGACCAACTATAATCTCGCGGGGTTAAGCAATAAGCTTTACGATATGATAGATCTATAAAATTACAAAGTAACCAAAAACACTACGCCCTGAATTTGTAACTCTCGAGATAATAGAGTGAAAATAAGGATAAATTGTATAATTGCCTCATTATAATAACTCTCGACCAAGTCCAAATAAAACGGTAATTTGTTTATTAACAAATTAAAAAGATTATGAAAAACCACATACTACAACTGCCGCATCAGCAGTTAGCAAACTGAATTCTGCAAAAACCATAAAAGCTAGTGAGTTGTGAATAAAGTCCATGTCACAAATACTTGCAAAAATAATAGCGCCAGTACTTCTCGCAGTATTCTTGGCAGGTACAATTGTCGAAACAGAAGCGCGTATTTTAACTCCTGGAGTTGAACCAGGCATGACCTTTACATATGACATAACATCTTTTTGGAGCTCTACAGATGAATACGCTTCAATTCCACAATCTTTAATAGAGATTAACAAGACAAAAGCTTTTGAAGTTCGTATACACAATATTACAGACTCAAATGTAACAGTATTTGTTGCGATCTATTATTGGAACGGAAGTGCAGTTGCTGATTATGGTCGAATAGATTTGGATTCAGGAACAAGTTACGGTGGGTTCAAGTTTGCAGCAATAATAGCAGCAAACCTTAACGCACGTGACGTTATACATCCACTAGGAACAGATGGCATCACTATAAACGAAACCGTAACTAGAATATACCAAAGTGGCAGCAGAGAAACCAACCGAATCATAATAGAGTCTACAAATGCCACAACAGGCGCAAGCGGCAGCATAGATCGCTATTTTGACAAGGCGACAGGCGTGCTGGTTGAAGAATACGAAACCAACATAAGCGGAGACCAGAGAACCACATCAAAGATCACATGGAAACTTAAAGAAACCAACGTTTGGGTAGTACCAGAGTTTCCGTCGGTGTTAATTTTACCCTTGGTTATGGCTCTAACGGTGATAGCTGCGATTGCCATAAAGAAAAGGCAGTACAGAATGGAAAAACTGATTTAACTAAAAAACCTTTTTTATTACCTACTTAATATAGGGTATTAATTACGCTTCTGCTTTCGAAAGAATTGCTAAGCATTACCTAATTGTAACATTATAGAAAACAACAGTTATTATGAGGGCTATTATTCCGCTGAAGATAGTAGCCACGGACGGATCAAAAAATAAGGCAGAAAACGGAAATAAGTTTGAAAAAAGATAAGGCACAAACAGCAAAAGCACTGCAAAAGCTAATACAGAACCTAACAAGAGGCTGAGTAATGCCCATTTTAAGCACATCATCCGCGATCTAGGCGTTTCTGTAAATTCAGCATCCTTTATGCCATTTGAAAGTGAAACTGCTCCAACCGCGAATACTATAAAAACGGACTCCAACAACGGAATTAACGCGGTGTAAAATTATAGATGATACATCAAGATGCTTACCATTCCTATAATTGGCAATATCAAAAAAGAAGAGCCGGAAGAAAAATTTGCTTTTCACTAGGTTTTTAGGCGTAATTGGTGAAGCGTAAATTCGCCAAACCGCTTGTCCTTCCTCACCTATCAGAATATTCCCCATGCTCATAGGTAGGATAAAAGCTGGAAACAAGAAAATCATAGCCACAATGCAAAACATAAATTGAGTTGAAAAAGGCTCATTTGCAAAGCGTAACAATTGAATAATGGGCGTTATAATCACTACAACGTGGACTACAAAAATCACCATTAACTACCGCATACGCGTAAATGCTCTAAAATCCTTCCTAATTAAAGCCGCTTCAACCGTGGAAAACCCAACTCTACCTAAGAAGCCAGTTTTAGGGACATAAACGCCGCGTGAAACTGTAATCGCCGGCGGTTCATAAAGACCCAAACCGTTGGTTTAATTTAATGGCAATCAAGAATAGGCTAACGATGAAGCATATTGAGAGCGCGAGAAAAACAAATCCTTCTAATAACGCACTTATACTGAAATAATAAAGAGTCATGCCTAACCGTACAACACTCTGAATTGCAACTACGTTTTCAATTAATGCAACTGCGTCTCAGAAAAACGCGATTCCAACATTGTTCTGTGGTATCTCCCGTCGGCTCACAAACTCAAGTCCCAACTTTGAAGCATCTATCTAAACGGAACGGCGCCACCATTTTCTATGCTTTAAAATGCTTTGAGCATTCAGAACTATGGGAGCGTAGAGAGTGTACTTTTTTGATGGCAATTGCTACCGAGAGAAAGACAAACACTAAGAAGAATATAGAATAGCCAGAAAACTCGGGAATAAATGGCAAATTTGTACTCACATTGACATTGTAGACTTCAATTATATTCACAGCTTCGATGGATCGTGTGTCCTGAATGGCAAACACGTAACGTGTCGCATTCGAATTAACCCACCCCACATGAGTGCTTCTTCCACCACCTGGAATAATATCGCAGAGCCTCGTCCCATTGCAGTCAAGAACACCACCGTTACTGGTGAATATTAACGCGCCGTTACCTGAAAACCGCATGTCTGTGAAATCTGCATAGCAACGCCACAGCACATTCCCGTCCAAATCAAACATGGTCAATAAACCACCACCAACCAATACTTTGCTGCTATCGGGAGAAAAGCGGCAAGTAGCAAAACCATTATGCACATCGGTTGTAAACCTTATGCTGCCGTCTAAAGTATTAAGTAGAACAAAGTAGCCTGCCTTTGTTGCAGCCGCTATATACGCTTCGTTTGGTGAAATGTCAAAGCCGTTAACGTAAGTCCAACATCCAATCCATTGCCGCCAGACTTGTGAGCCGTCAGCGGTTCTGAACTTGTAGAGGTAACCGCTACTGGATGGCACATAAACGTACTGATCATCTTTGGTGAAAATTACTTCTCTAACTTCTGAACCTACCCATGCAGCCCATTTGATGGAACCGTCAGCGCGATTAAGCAAATAGGCGTATTTACCGTGGACAGGCACAAAGATGTAGTTTCCATTGTGTGAAAACTTGACTGCACGCGTGAAGAATTCGCCTTCTGTAGAATTCGGAAAGTTTGCGGTGGTGATCTGCTTTTCCCAGATAGTTGAACCGTCTGTGCCATTAACTAAGCGAATGTAGTTGACAAACCCTGGAGGTCCTGTTTGGAAGCCCTCGAGTTTGGTTCCGAAAACCACGTATTTGCCGTCATCCGTGATGTCCGCTGACCAAGATTCCCAACCCATGTTGTGCGTCCAGAGTATTTCGCCTGTGTTTGTGTCCAGAAGGTATAGTTTGGATTGGTTCTTTATTGACTCATCTTCCCAGTTTTCCATGCCATTGACTAGCAGAAGTTTACTTTCATCCGCCGTTGCAACACATCGCCAGAAGCCTATTTTGCCTGTGAAACTTTTCATCAAAGACGCCGTTACCGATAAGCGTGATGACTCACGGATAAGAGTAACCGTGTAGGAAGACTGGATATTGCTACCGTTGATGTCAACAGTTTTCGTTCTGTAACCCTCTTTTTGTGCAATTAAAAAGTAGACAGGGCTCTGGGCAATTGAATATGAGAAGTGACCCCCAGCATCAGACATAGTATGAACTCGTGCACCATACGCGCCAATTTCAATGGCTACATCCGGCAACGGATGCCCATCTTCATCCATTGTGGTGCCTTGAATAACCACGCTGCCCTCGTAAGAAGGAGCATGATCAACTACCTGTATCTGAACGGTTTTGTTCACAGAAAACATATTGCCTAGACCTTCATAGTTTTGATTGTTATCAAAAAACCTCAAGCAGAATGTGCGATTAATTATCTGAGGGACACTAGGGTCATATCCCAAGCTTCCACTTTGAAAAACAAGTTTGAACCACATGGATTCCCCAGGCACCAGCAACACGTCGCCCTGAGGAGCTTGAACAGGGAGATGCTGAGGGCATTCGACACAGTACTGCTCAAAGTGCACCATCAGAGTTTTTGTCCCAACATTTGTTGCTTTAAATTTGAAGATAAACCAGCTTTCCATGGGATCTATAAAAGCTAAATTGTGTTTGTGAGAAATCAAGAATAAGGTCATTCTCCAAACTAGAAGCAGAGGATTTTGCTAACGGAAAACTTGACGTGAACACAAATAAGATACAAAGTCCAAGCACTGCAACAGAGGTATTTCTCATCTGGAAACCGCCTGTGGCACATCAAAATCAACGATTAAACTAAATATAACAATTACTGCGATATAATCAAACTTTCAGATTCAGGAAAACTTGGCTTGTAACAGCCAACTGATTTAGAAATAACTAAGTAACGCATAAAAAGGTGTATTATGGAAGCAACGTTGTTTTCTATCAATTGTTGTATCTCTATGTTATCGTAAGCAAATAATTAAGAAAGGGTATCGCAGAAGGGAAAAAGGTCAAATTGGGTACACTTTGTTTAGATACACATAAATCGGTGACGCTGTATCCCAACATCTAACAATGGCGAAACTAATGCCCGATACTATTGAGACTAACCAGTTAACAAAATCGTTCAACTCACTCACGGCAGTTGACAGGCTCAACATCACGGTTGAGTCAGGCGAAATCTTCGGCTTACTGGGACCCAACGGGGCGGGAAAAACAACAACAATTTCTATGCTATGCACTATACTAAAGCCAACGTCTGGAACCGCAAAAGTCAATGGTTTTGATATAGTTCGAGAAGCCACAAAAGTACGCAAATCAATAGGCATAGTCTTCCAAGATCCAAGCGTCGACGATAGGCTAACTGGACGCGAAAATCTCTACATGCATGCTAATCTTTATGGTGTCCCAAAAACAGAGCAGAAAAGCCGCATTGAGGAGGTATTAAAACTGGTTGAATTACAAGATAGGGCAGATGACATATTACGAACTTATTCTGGCGGCATGCGACGCAGGCTAGAGCTTGCACGCGGTTTAATTCACTACCCAAAAGTTCTGTTTCTAGACGAGCCAACATTGGGACTTGACCCACAAACAAGAGACCACATCTGGAAGTATATCCGCGAATTGAAAGAGAAACACGATATCACCATTGTTCTAACCACACATTACATGGAGGAAGCTGACAAGCTCTGTGATCGCATAGCCATCCTCGACTATGGCAAAATTATTGCATTAGATACACCGGCCAAGTTAAAAGAAACCTTAGAAGGCACAGTGATATCAGCCAAAACCAGCAATAACACTGTATTTATTAAGTTTATCACTGAAAAAATGGGATTAGCTAAAACACGTACTGCTAACGGACATGTTGAGATCACAGTACGCAACGGCGAAAGACTGCTTCCACGAATAGTGGAAGCTGCAGCGCAAAATGGTATCCATATCGAATCAATATCTTCGCGTGAACCAAACCTTGAAGACGTTTTTTTGCATTACACAGGCAGGACTATACGCCTCGATACGAACAGAGAAAAACACGGACTATCCGCAATAATCAGGAGGAAAATACGGTGAGTGAACTTAGAGGATTTTACACATTATGGCTTCGAGAGGTAAAACGTTACCTACGTGACAGAACTCGCATAATCGGCAGTTTTGTTCAGCCATTACTGTGGCTAGTGATT
>JAWBOE010000038.1:0-8977 GCA_038826755.1 Bathyarchaeia archaeon | reverse complement strand
GTATTTTGTCTTCTTTTTTTCGTAAAGTGTTATGAGGTCTCTGAATTTCATTAAACCACAGTCAATAATTAGACTGGATTACTCTTGTTGTTATTTCTATCATAATATGCCCATTTAACAGTTCTCTTTTCGGGTTTGTATGTACCATCAGGTTTTCGCATGATAAACAGGTATTTAAAACCGCGCAAAAAGAAGTTAAAACGTCTTGCTCTGTTGTACCAGATGGAAGTGTTTGAAGCTTGTCCTCTCCTAACTACACAAATAATATCTACCGTTTCAAAGCGCTCACTGAGTTTTTGATAAATTCTAAATCCAACAGGGGTAAATTTTTTCTTAACCCATTGATTACCAATTAGCCAGCCAATAACTTTTCCAGGTTTCAGTACCCGGTAGCACTCGTTCATCACTTTTTCGAGTTCTTCATAAAATTTTTCTGTTTCACTTGAAATTTTGCCAATGCAATTAGGATTATCGTTGTATCGAATATTATCTCCATACGGGGAATCTACGAATATCATATCAACATAATTATCAGGAAGAGGAATGCTTCTAGCGTCATTCTGGATTATTTCAGGTCTATTTGGCGGAGGCGCTATATCATAGCAAATAGCTCTACGACCTTCTTCTTTGCAAACATCCAAAGTTGTGCCACTGCCGCACATCGGGTCAAGAACAATATCGCCAGGCTCCGTGTATCTCTGGATTAGATTCCAGATAACAAACGCGGGAGTTACCCCAGGATATTTGTTGTCTCCTTTAGGAGTCTTGCCATAACTCTGGCGGGGATAATCCCATAATGTTGTGGCTTCCAGTTTTGGCTTTTCGTCTCCTAATTCAGCAATGACCTTATTTTGCTTGGGCTGTGGCTTTTCAGGTGTTAATAATCCCCACCGTTTTTTATCAGCCAACTGCTTCAAGTCGTCCGATTCGTTTAATGAAAAAACGCTAAAAGTTGCTTAGTCAAAGAAGAGTTCAAAGGTTTATATGATTCTATTCCCAGTTTTCTTAACAAGGTCTTAGCTTTTTTTAAGGTTTGAAGTGTACCTATTTGTTCAACTTCAACTTGATAAGGGTATTTCCCTTGCCAAGCTTCTGGCATAATGTTTTTCCTTACATCCGATTTAGCACGAAAAATACCATAGAGAACATTTGAATCAATATTAAGCAGAAATAGAAGGTCTCCTGCCTTTGTTGCCATAACATCATCAGCATACAATTTACTAGTACCAAACAGCATCCGCTGGAAACACTCTTTTTCTGTTTTATTAGTAGAGACAAAGATATGCGACCTAATTGTTTCATCCAATGCTATTTGCCCAACGTCCTAAGAGTATTTTTAGCTTTAGAAGTATAAACATAATGTTGCATATTTTCTTATTACTATTTCATTTAAAAACAAATGAAGCTTAAATGCGGTTACCAGTGTCGTTAAGAAACCACTAACTAAGCGGGACAGCACAGTTTGCGCAACGAAACTTTTCACCAACGAATTTCCGTTTTCTCTTCAAACTTGGAAATCCACTTATTCCTATGAACCATCTATACCTATCCAACTCAAACCTACGCCGCGAAGCTGTAATAGACGGCGTCGAACAAGCCAGTTCAATCTGTTCGTTACCTTCTGTCCATCTCTGCTTCAGAGGAAATGCACCTCGTTGAGCCAAAAACTTAAACGCTAACACAACTCTCAACATTATTTGCCGCATCAAAAACATCCTTTGCAGAATATGCTCACCATGAGCACAGTTCACTTAATTAACCTGGCTTACACTTAATGATATTAGACAGAAAACGCGTTTTCGGTGGCTAATAATGCCTGTAGATCGCTTGGTGGAAAAAGCCCGCAAACTCGCCGCTTCAGGCAGAGTTGAACAGTTAGCCACAGGCGTCTACAACGTTGTCGGCGATCATGGAACATACACGGTCGCAAGAGACTTCACAGGTAAATTCAGCTGTAACTGCCCAGGATACCTGCAAAAACGGAAATGCAGCCACATAGCTGCCGTCATCCTATTAACAGAAACACGTGAACACAGAATACGCTAAAAACAAAAAATCACCCCACAAAAAACGCGCTGACAAAACAGAAACCTTTTATCATCATACACACGGTAAACACAATACATAAGCAAAATTAACGGTGGTGAAAAACCCAAAATGAGCGAGACAACAAAAAAGAAAGTAGCCGAAGCAATTGCGGAAATAAAGCCACGCATCCAAGCAGACGGCGGCGACATTGAACTCGTAGCAGTGGAAAAAGACACGGTCAAAGTCCGCCTACGCGGCGCCTGCTCAGGCTGCCCAATGGCTGCACTAACGCTTAAGCAAGGCGTCGAACGCCTAATCAAAGCAAAAGCTCCAGAAATCCGCAGCGTAGAAGCCATACAATAAAAACTAATGTTCTTTCCTATTTCTTAACTACTATTTGAACAGGCTTACCCGTACATTGCTTAACAGCTTGAAACCAAGCCTCAAACGAAATCCGCTGCAAATCCTCCTCACCGAGTTTACCCTTCTCGCATGCTTCACGCCGCTTATTCCAAACCAAATCCTCATGTAACTGAATAACCTCCAAATGATCGTCGCGATCACTGAAAATTCGAAAATGCGATTCAAAATCCCTAAACAAGGCTTGCTCATGTTTAGACTGAACATGCGGCAAAGGACACTTATAAAACTCATTTTTACCCAACCGCTTCACATTTTCAGACTGCACCATAACTTAAACGCCTCACAGTGGAATCTGCATACCTTAAACATTCAGCGTTTAAAACATTTTCGCCCAAACACATCAAACGCGTTTCCGCCGGCGCTGAAGTTGAGTTCTCCGCTTTTTTGCCCAGCATTTTTTGCAGTAAACAGGTCTTTCAGGATCAGGCTTAAAGGGCACTTCACATGAACCGCCGCATTCGCTGCATACTGCCTTGAAAAGACCCTCCGCATGAAACTGCCTAAAAAGGCGGTATCTTGCAAGCCGCGGCCACCCAGTCTTCGCATAACAGAGCATGGTCGGGTTAGCTTTCAGCCACCGCATCATGTGGAAGAAGCTTTTTGCCCATTTTGCTTCGCGCTCGCCAAGTGGTTCATAGCCCAAGTTGCGAATTTCATCCAAATACGCAATTTCGGTTAGCCGCTGTGGTTCACCGACAACTTTGACGCGGCGCACGCGTTCTCTACCGTAAACTTCTTGGAGTATTGCTGCAGCCTCGTCGAATATATTACCTTGGCAAACTTGTATTTCCTCGTTCGGCTGCAGTTTTAAGGTATTTACTAGTTCAAGTGTTAGGCGTGCTGTTTCCTTTATATAGGCTTTTTCTTTGAAGAGTGGATGCTGGAAGAATTTAACGTCCACTATGCGGTAGATGAAGTCTGCAGTTTCAGGTCGGTAAGCGCCTACTACCACGCCAAAAAGTAAGTCGCCGCTGCCTGCGTCATCAACTATTATTGTCAATCGTGTAGTCCTCGCCTTGGCTCTCTGATGTTCTAGTTGTATAAAAATTGTTTGTTGTGTTTTCAGGATGTGTGAATTGTAATTTTTAATCTGAATTTTTGATATAGCAAACTTTTTAATTGTTGGGCATAATATAGTTCAAAATATGTGTTTATAAATTGTAATGCGACATAGATAATCGAGTATTGATCGCTTTTTTCTATTACAATAATGCTTTCTTGTATAGTAGAATTTAATGCGTCTAAGAACCCTTAAACGTTGGAAAACATGTGGAGGACACATAACAGTAGGTCATGGATCCATTGAAGCTATAGCGTTGGAAAATCCACGAGACACGCCATTAGCAATACTGATAGCCTCTGCAAAATGTAATTTACAATATAAATCTATTTCACTTCTGAAAAATCATCTGCGTGTCTTCCCACCTAATATTGATTTTTGATTGATCAGTCAACGTTTTCCCTTATTACTCGCACAAAAACTCTTCGAGAATTAATTATTACGCATTCCTTATGCAAATTTTCTTTAATTTCCACGAAAACGCTACTATTTCTGTTCGTTACTTTTTCAGTTGGAGATTTGACTTTTCTTTTCTTCTTTCTAGTTAAATACTATTATCGCTTCGTCCTTCCCATACAGAAAAGCTAAAATCTTTTTCAAAAAGTTTCATTTCAATTATGTAGCGTTTGAGTAACAGATGCCACTTCCCTACTCGTTCCGCGAATAAAAATTAGAAAAAGATGAATTTATTCATAATAATAGTTATATTTTATCGGCTTCATTAAGATATTTTTTGAAATTGACTTCTTTACTGAACTGTATTTTGCTTTTTTAAAATGATAATAAAACGACCGGTTACATACTGTTCTTTCTACGTTTAATGTACAAGTAGCTTGCCAAAACCACAATTATAACGGTTGTCACAACGGCCGTAACCAAAATCACGGGAAAAGGTTCAACACTGAATTGCACAGTCTCAGAGGCGCCTATATTTCCAACCATATCCATAGCGTAAACCGTTAAATTATGTGCACCTTCGGTCAAACCTGCAAGAGTGATATTCTTGCTGATAGTTACATTGGCTTTACCGTCTAAGCTGTAGGCCACCCATAAAACAGGCTCGTTAGTGGTGAAATTTAACGGAATTTCATTCACGCTATACACTTTGTTCTCAGGTGACAAAACTGAAACAACAGGCTGAATAGTGTCAACAGAGAAATAGACAATGTTAGAAGAACCCATGTTTCCAAAAGTGTCATTTGCATAAACTACTATACTGTGATCTCCATCAGACAGCCCTGTTAACAGCGTAGTTTCGTTGACGGTTACGTTTGCTGCGTTATCCAGACTATATCCACTCCATGAAACCTGCTTGGTTGATGTGAACTGCAAAGTTATAGAACTAACATTGTATGCTCTGCTTTCAGGAGATATAATTCGTAAAACCGGCGGCATAGTTCCATATCCCCATGGCGTATACTGCTCATTCACTGTTAAACTTGTGTTGCTGCTACTGCGCCCTCCGATGGCAAATATAATGTCTTCTACAACAGCCACGCCTAAATAACTGCGCAGTGTTGGCATTTGAGCGCCGAAACTCCAAGTGTCATTCTCGGGATTATACACTTGAACTGAACTATTCGCAGATGCGCTGCTACCTAACACATAAACGCGTTTAGGCGCAAATATCCCTGTTGTGGCAACAGCAACGGCGCCAACAACACTAAAAGGAAGGGCACGCCCATAACTCCAAGAGTCAGTTTCAGCATCATAAATTTGGATTAAACCACCCATGTGTGTGCCAAACGCGTTCTCCACAACATACATTTTATTATCAATAACCGCGGATGAACAACTGTAAACAGCCGTAAGCATAGGTGTTTTAGTTGTCCACGTGTCAGTTTCAGGGTCATACACCTCAAGCGTGCTAGAAGAGACTAGATATAAACCCATGTAGTAGCCACCGACCACGTAGATTTTACCATTTATGACACTTGCAGTTAACTCTGCTCTGCCCCCTCGGGGCAACGGCGACTTGCTGGTCCACGTATCCGTTACAGGATCGTAAACTTCATTCGCAGCAGTAAAACCGTTAGCTGTGACGCCGCCTATAACGTAAATTTTGTTTTTATAGGCAACTATTGCAAATCGACTTCTGCCAGTAGGCATAGACTTTTTCGTCGTCCATGTGTTTGTGATAGGGTTATATTCCTCGGTAATGTTGCAGCCTCCGTCGCCGCCGATTGCATATATTTTACCATTTACCACAGCAACTCCAAGCCCACTTCTCGCTGTGGGCATAGCATTTTTAATCATCCAAGAATTTTCCTCAGTCTCGGTACTTGCTGGTTGCACCTCAAAGATGCATAGAGAAAGTGTGCTAAGAACGATGAAGGCTAGTGCTGTAGTTGTGTTTTTGTTCATCATACTCATTGCACATTGTATGTGCCTTTTATAGACTTATAGCTTTTGGAAAATTAAGACTATTTTAATAAATCAGTGGCACTCACAATTTTCTGTTCTACATGAAATTTTATGCTTTTTATGTTTTGCACGGTGGATCTTTCAGTGGGCAATGTCTTGATGCTGCACGGTGTGTGTCAAAGAAGGTGTAATTAAAGTGTGGTTACGTAAGGAGCAAGAAGTGATCTTAAGCGAGTTAGCGGGAAATTTAGGAATAAGCGAAATTTATAAACTGCGGGTGGCGTTAATAGATTAATGCTAAAGAATTGAGTTTGGTTTTCCAAAAGTATTCGTATATCATCGTTTAGATCTCCAGTGAATGAAAAATAGTTACTTCAGATTTTTATTCCAAATAAAGCAATCAGAGTAGATTTAAATGCAACTCACAGCATATTATAAATACTGCCCTTAGCACTAGCACAATTAGTTGTCGGTGAAAACTTGAATGGTGCAGAAAAACCATATTACCTTCGATGCGCTTCTATTGGAAGCAATTGATGAAGCATTAAATTCATTAGGCGAATCCGTAAAACAAGCGATTTACTTTCACATAGAAAGTAAATTTGTTGCAAAACGTGATATTCCGAATAATGTTAAAATTTTTCAGTTAGCCTTAGAAAAGATCTTCGGTGCCGGTGCCGAATTTTTAGGGATCTTAATAGTTAAGTGTTTACAAGCTAAACTTGGACTTACGCTTGATCTTAAAAAAGATGACCAGTTCGAACTTGTTAATTATGTAGAGGTTGCGAAACAGGCTTTTCAAAAAGAAAGAACCGTAAGTTGATGCCTCATGGAGTGTTCGAGCTTTGGATAAAAGGCAACTTTTTGAAATTCATATTTACAATTCACAAATGCTTTATCAGTGGAAGGCACTGTTTATGGCTGAGGGGTCTGTTAAGAATCCGAAAGTTGTGGAGCAAATGCACTATGGAGGTAAAAATGGGTGAGTGAAGTTAGTAGAATACTGATTATCGATGATGATGAAAATATACGTAAAGTGTTAGAGGCAATTTTGCGTGATGAAGGTTACATAGTTGAGTCTGTAGATACTGCGAAGAAGGGCATAGAGAAAAGTACAAAGTCATTTTATAATCTGGCGTTAATTGATGTTAGGTTGCCCGATATGGAGGGTATTGAGCTTCTTTCTAAACTGCGGGAAACGAAACCGAAAATGCGAAAAATCATTGTAACTGGTTATCCCACGTTACAAAACGCTATAGCTGCTGTAAATAAGGGCGCAGATGCCTACGTAATGAAACCATTTGATGTTGAGAAACTTCTCCAAACAATTAAGGAGCAATTGAAGAAGCAAAAGGAAGAACAGGCTTTCACCGAAGAGAAAGTAGCTGAATTTATTGAAACGCGTGTTAAAGAATTAGAGGCGTTGGATGAAATAAGAGTAAAAAAGTATCTTTAAACTCTTTTTTAGCTGTAGCTTTTATAATGTGATTTTTTCAGTATCTTTTTTGGGCTTTTTCGGAAAATTTTAAGCGTTGCAAGCAAAAACTAAAATTAAGGTTTTTCCGTGGAACGCACCTTTTTTATTTGTACTTCGCTTACTATGTTCGTGTATATTTTAATGATATTATCGTATTTAGGTTTGTCTGAATATTTCAAGGTTAATGTTGAAACTCTTTATATACGCACTAAACATAGTGTTTAATACCCTGTTCCAACACTATATACATGTAAGAATACCCATGAAATGCCCCTACTGTGGATCAGAAGATTTCAAAACACTTGAAACACGCGATTCACCAGAGAATACTACAAGACGGCGCAAAGAATGCATAAAATGCGGGAAGCGTTTCACTACATATGAGTACGTAGAGTCTGTAGAACTTATGGTGCGCAAGAAAGATGGCAAGTTAGAGCGATTCGATGTAAACAAGATAGTCCGTGGATTGCAGAAGGCATGTGAGAAGAGACCTGTAACCATGGAGCAGATCCACGAGTTAGCAAGTCGCGTAAGGCAGGATCTAATGATATCTGGTAAGGAGGAAATTTCGTCACAGGAAATCGGCGACCTCGTCATGAAGTATCTGAAAACGCTTGACCGCATAGCTTACATTCGCTTTGCATCAGTTTACAGGCAGTTTGAGGAACCTGAGGACTTTAAACGTATCCTACTTGAGGTGAAAAAGTGAAACATACGTCAAAATCTCATTCATCCTATTTGAAGTGTGTTCCTAGAAGTAATGAAAATTGAGGTAGTAAAGTATGAAGTATGTTAGAAAACGTGATGGTAGATTAGAACCCTTTGATCAAGAACGCATAACAAACGCCATTTGGAAAGCCGCAAAAGCTGTAGGCGGAAAGGACAAGGATCAAGCGAAACGTATCAGCGATCAGGTGGTTGCTGAAATCAGAAAACGTTTCGGCGAAGATGGCTGCCCCACAGTTGAGGAAATACAAGATATAGTGGAAAAAATGCTCATCGAAAACGGGCATGCACAGACTGCCAAGGCGTACATCCTCTACCGTAAGCAACATCAGGACATGCGCGAATTAGCTGCCCTTTTAAGTTCAGCAGACATGGTAGACCAATACTTAGAAGTTGAAGATTGGCGCGTTAAAGAAAACTCAAACATGAGTTATTCCCTTCAAGGTTTGAACAATTATCTATCCTCCACAGTGATTGCCAAATATTGGATCACTAGGATTTATCCCAGCAACATCGCAGCAGCACATTTTTCAGGAGACATGCACATTCATGACTTGGGCGTCTTGGGACCATACTGTGTAGGCTGGGACGTAAGCGATTTGTTGCTTTCTGGATTTGGTGGTGTGCCAGGCAAAATCGAAAGCAAACCTGCAAAACATTTCCGTACTGCATTAGGCCAGGTAGTCAACTTCTTCTACACGCTGCAGGGCGAAGCAGCAGGCGCGCAAGCGTTCAGCAACTTCGATACGTATTTGGCACCCTTTATCCGCTATGATCATCTAAACCAGAAAGATGTTGAACAAGCGTTACAGGAATTCTTTTTCAACATGAACGTTCCTACGCGCGTGGGATTCCAGACGCCATTCACTAATTTGACTTTAGATCTCTCGGTTCCAGAG
>JAWBOE010000037.1:0-10604 GCA_038826755.1 Bathyarchaeia archaeon | reverse complement strand
TCCTGCGGATGACTCCAAAACCTAATTACCATTAAACCAAAATTTTGTTGCAATGTAAGAAACCTCTAACCAACCTTCTAGAGTGGAGAAAAAGAAAATGGGGTAATGGCGAGCCCCCTGTTCGCCACCTGCTTGAAAAGTATAAATTTAACTCTAGAAGGAGGTAGCCCGGGAGTTACCGTTCCCAAACTGTAATTTATACTGAAATCCTCTTTTTTTTTCAAAAGTCGTTATTACTCGGTAAATTCCTCAAGATTTCGCTTTTTTCCACCATGTAGATTTTGAAGCTGTGGCCCAAGGTAGAGCTTAATTTCTGCACTTAGCTTTGCTGGGAAAAGCCGTTATCCTTTTCAGCCCAGCAAGATTGGTGTTGATCTTTGAATTTCCTCAATTATGCTGGGAATAGTGTCTGCCGTTTTTCTTCCTTTATCTGTTATGCTGTAGATTCTGCCATGCTTAGAATGGGCACAGCTTATCAAGCCTTTTCTTTCCATAGCAGCCAATTTGGTGTAGATCACGTTTGGGCTTCTCTTAACGCCAAACTTTTTCAGAATATTGTTGTCAATCTCGTATGCTGTCATAGGCTGATGCAGCAGCATGCGGAGGATAACCAGATCAAGGAAGGCACGCAGGATTCTTTCCTGAATGCTCGGCTCCATATTTTCTTTCAAAAATATTTGCCCTCCCTGCTCATCAAGCGGAAGGCTAACATCTTAACGCGAACAAAGAAACCTAGCAAAAAGCTGTATAAAAGAGTGACTGATTAAAAGGACAATCAATTTAGTGTTAAACACAAATACGGCAAAGAAAAAACTTTTGCTTATGTAAAAAAGCTTGCTTCCGCCAGATTTTCTAATTATAAGCGTTTTTCTGCTTGTTCCAATATGTACTACAAATTGGAGTAAGATTTGTAATGAGATTAAGACTTGCATTAGTACTTGTAGTTGTAATCTGAAGTAATAAGAAATGTTATATATTCTATCGATAATACCTGCAACTGCAGGAAAACAAACATCCTGCAATAAAAAAGGAGAAAATGGAAAATGACTAAAAATTCTAAACACAAGCTACTGTTCAAAACGCTTTTGCTTACAATGCTGCTGATTTCAAGCGCATGCACCGTTTTATCATTGTCATTAGCAACCGCGAAAACAACAATTTCAGATAAAGCGTTATCCTTTATGAAAGACGTATTAATGCTAGATCTATCAAAGTATCAAGTAGCGTTGCTAAACGTTTCCAAAAACCCTCATAACTCCGACGATTCCTCATTGATAGACCTTATCGCTCTTCCAACAGAGCACATGATCTACGCTTTAGACTCGGGTAATAGCAAGGTCACTGCAAATTGTGGCTTTGTAAATGAATCTCTAACAAGTTGCACAATATACTATGGCGTCGGCTTACCGATTTACGCACAGCCATCAGTCAATATGCTTGATATGGTGAAAGGCGTTCTTGAAAGATACCAAGCATACTCAGGCGCTCCGTATATTCAGTCAATGCGTAGCATCTTGGAGGCTGTCAGCGAAATAGAGAATACCATAGTGACATCTGCCAACGTGAAGCTTCGGATATCCACCGCAGAAAATCTCACGGTGATTAGTTGGATGTATACGTGTGATGGCGTTGACTTTCCAAGTAAAAGCGTGAGCATTGTTTTTGAGCAAGGTTTTATGAGGTTCAATGATGTTTGGGACTTCTACAATGTAGGTGGCACGAGTGTAAACGTGTCTTTGGAGGAGGCGATGCGTTTTGCAAGAGAATACGCGGAGAATACGACGTTCAGGATTTACAAGGGCAACCTAACGTGGGTTGACGAAAAATGCCCAATAATGGATGAGCCTAAAAGTGCGGAGTTGCGCAGCGAAGTGCGGGCGCCTTTAACGCTGTATCCCTGCTGGCACGTGCAAATGAACTTCGACAAGGTCTACTATCCGTACAGAGGCGTAGCCGTTGACTTCTGGGCTGACACTAAAGAAGTTATTCGCTGCTATGGCGTTGCTGTTGGCGGCGGGGTTCCAGCCGAACTGAGAGAAGAAACACCAGGATTTTTTGCATCTCAGGCTCAGAATGTTTCTTATCCGCAGAATTCAACTGCTCCTCAGCAGGCGCTTTCCGTGTTAGCAAACGTGGTTGGTCTTGACATGGCAACACAGAGCAAAGTAACTCTAGTAAAATATCGTCAGGACTCATATCTTGGCGTTCTATCACAGGAGAACGTGCGCCACATTGTTGAGTCTGATGCAAGCAAATTAGAAGTGTCCTGCGAGTTTGTGAACAACACGTTGCGCATGATTTATGTGAGCGATTTTCAGTGTTCACCACGCCGAACTCAGACGTTTGCGAACGTGGTTGATGCAGCTAAAGGCTTTCTAAGTAATTATCAGGCTTATGCTGGAGCTTCATATTGTGAAACATTGAAGTCTATGCTAGACTCGGTTGATGGCAGCAAAAGTGTCACTAAGACTTCAGATAACGCGATACTTGAAGTCACAGTCTACGGAAACAGTGCATCTTTTAGATGGATATACATGCACAATGGCGTTGCAGCGCCTTCTAAGGCTATAGGTTTGGGCTTTGAAGATGGATTCTTGAAATATTTCGTTGATGACTGGGGGCTCTACACGATAGGTAGCTGGGATATAAACCTCTCTGAGCAGGAAGCAATAAGCATCGCGATGAATGCAACGCAAAGCTATTCTTGGAGAGTTTGGATGGGAGAGTATGCCATAGATGTAACTGAATTTGAAATTTCAAAGTTTTGTGGGGCCCAATTGACTTTTCTTAACGGAATCACGGAAAAAGATGCACGTGACGGAGATCCACTGACGTTGTATCCTAATTGGCGGATTCGTTTGGCACTTGATAAAACGTATCCTGGTAATGTCTACGGGTTAATGGTTGACGTGTGGGCTGATACGAAATCAGTCAGCCAAATATCCACAGCAACCTACATGGGAGCGCAACCATCAGACGAATCTGCTGTCGGCTTTGGTTTCCTGTCTAATGACGCCTCTGTTAGCGATGTAAGTGCAAACCAGCTATTTATAATAGGGTCGGCTTTTTCCGTCTTGGTTGCTACTATCCTCAGCATCACGATTGGCTGCCTAAGGAAAAATAGGGGTTCTTTGAACTTTCAAAAAATGATACGACCTGTCTCTTTGAAATCTGCTGTATTGCTTTGGCTCCTTGTGTCACTGATTACTGTTGCGATTCCGATTAGAGTGGCTGGCGCAGATTTGGCTGATCCACGAGGGAAGTCTGTTGCTTATGGTATTACTTGGGGTATCACTCAAGATGAAAGGTGGGCAGCAGGAAATGTTACGCAATTCCTGTGCAGTGGTTACGCTTATCAGGATTATAATGTGACTAACTCGTATGGCAGTGGCACAAAGAAAAGCAATGTGCTTGGGAATGTTTCAATTATGGCATACGGCTACCACAGAGTGGCCCTGTTTCACTATGGACATGGAGGTTATCTGGATCTGCAAAATCCCTCAGGCAGGCACTGGGACTACTTCGACAACTACGGTTGGGAGACTTTACCCTATCAAATTAGGGATTATGAAGTTTACGATGAAACTGGATTAGGCAAACACTTCTTCGTTTTCCTTTGGGTGTGTCGGCAGGGCGACGTTGTGAGGAATGAAACCAGTGGTGGGGGAATGCCCTATGCATGGACTCATTACAATCTCAGCCCGCATGGCTTCAACGATTCCGACAACAGCCTTTATTGTTTCATAGGCTTCAAAGATGCGTCGGTTCCTCTGGATCAAGTATCCCAGGACAACTATGGTACGAGCTATAGGTACAAGGATTGGCTCATCGAGTTCTACGACTATGCTCTAAATGATGATCTCTCTATACGTGATTCTTTGAATAGTGCTTCAGTCAATTTGTTTCACAAAGGGTACACTTTAACTGAGCTTTGGGAGGGCGGCGATGGATTTTGGGCTATCTGGCCTGAAGTCGAAGGATGGGGCGGTGAAGGACGAGGCTGGATGAAAATATACGGGAATAGCAGAATTCATTTTAACCAGATGGAATGGCAACTCAATGTTTACTATAATGGTCACATTCCAAACAAGGATGTCTGCGTTGATTTACCTTACAATCTTGCAAATACTGGATCGCCGATGTTGCTAAATGAAGGTTACCACACCGTTTTCGTGAATGACTTCTGGGGAAGTAACTACGATGGCTACCGATACGGTTTCGAGTACTACTTTGATGGAGAAGAGATACTGACCTACGATAACCCCGTATATGGTTATTTTGATCCGAGTTTAGGAAGTGTGACTGGTGCTCAGTTTGGCTTGGCATGGAATCCATTTGACATAGATGGAAGCGGCTACTTTACATGGGACGATGTGTATCTGTACGAAAATTACGCCATCAACTATATCCCTAATAGTCGAGGAGACACAAGCTTCACTTATAACTCGCGCTACGATTTGAACGCTGACGGCGATGTTGACTGGGACGACTATGATGTCTTTTGGTACTGGGTTTACCAGCGCTTGTACTAGGAAAACCACTTAATGCCCTTTTTTTCTCTTTTTAGACTCACGTTAACCATGAAAATGAATAGAACGAAAAGTCTTAAATTGGAATAAACACATAACATAATTTGGTTTCTTTATGAGAGAGAGGCTTTTGTGTCCCTTTGCATTTTTGCTCTTGTTGTTAGCGTTGATTGTGGTGCCTACAGATGTTGTGGCAATTGAGGGAGCAATTTACATCAGGGCTGACGGAAGCGTGGAGGGAACCGCTGCGATTAGGCGTGACGGAAACGTTTACACGTTCACAGGTAATGTTTATGGTGCTATAGTTGTGGAGAAGGACAATGTTGTGGTTGACGGTGCAGGCTACACGCTTCAGGGAACAGGAAACGAAACAGGAATACAAATAACAAGTGGCGAAAACGTGACTATCAAGAATCTGAATATAAAATCGTTTGGAAAGGGCATCGCCCTTGAAGACTCTTCAAAGTGCACTATAGTTGGAAATAACATGGTGTATAATAATTGGGGCATTAAGCTCTACAATGCTTCGGGCAATATTATTTCTGAAAACCAAATAACAGAAAATATACCAATAGAAGGTTTGTTTAATGGCGGTATTTTTATCTGTGGATTTTCAAACAGAGTTTATGGAAACTATATCGCCAACAATGAGAACGGCGTCATTCTATATAACGACTATGGCGGCACATCAAGCAACACTATTTCGGAAAACTACATAACCAATAACGATGTAGGCATCCGTTTCTATGATGGATATGGCGGCACTTCAAATAACGATATTTTTGAGAACTACATAGCCAATAACGGAGTTGGCATGTACATCGATAAAATTCCTTGGGGAGGAGGAGTTTCAAACAATAGTATTTGCCGTAATAGCTTCGTGGGTAATACGAGGCAGGCTTACGATATCTACTGGGATGACAAGTTGTTTATTCCCAGATCCGTGAACAGTTGGGATAACGGCACAACAGGCAACTATTGGAGCGACTATACGGGTAAAGACGCTGATGGCGACGGCATAGGCGACACACCATACATTATTGACGAGAATAACCGAGACAATTACCCGTTGATGCGCAATTTGATTCCGCCCTTGGAGACAACGCCGCCCACGATTTCCGTAATTTCCCCAGAAAGCAAAGCCTACGCAACCAGTAACATTTCGCTGACGGTGGTTTTGAGCGAGCCTGCATTGTGGATTGGCTACAGCCTCAACGGGCAAGACAACATCACGGTCGCAGGCAACACAACATTGACAGGGCTGCTTGACGGCAACTATAGCCTTACCGTCTACGCAAAGGATGCGTTTGAAAACGCCGCGGCGTCCGAAACCGTCCGCTTCATCGTAGACACTATCCCACCAACAGTCACGCTGTTATCTCCCCAAAACCAAACCTACACATCAACAAACATCCCCTTAACCTTCACAGTAAACGAACTCGCATCGTGGATAGGCTACAGCTTAGACGGACAAGACAACGTAACAATCACAGGAAACACCGTCTTAACTGGCTTACCCAACGGCGAACACAACGTGGCCGTTTACGCAGCAGACCTTGCAGGAAACACTGCAACTTCAGAAACAGTCTATTTTAACGTAGAAGTACCAGAGCCTTTCCCAACAGCACTAGTTGCAACTGCGGCTGTTATAGTGACTGTGGCTGTTGTCGGCGTGAGCATTCTATTCTACTTCAAGAAAACCAAAGGAAAAACCCAATAGATCACGTAAGTTACGCCCGCTTTCAAGTGTAATTTTCACGAATTTTGCCTTTCTCCAAAACAAGTAGGCTTTCACCTAAAGCAGCATCTCAACAATCCTGACGAGCCTATGACATCTTTAATTATCTGGCCTTCTTTATCCTCCAAAGTACATTACGGTGGCGCGTTTCCGCTTAATCTGCTACCGTAAGCATGCATCGCTTCCTCCTCTTCTAAGCTTGGCGAGCCCTTTCGCTGACGCAAAAGATTCCGCGAAACAATCAGATTCGCAGCGTAAAAGTGTCCGCCTTCTCAAAGCTTATATCGCTCAGCTTGATGTAGCAGTCCATTGTTCGCGCTTGCTTCTGCACGAGCAGCTATTAAGCCTTCTCTCAGATTAATACGTTAACGTGATGCCCAAATTTGCTTTTGCGTTGTCCTTTTGGCATAGCGCAATCGCACTCTTGAGATATTCTTAGCAGTATTAAGGGGATATGCTTATATTTAAGAATATCTTAAGGATATAACTGGTGACTGGTGTGTATGCATTGCCAGTGAAATTTGAAGTATCCGTGGTCCTTGTCGGTAAAAGCCTCAAAGTCACCATACCCAAAGAAGTCTGCAAGCACCTGGACCTGAAGAAGGGCGACACGGTGCTCATGTGGACAGACAACAGTCACCTGATCATCGAAAAGAAGAAAGAGGAAACCTAAACAATGGCGCTTCAGGAAACAGCGCAAAAAGCCTATACGCGATACGGCTGCGACGCTGAGAAGACCTACAAAGCCCGTCGCTTCAGCATACGCCAGCAGCTCCCAAACATGACTGGCAGCCAGCTCCAGAAATGCCTCAGCGACTTGGACGAGGAAATTGCCGATTTGAAACGAGAAAACGCACAGCTTAAAGCCTGGATCAGGCAGATAAGACGGGAAGGCAGCGTAAGCGCGTTCTTTGACCACATGCACCGCACGCTCACTGAGCCTCATTTAGGCATGCTTGAGCTACGGCTGGACGCGAACAAAACAGCGCTTAAGTGGATGCAGCGGGAACATCGAATCTACGCTTGGGCGCTTAGGCTACGGCGAATTAAAGGCGTTAAGGTGCCGTTTCTCAAGCAGCGTCAGGCGAGTTTGGAGAAGAAGGCTTGCGAGTTGGATGTCGAGATAAGAGCTGCTGAAGCGAAGCTGCGGGCTCTGCGCGGAGACCACGAGAAGGTGCAGTGCGAGCTCTGCGGAGTAAACAGAGAAATTGAGCTTCTAAGCGTCTGACGCGCGTATGATGCTGCATGCACGTGTGCCAGAAACCATGTGGGAGTGTACATGATTAAACACGAAAACAAGCTTGGAACAAGCTCTAAACGCAAAAAGCAAATTGAAGCGGAAGTGGTTGATTTTGAAAAAATTTTTTACGAAACCCTCACCGAAATCGCAAAGACACTTCATGAAAAGCCGCAGGCCAGAATCTTGCGTCGAACCAGGAAAACGCGGCTGCACGACCAGATAGTCCATGCGGACTCGTGGCCTGAAAGAGACCAGCTGCTCAAAAGCTTAGCTGCCAAAGCCTATGACGTCGCACACAGCTTCATGGATAGCGACCCTGACAAGGCGTTGAAGTGGATGCGCGTAGTCGCTAAGCTGCTTTCGTTAAGTTTTGTGCCGAAAAAACTGGATGACTTGGAGCTCATTAAGAAGGAACTGGCAGAGCTGAAGGAGCAGGCGCGTGAGATGGAAGAGGACGGCGGCGAATAGTGGAGAAAGCTAAAGCTGACATCGCAAGGCTGAAGCAGAAACTGGGCAGCGTTGACGCTTTAGGGCTCAGTTGGGAAGCCCGGGAAATTCTGCGGCTTTACGCGCAGGGCTACCACGACTGGTGCTCGCCAGAGTACCGCAAAAACTGGCGCGTCTTCTACCGCGAAGCCATAAAGCAGTACGGCGCTGAATTCGCAGGCAAAGAAGAGCCTTCAACGAAGACGCTGTACTGGATGATGTTTATGATCAAGTTCCGCGGGGGAAAAGACAGCGAGGAAGCGCTTAGAAGCTTGAAGAAGTTTTGGCTGTTAGCCTGGAGAATCGCGCCTGAAAACACTGCCAAACTCGTGTTGGATGGTCCAGACGACGAAGAGGGAAAGAGGTTTCTCGCAAGTCTGGATGAGTCATTAAAGAAAATTTACCATGACGAATAAGGCAGTGCAACCTAACATTACTACGTACATGAAGGGATTTTTCGACATCAGAGATAACATTGTATCCTCGTAGTAAACGTGTGGGCTTGACCTTCATGCAGTGGGTGATGCCTATGCGCTTCCTACCGTAAACAATTGCGGATTTAAGCTTATGCGGCATTAACAAAAAAACAGAAGAAAGGGGGGAACTATTCGCTCATTAATTCTTTAAACCTTCAGCTCGTAACGCTTCTTCCCTTTTATCTTTGTCTGCTATTAAAAGGTCAAGAAGCGCCTCGAGGCTCTGTTTAGGGTAATCCATTAGGATCTCCGCGTACTCTTTTATCTGCTTCTTGTAAACGCTATCAAACAAATAGTTGAAAATTGCGAGAAGCATAGTCCTCTCATCCTTCTTGAAAGCGCCTTTTGCCATCATATAGAATAACGCCAGAATTGAGTCTCTTGCCATCTCAGCAAGCTTTTGCATCTGGGCTTTCAGAAATACTTCCCTTTCTTTCACTTCAAGCTTTTCAGCTTTCTCCCTCATACCCTGTACCACTTGTTCTAATGATGTGATTCCGCTGTTAATGGCTTCTTCGAATGGTGTCCAAATGTCCCTGTCCTTAATTTGAACTTTATACCATGCTTCAGGTCCTTTAGGTCCTAACCTTGCCTCCTTGATGACGCTTCCCTCTTTCACCATTTCATCTAAGGTTTGCTTTAGCGTTGTTGGACCCCAACCCAGCTTTTTGAGGTTTGCTTTCAGGTCTTTCCAACGGGCTTCTCCGCCTAAATCCAGGAGCAAACGGTACATATCGGTTTTTTTGATTGATGGTTTGTTCCATGGGGTTTTCCCTTTCATTGTCAATGCCTCGTTTGGTATTAAAATACTATTTCAGTATTATTTATATAAATGCTTTGCAAGTACTATAATGGTACTAAGATATTAAAGGTGAAAACAGACGTGCCAATTAAGCGAAAAATCTGCAAAATCGGAACAGGCCTCGCTATTTTTTTACCCAAAAGCTGGGTTGACCTGTTAGAAGAGAAACATGGAAAGATAGACGCCGTTGCCATTGAAGTTGACAACGTTCTAACCATATCGCCGATTCTGGAGAAAGAGGCATCGAAGCATGAGCAGCAGGCAAGTTGAGTTTCTATTGAAGCTGCGCGACGGCGCTCAAATGATTGCTGACGCGGCAAACGAGTATCTTGAATCTCTAGAGCCGCCGGGAGTGAAAGAAAACAAAGAACCTGCCGCTGTCCAAGAAGCCACATTTACAATTCTGAAATTTGAGCCTCAGACCGGCGCTAAGATCGGAGAATACGAAGTCGCTTACAAGGCAAACAATTTGGAGGATAAGTGGACTCACGCTCACAGCGTTCTGAGGAATAGTAACGCGACGATTCAGAACCGGTATCACGGTGAAGGATACGAATTTGCTTATTGGCTGTACGGCGAGAACAAGATTTACCGTCAAAAACTGAAGCCGAAACCTTGAGGGTGTACTGGACATGGCTGAGGACGCTGAGGAACAGCGAAATAAAATTCAGCAGCTAAGCAGCCTGTTCGTTAGTCGTGAAGACTGCTACTGCATCCAGCTGAAGCATGGCTATACGCGAGTAGAGCAGCCATTAACCGCTGATGTTCTCTTGCAACACTTGAAAGGCGAGGTTACGGTTGGCAGCTACCAGCTTGACAGGGACAGCCGTGTTAAATGGCTCTGCTTCGACCTTGACCCAGAACAGCTTGAGGACGCCAAAGCAACAGCGCAGAAAATCCTGGCAGTTCTGCTTGAAAAAGAAGTGGACAGCGAAGGCAATGAAACGCCGAGAGTGTGGCCTAACTGCATAGTCCTTGAGGCGTCGCGTTATCCTGACCCAAGCTATCACATTTGGGTTCTGTTCCTTCTGCCTATTAAGGCGAAAGTGGCGCGTTGGCTGGGACTGCGGATTCTGGAAATTGCAGCTGTAAGCCCTAAAACGGTTGAAGTGTTTCCTAAGCAAGAGGAGATAACAGCCAACAGACCCTTCGGAAACTTCGTCAAACTCCCCTTCGGCTTCCACCAAGTCGAGCAGAAATGGAGCAGAATGTTGGACTTTGATACGTTTGAACCGTTGCCGCTGGAAGAACTGGCGAGCAAGCACGGGTTAAGCTTCAGCGATGAGGACATGGCAACGCTGGAAGGCATGGAGACAAAGCGGAACGTGCAGGT
>JAWBOE010000036.1:0-13359 GCA_038826755.1 Bathyarchaeia archaeon | reverse complement strand
CAAATCGATCCTTTTCAAAAGCTGCATGGCAGCAGGGATCTCACCACCTTTGCCCGCTACAGCTACTTCCATGAGTACGAACCGCGTTTGGACTTAAAATACCGATAGTGTATGCCAATGATACGGTGTTTGCTACCGATGTGGCCAAACTTGTCACGCCGCTGGTTGATTATCTCGTAGCGCCGAAATGCTTCGGTAAAAGCTGGGTGCGATATGGCATAACCAGAGATCGAATCATTCACTATGATGGGCTAGAGGAGCTTGCTTGGCAAAACACGCAATTTGAACAACCAGCATTCTTGAAAGAGCTAGAGAGCAAAAAGCCCATAATTCTTTTCCGCGACGCGGAATACCATGCAAGCTACTGCGGCAAAGTGCAAATAAACACACAAGAACTTCTAGAGAAACTCGCAGAACTAGGCACAGTTGTTGTTTTGCCCAGATACGAAAACGAGAAAAACCGCTACGAAAACATGAACAATGTTTGGTTACCGCCCAAAACAGTTATCACTACACAACTGATACCATACATAGATCTGATGGTAGGCAGCGGCGGATCAATCTGCAGAGAAACCGCTCTCAACGGCATACCCACAATCAACTTCCACTTCTGGGACGTACAAGCACGCTACCTCCACCAAAAAGGCTTTCCTATAAGGATTCTCCGTGATACCACCAGCATTGTGCGGATAGCAAAAAGAATTCTGCTGAAACCAAAACGCATGGACACGAAAGCCATGGTGGCGAGGCTTGAGTCACCGCTAACTAAATGGACAAGTTATATAGAAAAATGCCTGAACAACAAAAAAACATAATACAAAGTTATACATAGAGAATGACGGAGAGCACATAACGGTATATAAAGTTAGGGCGGCGGCTGTAACTAAAAATCAATTAAAATATTGCCTGAAACTATGAAATGCTTGAAGTATCCGTTAGAAAACGTTGTTGTCGTAGTTGCTGAAGGCGCGCCAAAGCTAGAATGATGCGGTTTATTGACACTTGAGAGAGGTACACTTGGAAAGGCTCGCAATACAGAGTCGAGTTATTCCAAAATGAGTACTTATGCATGGCTGCCGCAGATATAATTCTAGCAAGCAGCTACATTGAAAAACTGTTGAAATATTTTTGAAAACCCGAGTTGCGGCTGTCGGCGGAAGACTTGATTCAGCTTCAAAGTCGATTTACGCGCTAACCAAAGCGCAGATTTTTAGGTTATACTGTAAATTCCATTCAAATTTGCCTTGAGGTGGAATAATCTGCCTAAACAGAAATTGCGAAAAAATAAGGTTCAATGGCAAGTTGTCTTGAGAAGAAGACCACGAGCCATATGGAAGGCTTAAAAAACGGCTTCAAGGTTATTTTCATAGATAACAGTGTTCCCACTATTTTAAAGGTGCCATGCTGAGAGAGGTGTTTCTCGTTACGCTTTCAGGAGCCAGAACAGAATTAATCCCTCGCTAAGACCGATAATTGCGCCGTTCAGAAGCCTACTTCTCGCCATTGTGTGCCGTGCCATCATTTTCAGCTTTTTTAATCCCCACTGTTTTTTTATCACCAGCGGCTTGCTCATGTGGCGGAGGCTTTTTTAAGGAAAAAATTAAAGCTAAAATTGCCACTTTACGTTAAGCGGTTCCATACCAGCCCTTTGCTAATCCAATATAGTTTTCCAGTTGCAGTTTTGCCGCTTTGAAGTCGCCTGTTGCAGCAATTATCCAAAGAGATTTAGGAACCGCTAGACCAAGACGCAGCAGAACTTGACGATCGGTATAACCATGAACCCTTCTAGCTAATCTTCCACTGTTTACAAAGTCTTCGAAACCCCTGCGCTCGTGAAAGTAGTGAATACAGCAGGGGTTGCGCGTTTTTATCCACTGGTAATTCTTTTTTACCACATGTTGGCCAATGTAATGGTCTTCCCAAATATGTAAGTCAGCGGGAATCTTTATGTCTTTAACTACTTCTGTGCGCAATAAAGTGTCATGTGTCAGATACCGCTTGAGATATTGTTGCTGCATAATCCAGTCAAGCACGTTCCTCCGGTAAAGTAGCGCCATGGATTTAACTATGTTGAAAATATGTTTATCGCCGGGTATGGTTACTCCCCATATAGCACCAACGTTCGGTTGCATACAAACTTGGGCTGCTTTAAACCAGTCTTTGCATAGTACTACATCAGAATCAACATGCAGGTGCCACTCGGTTTCAGCGGCTTCAATCCCTTTTTGCCTAGCTGTCGCACGATTTCCGCCTAAATCAGCTATTATCTCAACTCTAGGATATCTCTGCACTAGATCTACAGTCCCGTCATTGCTACCACCATCAACAACGATTAAACGATTTACAGGGATGTTTGCGTATATCGAGTCTAAACATTTCTTCAAACAAGGTGCCATGCTATTTTTGGTTAAAACGACAACGTCAATAGATGCTTCTTTCAAAGTGCTTCACTGCGAAACGCATGATAAAGGCAGCGGGTCATTAATTAATTTTCTGACGCGAAAGACCATATCATAGTTCACAGGAAGAGATTGTGTGAATAGCTACTTCATAAACCAACCCTTTAACATTAAAGTGTAACATTTAAACATGAACGTAGACGCTTCAAAATCATGCGTCACAGCATAAATCCACGCTGCCCGAAGGAAAGCTAAAACGAATCGAGATAAGAATTTTGGAAAAGTCCACATCTGATACTTCTTTAAAAGATATCCGCTTATTAAGCAACCATCAAGTCTCTCATACATTGTTACTTTGTGGAGACAATATGCCGTTTTAACCTTCAGAAATTTATATCCCTTACGGATGATGTGTCGACCAATATAGTCATCTTCCCAAACATGTAGGCTCTTTGGAATCATAATATCTTTTACGGTTTCAGTTCTGATTAGCGTGTCATGCATCATGCATCGTTCACTCCGTAACTGTTTAAGTAACAAGTCCATAACGCTCATTCGATACAATTTGGCCATGGCATAATTTGCGTTGAACGTGTGCCGTTCAATAGGAACAGCCACGCCCCATATCGCACCGACAGTGTTATCAACAAGCACCCACGCCTTTTTGAACCAATCGCGGCTCAATATGACATCTGAATCTACATGCATGTGCCATTCGGTTTCAACAGCAGCTATGCCCTTTTGTCGCGCTGTCGCTCTTGTGCCTCCTGAGTCATCAATTATCTCTGCCTCAGGATACTTTCTTAATAGTTCTAACGTTCCATCAGTGCTTCCGCCGTCAACAACTATTAGCCTATTTACTGGTACATTTTGGAAGATTGATTCCACACATTCTTGCAGACATGGCTTTAAGCTGTTTTTCGTTAACAGAACAACATCGACTTTCATGCAGTTCCCCTGAATAGTATGTATTTTATTTTTACTATAGGAGTTGATAAGTATTAATCTTCATGGTAACAGTAGTTAAATCCAGATTGTTATCGGAGCTAACAAAAAAGTGCTCGGCTGATTTGCTGCGCAGAAAAAGGTACATCCGACAAAAAGGAGGGTAAGTAGATTTTACTGAGGTTTAATGACTAACACATGTTGCTATGCTGAAGAGAAATTTTGAAAAATCATTTTCTCCAAATCTTCTAAGACTACATCGTGGCGAGGCGGATTTTCTAAAATAAACCGTTTCACTCCTATGTAGTTTCCGACAACAATGCCTCGAAATCGAGCTAAATCCTTGTTTTTGAGGGTTGCAGCGGTTCTATGCAGCAAGGAAAGAGCATGGCAAAATGCAGAAAGATCTTTTTCTTTTTTACGGAGACGATAATATAACAATTCACTTTCGGCTTGAAAAAGAGTTGCTTTTTTATGGGAAAGGTTGCGGCTTAATGTTTGCCCTTGCAGAATGTGAAAAACAACAATATCAGGGTTAAAGACCAATGAGCCACCATTCTTCCAAATATGCCAAGCTAATATTTGTTCCCATCGTGAACCAGAAATGCATGAGTTATCAAAGGAGAAATCACGTACTGCATTGGCAAGAACCGACATGTTTGCGCCCATCCCCAAGAAAGATTTGAGCGGACAAGCATGTTTTCGCCAGTATTCCCAATTTCCTGCTGAAGAAACAGTGCCTCCTCGCGTTATATATATGAAGTAACCTTCCGTGCCAGACAGGGGTTTATCCCATGCGTAGTAACTTATTCTATCTCTTAAACGCGAAAAAGGAACACAAGGCTTGCCTTCTAGAAATCTTAATTTGCTATTGATGAACTGGCACGTTAATGCGTCACCAGCAACGCCTTCCACAGCGTATTTTTCGTATGTTTCTGCATGTTTTTGTAGCCAATCGCTTGCTGGCACTGCATCATCGTCAATGAAGCATATTATATCGCCGCTCGCATTCCTTAAGCCGGTATTGAGTGCGTGTGTAACGTAACCTCTTGATTGAATGAACAGCCTTATGTTTAACCATTTTTGATATTTTTGTACTATTGCTTCTGTGTTGTCATTGGCGGGTTTTGCTATAACTATTACTTCGAAATTTGAGCAGGTCTGATTACATAATCCTGCGAGAACCATGTGTAGTAATTTAGCTCTTTTGTATGTGGGCAGAATTATTGAGAAAAAGGGATTTTTCAATTATTTCATCCGTCACATTAGTTTAAGTATAGGTTACTTTTGAGTTTATAGTTTGGAATAAATATTTTGTGTGGAGCAACGATATTATTTTGGTGTGCCATTTTTCTCTGCGAGTCTCTTGTAGATCACCCAGTATTTCGCTGCTTGTTTAGACCAATCGTATTGTTTGCCTAAATTTCTGCAGTTATCAGACATTTCTCGGCGCATTGTCTCGTCGTTTAAAAGCAGCATAATTTTCTCTCTATAAACAGAGGGATTTGCATCGTCGATTATGAAACCGTGAACTCCTTCTCGGATTATCTCGCCCATGTTTGACTCTTTTGAAACAATTATTGGAAGACCGCATGCAAGTGCTTCTAAAGGAGCAGCTGGAAATCCTTCGTACTCTGTCGGGAAGAGGAACAAATCTGCCGCAGAGTAGGCAGTTAACAGATCTGAGTCTGGAATTTTTCCGAGAAAAACCACGTTACCTGTGTTTTTGCCGTCTGTGCCTACTACTAGCAGCTTGCAGGGAGATGCCTCCACAGCTTTTATGGCTATGTGCAATCCCTTGCGCTTGGCACTACCACCTACCCATATTGCATATTTGCCTTTTTCAGGCAATCTTAATCTTTTTCGTGCCTTGCACTTATTCATGGGGACAAATTTGTTTGCATCAACGCCGTTATGTATCACAACGATTTTGTCAGGGTTTATTCCGTAATAGACAACTAGTTCGTTTTTTACAGCCTCTGAACACGCGACGGCCAAATCACATCTTGAAGCAGCAGTTTTTTCAGCATAAACTATTGACCAAATCCGCGGATCGCGTTGTCCGACATACTTTGCTAAAACTCCATGAAATGTCATCAGAAATGGTTGCACATTTCTGAATAGCGAAGGGAAAAGGCAGTTATCGCCATGTCCATGTACGATATGAAAAGGTTCGTAGAGTTTCATTCTTCTCCAAACTTTAAAACTGTACGTAAGTTTATCATAATATGCAATTCTCAGGCGGCGTGGTAAGATATTGTAAGGACTGAGACCTATTGTTTGATGATTGCCAGCAGTTTGCACAAAATCCACATTATTTCTGCCGAAGATAGTAACGTTTTCACCGTGATTTACCAAAAAGTTGGTTAACTCGTTTACGACCCTTTCAACACCGCCTGTTCCTCTTGCCAATCCAGAGATCATGCAAATTTTCAAGGTTTTTTTTATCCCACCTAAAGTTACACCTTTACAGTATTTTGCTAGTTATAGGTGATCAGTAACAGGATGCTTTGGGTACCTTGATGAGATCTCGTTTTTCTTGATCATTTGCATATGCTACACTTAATTGGTCAAATGGTGCATACAGATAACAGTCGCACTATTTTTGAATTTCTAATTTGTGAATGTAAAAGAATACCTTGGTGCACAAAACTACCTAAATAATCGGTGTGAAATCGAAGAAAATTGCTTTTACACCACAGGATTTATAATTCAAGTAAACTTCAGTTAGGGGAAGGGCACATAGTGTGGAAACAATAAAGCTCAGGATAGATGTGGATTATCCGTATCCTTCTAGAGTTAAGAGTTTTCTTGCTACTGCTTTACGCTTTAGGGTGGGAAGAGACTACTTGCGGAATGCAAAGATAATCGCTAAGATGATAAATTCTTCGCATAGAGAAGTGCGGGCTTACTGGTTTTTTACGCCTCAAACCGTGCCTGACAGAGAAATGCTGCGGTTAATGCGTTCGGATAGGCATGAAGTGGGGCTTCATGTTGCTAATGATCCATACAAAGAGTGGAAAGTCCTAGAGGAAGCGGTTGAACGGAAGATAACGTATTATACTGTTCATGGCACTGAGCGTTTGTTGGCTCGGTTAATGTGGCGTAGAAGACTATGGGAAGACAAGGCACACGTCCCAAAAGATTTTCCTTTGAAGTCATTTTACGTGTATCCTACTTGGGGGCTGGATGTAGCATGCCATGCTTATTCTGAAGCCCAAGCCAAAAAAATGGCGTTGGAGAACATTGCAGAAGGGAAAATTTTACATGTTCATCCTGAGTGGCTTTTTCAACGGGGAAAAATAAACCGCAGAGGACCTTATTACGTGGTATTAAAGAGTATCCTTGGAGTTGACAGAGAATTGGATACGCTGGTGGTGCGCAGGAAAGGATTTATTCGAGTAGGCAGCGATGCAAAAGAGTATGAGAAAGATATTGCGCCTACAAATGAGTACATCGAGAAACTTGGGGAACGCGGAATAGATGTTTTTACATTTATCGAGAGAAAATGGTGTGGAGGAAGCTACAAGCTTCTTTCAGAGAATTGGACTAAAGTAGAGGATAACATAGCGCTTCTTCAAATATCATCTTACGACAACTGGTGGAAAAACATTGGAAAGAAAACGCGAAACATGGTGCGAAAGGCAGAGAAAAGTGGTGTGATTACGCGGCTTGTTGAGCCAAGCAAAGAGTTAGCTGAGGGCATATGGAAGATTTATAATGAAACGCCGGTAAGGCAGGATAGAGCTTTTCCGCATTATGGTGAATCGCTGCAGAATGTTATGCGTGGCGTGTTTTCAGCGCGTAACTGCACGTTTATTGGTGCGTACATTGAAAGTGAACTTGTTGGGTTTATTCAACTTGTTTACGGTGACAAGACAGCAGTCATTGCTCAGATACTTTCTTTGCAGAGACATTTAGATAAAGCAGTGAATAACGCGTTGATCGCGAAGGTTGTTGAGTTATGCGCGGCTAAAGGTATGGGGTGGGTTATGTACGGGCGGATGGGAAACCACCCATCTTTGGACAGGTTTAAAGAGAGTAACGGCTTCATCAAATTTCCTTTAACAAGATACTACGTGCCACTTACTAGAAAAGGTCGTTTCGCCGTAAGGTTTGGTTTGCATCGGGAGTTTAAGGATGTGTTGCCTGAAGTGGTAAAGTACAGGTTGATTCCGTTTTATAATTGGGTTAGCAGAACTAAACTGCGTGTGAAACTGTGGTTTCATCCGAAGAGGTTAAGTTAAAAATGTAAGTTGCGTGTTAAAGTAGGAGAGTAGATAAAATTTCGTTTAGTGTCTCTCTATTTTTTACTCCTTTAAAGATGGCTTTTCCGCTTGAGAAAACACGGAACGCAACATCTTGAAACGTGAATTCAAGGATTATGCCTGCTATAGAATTTTTCAGCGTAGCTTTTTTGGAGATTTTTGCTATGGCTTCGTCTTTTTTGTCGTATTTGAAGGTTACTATGACGCCTTGCTCATCGCCACATGTGCCTTCGATTCTCGCCACATAGTCTTCTATCGTAACCATTATGCGCTTTCTATCTCCTTTAAGACTTCCACGAAACGATCAACTTCTTCTTGCGTGTTATAAATGTAGAAACTTGCGCGTGCCGAAGACTGCAGGCGAAGAATTTGATGCAGTGGCTGTGCACAGTGGAAGCCGCTGCGCAACATTATACCATAGGCATCACATAAAAGCGCGATGTCATGCGAGGAGAAACCTTCCACGTTGAAGGGGATTATGCCGCATTTCAGAGACAAAACGCTGGGACCGTGGATTGTTACTCTGCGGCATTCTTGCATGCGTCTTACTGCGTATTCAGTTAAGGCCTTTTCATGCTCAAGCACGTTATTCATGCCTATGCGCTCGAGATATTTTACGGCTTCCATAAGGGCAATTCCGCCGCAAACATTAGGTGTTCCCGCTTCAAACTTCCATGGAAGCGCATTCCAGCTTATGCTACTCCGATTTTGCTCTGGGCTTATTGAAACTTCTTTTATCATTTCACCGCCGCCTTGAAACGGCTCCATTTGCTCGAGAAGTTCCTTTTTGCCGTAGAGAACACCTATGCCTGTAGGACCCAGCATTTTGTGTCCTGAGAAAGCCAAGAAATCCGCGTCCAAGTCCTGCACATTGACAGGCATATGCGGAACAGACTGCGCCGCGTCCACAAGCATCAATGCACCATAGTCGTGCGCAACTTTAGCTATTCTCTTAACATTATTAATTACGCCACTAAAGTTTGACACGTGGCTTAGACATGCAATTTTGGTTTTGCGGGAAAATTTGCCTTCAAAATCATCGTAGTTTAAGGTGCCATCATTGTTTATTTTAGCATATTTAATGGTGAAACCATTTATTCTTGAAAGAATTTCCCATGGTATGATGTTGCTGTGATGCTCCATTAATGAAACTAAAATTTCGTCACCACTTTTGAGGTTACGGAGACCCCATGAATACGCGACGAGGTTTATCGCCTCGGTTGTGCCGCGGACAAAAATGATTTCCACAGGATCACGCGCACCTATAAAATGAGCAATTTTCCCTCGTGCGTTCTCATAGAGTTCAGTGGCTTCTTGCGAGAGCGTGTGCACTGCGCGGTGAACATTGGCGTTGTGGTTTTCTAGGAAGTCACGCATAACTTCAATTACTTGCTTGGGTTTCTGAGTGGTCGCCGCATTATCAAAATAGATTAGGGGGTAATTGTTTATTTTTCGTTTTAATATTGGGAAGTCTTCGCGAATCCTGTGGGGATCCAGGATTATTTTTCTGCCTCCGTTTTGAGCCGCTTTGAAAGCATTTTTGCCAGTTCTTCTTCTTCTAAAGCCTGTTTCTCTTCAAAAGTCAAATCCTGTGGTAGCCAACTAGGTGCTGAACCTTTATTTTCGTAGTATTTTCTGATTGCCCGTTTCAAAGCGCCGACTGCAAGCACGCCACAGTGGAATTTGACGCTTGGTAAGCCGCCTACTTCCTCCGTTACTTTTTTCCATGTGATGTCGGTCCAAACCGCTTTGAGACTCAAGCCCTTTATCATTTCGGTAACAATACTTGACGTAGCTATGTTGGCGGCGCATCCGTAACTTTCGAAAGAGGCACGCTCAATGATTTCCTGCTCATTGATTTTCAGGTAGAAAGTAATCATGTCACCACAAGCAGGGTTCCCTGCTACAGCTGTAACCGTGGCGTCTTTCATTGGACCCAAATTTTTAGGGTTACGAAACAAATCGAGAACCTTGGGGTTGTAAGGGAGGGGAGTACGTGACATTCTTAATCAACTCCTGTTGAACCAACTATTCCGCGTATTCTGTTAACAGCGTTAGGTAACACTTGCAAAACATAAGTTATATCTTCTTCTGTGTGGTACCGCGTAGTCTTCATTAATATGCTACCATGCGCCTCGCTGAAATGTTTGCCTATAGCGACGAGGACGTGACTTGGCTGAAGAAGTCTTCGGCTGCAAGCGCTACCGCTGGACACGTAAACACCGCTTAAACTTAACTCGATCGTTAAAGCTTCACCTTCGCAACGCATGAAGCTTATGTTTGCGTTGTCAGGCGCCCTCTTTTCGCCTCTTGGACCGTTAAGTTTCACATCTGGAAGACTGCTGAGTATGCCATCTACCAGTTTATCTCTCAAGTTCCTCATACGGGCCACATTTGCCTCAAAACTCTGGAAAGCCAGCTCAGATGCCTTTGTAAAACCAACGATAAGCGGCGTGTTTTCCACACCAGGCCAAAGCCGCTGCGTGCCTATTTGCCCTTCCAAAATCTTCTCAACACCCACGCCTTCCCGCACATATAATGCACCAATTCCGCGTGGCCCCAGAATTTTATAACTGCTTACAGTGACCAAATCCGCTTTTAGATCCCTCACATTCAGCGGAATTCGTCCATACGCGTCTGAAGCATCAGTGTGAAAAACACATTCGGAGTTTTTGTCTTTAACTATTTCCACAGCCTCCTCAACAGGTTGCACTGTTCCAATTTCATTGTTAACCAACGCCACACTTACAAGAGCCGTTTCCTTATCAACAACCTCCTTAAGCCGCTCAAGATTGACGAATCCCTCGTGATCCACTGGAATTTTAGTTGTGGTAAAACCGAATTTTTTCATTAACTCAGCCACATGTAAAACGCTGATGGGCTCAATTTCAGAGACAACAATCTTTTTACCTTTGCCTTTACTGGCAAAAGCGGAGCCAATAAGGGCCAGATTGTTAGCTTCAGTTTCACCAGGAGTAAAGTTGATCTCTTCCGGAATTTTAGCACCCAAAAAATGCGCAAGCCGTTGCGCCGAAGACATCACGGCCTCAAAAGCTTCCCAGCCAGGCTTATGCGTAAGCGTTGGATTCCCATACGCCCGCTTACCATAATAAGGCAACATTGCTTCAATAACTTCCTCCGGCACCACTGTAGAATTCTCATTATCCAAGTACACCTCGCGTGCCACACCCACATGCGCCTTAAGCAATTCCCGCACATTCTCAACCAAACTAAACACAACCTTTCAACCGACAACACAACTCGCATATAACTAAAGCCTATCCAACTAAAAAAACATAACCATACAAACAATAGAAAGCAACAGCATCTTGACGGGATATATATAAGAGGGATTAGACTGCACAAAGCATTAACAACGAACAAACCACATATCAATTAACACTATAAATTAGCCTTTCACATATTTGTTGCAGCAACAAATCAAACCACGGCGCATAAAAGTGAAAATAACAGAACTACCCTTACCTGAAACATTAAAGGCACTAACACTCCAAACAGGAATATCCGAATTATACCCGCCACAAGAAGAGGCAGTTCAAGCAGGAGTGTTAGAAGGCAAAAACCTCGTGCTGGCCAGTCCAACCGCATCAGGAAAAACCCTAATAGCAGAACTCTGCGGCATCAAACACATCCTAGAAAAAAACGGCAAAGTACTCTATCTAGCACCTCTAAGAGCCTTAGCAAATGAGAAATTTGATGAATTCCAGAAATATTCAGCCCTCACAAAACCCAACGGACAGCACATCAGCGTAGGCATAAGCACAGGCGACTTTGACAGCAGCGATCCTTGGCTCGAAAAATATGACATAATAGTAACCACAAATGAAAAAGCAGACTCGCTGCTACGGCACAGAGCAAAATGGATGGACTATACTTCGCTGGTAGTTGCTGACGAAGTGCACTTGCTAAATGAAGCAGAACGTGGACCAACACTGGAAGTTGTACTGGCGAGACTAATGCAAATCAACCCTGAAACCCAGATCCTAGCATTAAGCGCCACAATAGGCAACGTAGAAGAAATAGCAGGATGGCTCAAAGCACAATACATCGTAACAGAATGGCGACCTATCGCACTTAAAGAAGGAATACTTCTACACGACGAAATCCAGTACAAGGATGGAGACGCAAAAAAAATCGACAAAAAAACAAAAAACCCCGTCATAAACCTAGCCTTAAACACCGTAAAAACAGGCGGACAAGCATTAGTTTTCGCACCAACACGCAAAACCGCTTCAACACTCGCCAAAAATATCGCAGACCACATAAGCGAAGCACTATCAAGACCAATCAAACGCACATTAGAACATGAAGCAGAAAAAATCCTCACAGCAGGCGAAAGAACACGCATAAGCGAAGCCCTTGCAGAACTCGTCAAATGCGGCACAGCATTCCACCATGCAGGCTTAGCAGGAACACACCGCAAACTAATCGAAAACCTATTCAAACAAGGAAAAATCAAAGTATTAACCGCCACGCCAACATTAGCCTTCGGAGTAAACCTTCCAGCACGCACCGTAATAATCCAAGACTACAGAAGATATGAAGCAGGATACGGCTATTACCCCATAGCTGTTTTAGAATACAAACAAATGGCTGGAAGAGCAGGGAGACCAAAATACGACAAAACAGGCGAAGCATTGCTAATAGCAAAAACAGCTGATGAAGCAGACTACCTAATGAACAACTACATACTCGCAAAACCTGAAAGAATTTGGTCACGCCTCGCCGTGGAAAAAATCATTCGAACACATGTACTCGCCACAATAGCCTCAGACTTCGCACATACAGAAAACGGCATCTACGAATTCTTCGCAAGAACCTTCTATGCATACCAATATGACATCAAAGCCATCAAAAGCATCATAGCAAAAATCCTCAAATACCTATACGACGAAGAAATGCTAGAAATTAAAGGCGAAAACATACACGCCACAAAACTGGGAAAACGCATAAGCGAACTCTACATCGACCCAGCATCAGCCGTAATAATCCGCGACGCATTGAAACAGAACACAGCATACCTCACAGACATAAGCCTACTACACCTAATTGCGCATACACCAGACATTGGACCAATAATGCAACCCTATACACAAGAATACGACGAGATGGCACTATTCATGGAAGAGCACAAAGAAGAATTTCTCACAGAAATACCTAACGAATGGATTGATCACATAGCATACGAGGAATTCCTAGGCGAAATAAAAACAACAGTAGTACTGAAAAACTGGATAGAAGAAACCAGCGAAGACACACTAATAGAACGCTTTAGAGTACAGCCAGGTGACCTTTACCGAATAATAGAAAACGCAAAATGGTTACTCTACGCAACACACGAGATAGCCACATTACTAAACAACAAAACCATCCTGCCATTAACACTTGAACTAACTGAACGCATAGCAAAAGGAGTGAAAAAGGAACTATTACCTATAGTCAGACTAGAAGGCATTGGCCGCGTGCGAGGACGGATAATCTACAACGCCGGATACAAAACAATCGAAGACATAAAACACGTACCAATAGAAAACTTGACAAACTTGCCCCTCATCGGACCCAAACTTGCCAAAAAAATCAAGGAACAAGTTGGTGGATTTGTCAAAAAAGAAACTTGGGAAAAACTGGAAAAAACCGAAGAATGGAAACAAAGAGCACTCACAGAATATGACACCTAAGCCTTACCAAACGCCTCAGCTTGTTTTACAGCAGTTCCCAAATAATTT
>JAWBOE010000035.1:0-13574 GCA_038826755.1 Bathyarchaeia archaeon | reverse complement strand
AGCGCGTTAAAGAGGGAGCTTTTTCCCGCGTTTGTGTATCCTGCTAGGGATATTGCAGCGAATCCGAGTTCAGCTCTTCTTTCACGGTGGAGAAGCCGTTTTTCTCGGATTTTTCTAAGTTTCTTTTGAATTGTGTGTACTTGGCGCTTTACGGCTTCATAGTAAACGTCAGCTTCATACGCTCCAAGCCCCATGAAGCCAGGTTGTTCTTTCATCTTTGCAAGTCTTACTCTTTCTTTGGCGTGGGCGAGTTCGTACTTTTGTTTGGCTAATTGTATCTGCAGTTGGGCTTCGGTAGTGGTGGCTCTTTTTGTAAAGATTTCTAGGATTAACTGAAAGCGATCTATGGCTTCTATTCCCGTGGCTTTCGCCAAGTTGTAGGCTTGAACTGATTTTAATGGATTATCGAAGATTATTTTTTCTGCGCCTTTTTCCTTCACTAAATTTGCGAGTTCTTCGACTTTTCCTGCGCCTATTTGGTAACGAGGATCAGATCCTCGAGTTTGCTCTAATTCAGCGACAACCGTGTATCCTGCTGATTCAGCTAGTCTTCTTAGTTCTTCTAAACTTGATGCTTCGCGGTTTAGACGGCGCTGCACTATGATGGCTTTCGTTCTGCTGGTTCCCCCGTGCCTTTCTTGTTTAACTGCATTAGGTCGCCGAGTGTTAGCTCGCGACTTGCCACTTTAGGAATTTGTGGTAAACTTTTTTCTTCTGTAACGGGAACAAGCAGTTTAATTTTCAGAGTGTGCTCCAGTTTGACGGCAAGCTGGTTATCGGGCGTCATTTTGCCCGTCTCGATTTTTCTTAATACCGAAGCTTTCTCGTTTATTCTTTTGCCTAGTTCTTCATGGGAAAGCCCTAGTTTCTCCCGTGCTTGTCTTATTTTGAGGTCGTAACCTTCGACTATTTCCGTCGCGCTGTCCACCGTGGGTTTGGAGGATGGTTTTTTCACTGGAAGAGGTGCAGGAGGTTTTCGCGCTGGCGTGTGCTTGGGTGCTGTTTCTTCATAGATTATTTCGCCATGTTTGGAGCATTCGCTGCATACGGTCAATTTGGCGCCTTCTATTAGCGCGCGGATTGGTGTACCGTGGATTTTGTGGCCGCAGACTTCGCATCGCAATTATGTTTCACCTAATTGTCTTTATAGTTTGGTTGTGTTTATAGTTGTCGAATCATAAAGTACGATATAGTGGCGAATCTTTATGGAAGATGCTTTGGAACGCGTTAGGCGCATTGCGGATTACCAGTTTGGTAAGGGTACAGGTGTAGTGCTCTTTCCTGAAAATGTGGAAATTCAGTATTCGAAGACTACTGGTAGAATACGCTATATTAGTCTGGATGGTGTGAGATTGGCAACTCTTCGCCCAACGGATGGGTTACTGTCATTAAGCATTGCTGCAGCCAAACGCCTTGTGGGAAAAGCGGATTCTGTCCATTGTTTTGTTACGGTGCGAGATGATGTGTCTCAATTTGTCGCTGAGGGCGGCGACGTGTTCGCAGCGCATGTTATCAAAGCTGACGATGAGATACATGCGAAAGATGAAGTTATAGTCATTGACCAAGCAGGCAGGGTCTTGGCGGTTGGACGCGCTATGCTGTCGAGCGGTGAGATGAAAGCGTTTAAAACAGGTGTCGCCGTCAAAGTGCGACATGGTCGTGGAGATGAGTTTGATTTTTAGTTGTCTGCAGCTCGGGTCAAATTTAACGGAGTTAGGCATATCAAGTTTGCTTTAGTTTGTCTTTTCTACATCTTCTTTAGCGCCACGCGGTTGCGGTTATGAGTTCTGCTTGAGCTGGGGCTGGCGAAGAAGATAGAGTTGGTTCAGGTGCACAGTAGCCGATGTGTGTGTACTGTTCGTTTACGGCGCTTGGATAGATGAAGCCTATTGAGTCATAGGTGTGACCGCCTATAGCGTATATTGTGTCGTTTATGACGGTGACGCCGAAAGTTAATGCTGTTCGTAAGCATGGAATCCCTGCTTGTTAGGTTTGGTTGCTGGGTCATTACTTTTCATTCGTGCCCACCTGCCCAGTGTAGCCAACAGGTCCAGGCCTTGTTTTAAACTGAACTCCAATGGCACAAATCCCGCTGCTCACATCAACACCTAAACTGTTCCTTGCCTTCTGCACAGGCACTTTTGGCAACCATGAATTCTCAACTGGATCAGCGGAAGTCCATCAAAGCACAACACCGCCTGTGCAATAAGGCGGCAAAAAACTAGAACAAGAAACAAACAGCAGTTTTACTAACTCACATTCTTCAACATGACAAAGCATCGTACAATAAAAACGTTAGAAATAGGAAGCTTAACTAAACAACGTTTTCATCACACTCAAATTTCTTGACAAACACGTGCACTATAAACAGCCATTTTAAATAAAGGGCTATGGATTCACCGAAGCTGCCAAGAGCGTACACAATTCAGAACACCCAAAATTAACTTAACACCACTATTGCCTTAGCAAATGTTGATCTCCAGCAAAAGTAAAGTATATGAAACGCCAAATAGAGTAAAACAGAAGGCGAACACTTATGCAACGGCGCTTAAACCCACGCGAAGCAAGACGAATGATGCAGCGCATGGGCATGAGCATGGACACCATTGAAGACGTTGAACAAGTCGTTATCAAAACCACCAACAAAGACATCATCATACAGCAACCAGAAGTAGCTATCCTAAGCATGCAAGGACAAAAAATTTTTCAAATCACAGGTGGAACCATCACCGAACAAACCACGCAACGCGCAGCACCCAAACTCGCCATAGCAGAGGAAGACATAAAACTCGTCGCAGACCAAACAGGCAAAACCCCAGAAGAAGCCCGCAAAGCGCTAGAGGAATGCGAAGGCGATCTTGCAAAAGCCATACTATTACTCCAATCATAACACACGAAACAGCTATTTCTTTATACAACACCGGGCAATTAAATGCCTAATGTGGGCTTAAATGGCAACCCAAAATTCTGACATCATAGTAGCTGGACACTTTTCAATAGACTCAATCTCCCTACCTAACAGACTACATCCAATCGTAGTTTTAGGTGGCTCCGCAGCTTATACTTCGCTTACAGCAAAAAGACTAGGGGCAACCGTTTCCGTAATCTCCAAAGTTGGCGCAGACTTCCCAGAAGCCTACATGTGGTGGCTAAACCAAGAAGGTATAGATTTAACAAACGTGATAAAAGCCACAAACGAAAAAACCACAAGCTTTGAATTAAAATACAGCGAGGACTTAACAAAAAGAACACTAAGACTAAAAAACAAAACTTCGCCGATCACCAAAAACGAAATCCCAAATACTCTACACGCCAAAGCCATACACATCGCGCCCATCGCAAACGAACTTCCATACGAAACAATTGAACACCTAAAAGCCCGTGCAGAAATTCTGTCCCTCGACCCACAAGGCATACTGCGCAGTTTCGACATGGCAGGAAACGTTAAACACCACTCCACAATCGACAAACGCATACTCAACCAGATTACAATCTATAAATCTTCAGCAGAAGAACTCAAAGCCGCAACACACTGTCAGAACCTAAATACCGCAATAAAAACCATCCACAACCTCGGAATTGAAACAGTTATAATCACACTAGGCGCAAAAGGCGCAATACTATCCATTGGCCGCACACGTTACAACATCCCAGCATATAAATCAGCCATCGCTTTAGATCCAACAGGTGCAGGTGACGCATTCATAGGTGCTTTCCTCACAGAATACATCCGCCAAAAAGACGCATTATGGTGTACTTGCGTAGGTTCTGCCGCAGCATCACTAATTGTTGAAGCTATTGGACCAACATTCCTTGGAGAAAAAGGAGAAATATACCAAAGAGCACAAACAATCTATGAAAAAGGAATTAAGCAATAACCCATATTTTACAGCATACACATAAATAAGCATGAGGCACACACCAATTGGGACGCGTAGACAAAGGAATAAAATGCAGCATAACAGGCTGCAGCAACGAAGCTGCACGATCAATCTCAACTGACAAAGTTAAAGCAGCAGGACTAAAAGTCAACAGCGACACAAAACGCGCCTACATATGCAAAGAACATTACAAGGAATTTAAAAAGAAAACTAAAAAAGACAAGACACTAGATAAGTGGCGTTACAACGCCTAAACAGGACATGAACAACCATGAGAATACTACAACTACACTCCAACTTCATTACCTTCACACCAGTAACAAAAGAAATCGCTATGGCAGAAGAAGCCGAAAAAAAAGAAAACCGCATAGACGAAGTCCTAGTGCTCTTCATTGCCGTAGAAGAAGGCGACAACACAACCGTGGCACAAAAAGCCATAACCGAAACCCAAGCCTTTCTGCAAAAATTGAAAGCAAACCGCATCCTACTTTACCCATACGCACACTTGAGTAACAAACTAGCAAAACCCAGTGAAGCACTAAAACTGTTAAAGACAATGGAAACCTACGCACAACAAGCAGGCATAGAAACATACCGTGCACCCTTCGGCTGGAACAAACAATTCACCATCTCCATCAAAGGACACCCACTAGCTGAACAATCACGTGTTTACGCACCAGTTTCTGCTACTGAAACCGAAGCAAAAAACACAACAGACACAGTGGAATCCCAAGCTTTGAAAGCAGAAGAGAAACTCGTATCTTATTGGCACATTCTTCAACCAGACGGCACAATGGTGCCCATAGAAAACTTTGACTTCAAGGGACATACAACCCTAGATAAGTTCTCCAAGTACGAAATCACAAAGGTACGTGCAAGCCAACAGATGCCACCTCACGTGCCCCTAATGAAGCGGCTGGAGATAGCTGATTACGAACAGGGCAGCGACCCCGGCAACATCCGCTGGTATCCAAAAGGACGATTGATTAAGTCGCTGCTTGAACAATTTGTTACTTCCACAATGATCACTTACGGCGCCATGGAAGTTGAAACGCCCATAATGTACGACTTCAATCACCCCAGTCTAGCAGATTATCTACATCGCTTTCCTGCACGGCAATACCTGCTTAAAACTGAGGATAAAGAACTCTTCCTCAGATTCGCCGCTTGCTTCGGGCAGTTCTTAATGATGCATGACACACAGTTTTCCTACAGACAGATGCCTTTGAAACTTTACGAGTTAACGCGCTACAGTTTTAGACGCGAAAAAAGCGGCGAAGTTGTGGGTTTAAAACGTTTACGAGCGTTCACCATGCCTGATTGCCACGCTTTCTGCAAAGACCTAGAACAGGCGAAAAGAGAGTTTCTCATTCGACTTAAATTATGCCTTAGCGTCTTAAGCGACATAGGCTTATCTAAGGATGATTATGAAATGGCATTACGGTTTACAAAGGACTTTTATGAAGAAAACAGAGAGTTCATAGCGGAAATAGCAAAAATTTATGGTAAACCCATTTTAGTGGAAATGTGGGCAGAACGCTTCTTCTATTTCAGGTTAAAATGGGACATCAATTTTGTAGATAACCAAGACAAAGCGGCAGCACTTTCAACCGACCAAATAGACGTTGAAAACGCAAAAAGATACGCAATAACATACGTTGACGAAAAAGGCGAAAAACAAACACCACTAATTCTACACTGCTCACCAAGCGGCGCCATTGAAAGATGCATATACGCTTTACTAGAAAAAGCTTACAGAGAACAGCAACACGGCAAGTTACCAATGCTCCCCCTGTGGTTGTCGCCTGTGCAGATACGACTAATCCCCATGTCTGAAAAATACACAGCGAAAGCTGAGGAAATCGCCAACGAAATCGAAGCGAATAGCATACGCGTTGACATTGACGACCGCACTTTTACGCTACAGAAACGTATCCGAGAAGCAGAAACAGAATGGATTCCCTACATCATTGTAGTTGGGCAGAAAGAAATCGAATCAGGTATATTAGCTGTTAGAGATAGGATAGCAAATGGCAAAATACAGAACATGCCACTAAACGAGTTGATAACAAAAATTCAAAACGAACTTAAAGGTAAACCCTTCAAACCGCTTCCTCTGCCGCGAAGCCTCTCGAAGCGACCCCAATTCTACGGCTGATATATGAATTACATAGTTCATTGCCAAAAACTATATCAAATCTGAACACAATAAGGCTTTTGCAACATTAGAAGGAGAACCTATGAACAAAGAACTACTTGTTTACATAGATGGCGCATACTATCCGAAATCGCAAGCCAAAATCTCTGTTTACGATCACGGTCTCCTTTACGGTGACGGCGTTTTCGAAGGAATTCGAGCTTATAATGGCATAGTCTTTAAACTCAAAGAGCACATCGACAGACTTTACCGCTCAGCACATGCAATGATGCTACAGATACCCTTAACAAAGGAAGAAATGACACAAGCAGTGCTGGAAACTTTACGCAGAAACAACCTAACCAACGCGTACATCCGCTTGGTAGTAACAAGAGGCGTAGGCGATCTTGGGCTGGATCCACGAAAATGCCCTAAGCCTTCAGTAATAATAATAACCGACGTTATAGTTCTGCATTCAATCGAAGCTAAAGAGAAAGGCATAACCACAATGATTTCTTGGGTTAGAAGAAACCCCGTAGACACAGCGTCACACGAGATAAAATCACTCAATTATCTTAATAGTGTTTTAGCCAAAATCGAAGCAAACGCATGCGGCGCAGACGAAGCGATCTGCCTTGACAAAAACGGTCATATAGCTGAAGGCGTAGGCGAGAACCTATTTATCGTGAAAAACGGGAAGATTTTCACGCCACCAAGCAGTACAGGCGCATTGGCAGGCATCACAGCACAAGTGGCAATTAAGCTTGCCCGCAACCTAGGATACGAAGTAGTTGAAGCTAACCTCACGCCCTTTCAATTGTTTACTGCTGACGAGGCATTTCTCACAGGAACAGCTGCAGAAATCGTGCCAATAAGAGAAGTGAACAAACGGGTTATTGGAAACGGTTGCGCTGGACCAGTAACTAAAAAGTTGATAGGTGAATTTCAGAAAATACTTTCAGATCCTAAAGAAGGCGTACCCATCTACAAATAGAAAGGCGGTTACAAACGCAAATAGCTATTTCTTCTTTTTCATAAAGTCTTCTATTGCGGTCAGTGCTTCCTCTAATGTTTCTATTGGCGGTAAGTAAACTGCTCTTATGTGCCCTGCGCCGTATATCGGATCGAAGCCTGAACCATGCACTACCAGCACGCCTGTTTGCTTAAGAAGCTCCACAACAAAATTTAAGTCGGTTTTCCAACGTTTGCCTACATCATGGATTTTAGGAAAGATGTAGAAAGCACCTTCAGGCTTTGTACAGGAGATACCATCAATTTCATTGAAGCGTTTCCATGCATAGTCACGGCGCTGCTTTAACTTTTCAACGACGGTTTTTATGTGATCCTGCGGACCATTCAGTGCAGCAACACCTGCCTTCTGCACAGGCGTGTTAGCACACAAACGAACACGGCACTGTTGCAAGATGCTATGTTTAACATCGTTCAATTCATCACCGTTAGCCTTGAAATACACATAGCCTAAACGCCAACCAGTCATCTGATATGACTTAGAAAAACCGTTTAACCCTATAACTGGGATGTCGCCACTTGCCAAGTAAGCTGTACTCGCAAAGTCACCATCGGAATAGGCTAACTGATCATAAATTTCATCAGAAACCACTGGCAAGTTGTATTCCGCTGCTAGATCCAGCATTTCTTTAACAACTTTCGGTTCATAAACTGCGCCTGTCGGATTATTCGGGTTAGTTATCACTATAGCGCGAGTTTTCTTTGTTATCTTACTCCGCAAATCATCAATATCAGGTTGCCAACGCTCTTCTTCAATAGTTCTGTATGACACAGGTGTACCCTTAAAGAATTTCGTGTATGAAATGTAAGGCGGATAAGTTGGTCCAGGAAAGAGAATCTCGTCACCACGCTCCACAAGCGTGGCTAGCACCATTTGTATGCCTTCGGATACCCCATTTGTGATTAACACGTCGTCTGGATCAAGATCCAAACGGTTAACACGTTTTTCCTTTTCAACTATGGCTTGCCTTAACTCAAGGAGGCCTTCTGAAGGCGAATAGTGATTGCCATTTTCCTCTATTGCTTTGTAAAGTGCTTGCTTGATGTGAGGCGGTGTAGGAAAATCAAATGCTGGTGGGTCACCGATGTTGAGGTAGTAGATTCTTCGCCCCTCTTTTACAAGTTGCTCTGTGTAGGCGATAACGTCCCGTATAGCATACTCCACGTTCATGGCTCTAGCTGTGACTTTGATGTGCGCCAATTTTGTTGACCTTAGTAGCCCTCATTACACGTCTGCCGAAATAAACATTACGAAAAACAAGTAAGCATCAAAACCTTCCTGTTTGCAGTTAGCTTAGTAGGATCTGGCGAAGTAAGCTATTTTAGTTGCTTGCTTTCCGCAATAGACGCAACCACTAACAGGCTTTTCTTGTTCAAATGGCAAAAGTCTGACGGTAGCACCAGTTTCTTCCTTAATTTTTGCTTCGCACTCAGCTCTACCGCACCATGCTGCTTTGATGAAACCGCCTTTCTCTTTAAGCACCGAAACAAATTCACCGTAATCTTTTACTGCTGTAGTTTTTTCTTCTAACGCCTTTTTAGCTTTAATGTAAAGATTGTTTTGGATTTCCTCAAGAAGCCGTTCTACTGCGCTAACAACGTCTTCTTCTTTAACGATTGATTTCTGGAAGGTATCTCTTCTAGCCATTGTCACTTGCTGATTTTTAAGATCTCTAGGACCTATTTCTATTCTAATAGGTACACCTTTTAGCTCCCAATGGTTGAATTTCCAACCTGGTGTATATTCTTCGCGGTCATCTAAAATAACAGATAGACCATGCACTTTGAGTTTCTCAGCAATTTCTTTAGCTTTGTCTACTATAGTGCTTGAATCCGTGCCCTTGTATGGTATTGGCACTACAACTACATGCACCGGTGCTATCTTGGGAGGCAAAACCAAGCCTTTATCGTCTCCATGGACCATAACAACCGCGCCTATCAATCGCGTTGTAATACCCCAAGAAGTCTGCCACACATGATGATCTTTCTCATCTTCACCAATGAATTTTATGTCGAAAACATGTGCGAAATTCTGTCCCAGATTGTGGCTGGTGCCCATCTGCAGCGCTTTTCCATCAGGCATTATCGCTTCCAATGTCGTAGTGTAAAGAGCGCCCGCAAACTTTTCGCTGTCACTTTTGACGCCGACAAGAACGGGGATAGCCAAGTAATTCTCTATCAGATCCTTATATTCCCGCAGGATATAAAGAACTTCTTTCTCGGCTTCTTCGCTGGTTGCGTGTGCTGTATGTCCTTCTTGCCACAAAAACTCGCGCGTTCTAAGAAATAGTTTAGTGGCTTTAGTTTCCCAACGTACTATGTTGCACCACTGATTAATCTTCACTGGTAAATCGCGCCAGCTTCTTATCCACTTAGCAAATGTAGCGTACATAATCGTTTCAGATGTTGGACGTACCGCTAGCTTTTCTTCCAATGGAGACTCGCCGCCTTGCGTTATCCATGCTACTTCAGGAACGAAACCTGCGAAATGTTCTGCTTCCTTCTTCAGGTAACTCTCAGGGATGAACATTGGGAAATACACGTTTCTGTGTCCTGTGGCACGTATTTTCTTGTTGAAAATCTCCTGAATTTTCTCCCACATGGCGTAAGCGTCCTCACGGATAATCATACATCCTTTTATGGGAGCATAATCTGCCAGTCCAGACTTGAGAATGACCTCAGTGTACCATTCTGAGAAGTCTACGTTTTTCTTGACGGCTATCCCTATATCCGACATAGTTGTTCGTTTCTTCTGTGTTTACATTGCCAAATATAATGATAACGTAGGAAAATAGTGAAAATATAAGATTCTACAACAAGGATGGCCAGTTAATTTAAAGTTTAAAGATGCGAAACTTTGTTTTCAATTGCGGTCCGACATGTTCTGTAAATTGCTTTTGCAGCTTCAAATATGCCGTGTTCTTCATGGGGAGCTAAATTAGCACACAGAAATAAACCAAGTTCTACCGAGAAAAGTTGGAAGCCCAATAAATATCGGTTCTGGAAACTCGCTAAATTTGATGGGGACGGGCACGGACAGTATCTCACGGGTATCTCTTACAATTGCTCTTGTGATTTCCCTGAATGATGCAGCCGACCCATATTCTGTGCCGCCGACGTAGTTGAATATTAATTTTAAAACAGATTTAACGTAGACTGCAACTTCATTTTTTGAATCTCGGCGTCTGCCTTGGCTGCATATGCTTCGGCTGGAACACCACTGATTTTTACCGTTGATCACAACGGGACCGCGACATCACCATGTTCGCCAATCACCCCGTGACAGAGGACACGTGAACATTAAGGGTTCGAGCGATTTTTGAGTGAAATCAAAGTTTGTTCCAGTGCAGATTACGAAATCTGTTTTTGTGTATTTCCTACAAATCATTGCAATAGCGTCGACAGGGTTCGATATTACAATGTATTCTGCTCCAGGATTGCTTGATCGCATGGTTTTTGCAATATAATTTGCTGTTATAATATGGAAAACAGTTAATGAATGGGAGTAATTGTTCTATTTTACTTTAGCGGAGAAAACCAAGCCTGAAAAGGGCCTATTATTTTCAATCTTGAATTTTTTACTTCAAAATTTAGCTGAATAGACTGAGGCATGTTGGTGGACCGATGGGGATTTGAACCCCAGACCTCCTGAGTGCAAGTCAGGCGTTCATACCAACTGAACTATCGGCCCTCAAGTGCTTTGAGCGCGTCAATGTTTTGGTTGGTCCACGATATTTAGTTTTTGCTCTTAAATAGTGGGTGTAAACAAAAAAGAAAAAGATTATGAAAGTAACAGTTAATGGTTAAGCGTCTATAAGTTTAATATCTTCGTCTTGGCGGTCTCTTTTTTGCCCAGCATTCACGGCAGTAAACTGGCCTGTTCGGATCAGGTTTGAAGGGGACTTCGCATTCCTGCCCACATTCAGAGCAAACTGCCTTATGCATCTCTTTCTCTGACATTGACTATTTCAACTCCTATTTTGTTTATGTGCAAAAATTGCTTCTTGCACGGATGCACTATTGCTCTGCTGGAGCAGCATATAAAATTTGTTATTATGAATTAAGAATTTTCTGTTTTCCGCCTAAAATAGTGTATATTATGCGTTGCCAGATGGCAATCATTAAAAACAGCTTATGGCGTTTAACATTAAATATTGAATATTACAAAACAAGCAATTTAGAGCTTTAACTGCAATTTCTCTCAAGCAGTCTACCGTGTATTTTTGATTATTGTTCACTCTGTCTTTGGGAACAAAACTGCTTTAATTCACACCTATAGTTTGATATCGCACCTTTTTTGCAGTAGCATATCCTTAAAACCGCATAGTATCTCCACACAGTTCTAATTTGCAAATAAAAAACAGCTATAAAGCAAAATGCGCAAACAGATGGAAATAATTTTTGTGTATCATTTGCGCAAAACTGAGTTCGTTTGGCAATAAAAAAATTTAAATGAACTTAAAAGTAATATCGTAACTACGGGAGTTGAAAAAAGGAGGGAAAAGATGCAGCGTTTAAAATTACTGTTCAGAAGGTTCGCTGTCATTTTGGCTTTGATTTCAGTTTTAGCCTCTGCAGCAGTGTTAGATACACCTGTTAGAGCGCAAACCGCGTTGCCTTCTGGAACTATAGCTACAAACTTTCGTGATAGCGGCTCGCAACCGCTGCCAGCTGGCGTCAAGGCTGACGTTGAGGTTAAGACTATTGCTTATATGAGTTTTAGACCTAACCCTGTTGGAGTTGGCCAAACCTTCTTGGTGAACTTGTGGACTACGCCAGCACTTCACGCCGCTAGATACTTCAAAGATTTCAAGGTTACCATTGTAAAGCCGAGCGGAAAAACTGAGGTTCTCACTATGGATTCTTATCGCGCAGATACTACAGCGTGGTTTGAGTATATAGCTGACGAGGAAGGCACATGGAAGCTTAAATTCGAGTTCCCAGGCGCTTACTTCCCAGCAGGAAACTACTCAACAGAAGTAGGCGCAGTGATGTATGGAACGGCACAAAATTTCAGCTTCCCACAATCATGCTATTATCTGCCTGCGTCGACAGATTGGCAAGAACTTGTCGTGCAAAACGCTATCGTTAGCTCATGGCCAGAGTCTCCGTTACCATCTGACTATTGGACAAGACCGATCTCGCATGAAAACAGGGAATGGTGGTGGATTGCAGGGCACTTCCCATGGCGAGGACCTGGCGGTGGATCCTGCTGGCCAGAAAAAACAAACATATATTGGGCGTACGGGGACCGCTACCGCTTTATTCCATGGGTGCAGGCACCGAATACAGCGCATATCGTGTGGAAACGGCAAGGCGCAATTGGCGGTTTAATTGGTCCTTTGACGGCACAACAGAAGGTTGAATGCTGGACTACTGGGGGAGGTAGCCCAAGCATAATTTACCAGGGTAGATGCTACCAAACGGTTTCAGAGCCAGATGTAACGATGAATAGCCCTAGCAGCCGAACGTATTGGATGTGTTACGATTTGCGGACTGGCGAGTTATTCTGGAAGAGACCATTATATACAAACGAGTCGGCACCGAGCGTTTTGCTGTATTACGAAGGATATCCTGAAGTGCCAGGTGGAGAACCAAGGTTTTCAAAAGATATGTATCTAGTAGCGATTTCAAGCGGAAGATTGATAGGTTATAATCCTTGGAACGGCGCCGTATCCATAAACTTCAGTATTTCGCCGCTAACAACAGGCACTTACTATATGAACGGGTACTGGTTAACCGTTCAAGATTTGGGTGCAGCTGCTGGAGCAAACAGGTATCGGCTGATTAACTGGACGATTGAGGTTGTACCTGGCGCGTTCATGGTTTCTAGTGCAACATGGCGGATCAAAATTGTCAATAATATCACTTGGCCTTGGAGCAGTTTAGGTACAACGTGGGACATGGAGTCAGGAATAGCGGTTACGACAAACGCTATAACGCCGGCAGCTGTGGGCGCATGGTATGGCACCAATGTTTTGGCAGCTAGTTTAACAACTGGTACGCAATTGTGGAACAAAACTTTTGAGGAAACAATCTATAGCTCTGCAGCCACAGTTGCAGATCACGGTAAAGTTGCATTTATAACTATGAACGGCTACTGGCTAGGACTTAATTTGCGCGATGGCAGCATAGCGTGGAAGAGCGAAAAGCTAGATTACCCATGGGACTCACCTGGATTCGGCGCTTATGGTGTGGCTTCAGCATACGGGCTGTTTTATCGGTTTGCATATTCTGGCGTATACGCTTTTGATTGGAGTACAGGTAAACGAGTGTGGAAGTATGAGGCACCAGCCAATCCTTACGAGACACCATACATAAATCCGGAAGGCGAGACAGTTTACTCCTTCAATGCGGCAGGATGGATTGCGGATGGAAAACTCTACGTTTATAACACGGAGCACACGCCCACACAGCCCATAACGAGAGGATGGAGGCTACACTGCATCAACGCAACTACAGGTGAAGGCATATGGAACATTACGGGTTCAATGTCGCCAGGCGCAATAGCAGACGGGTATCTAGTG
>JAWBOE010000034.1:0-13881 GCA_038826755.1 Bathyarchaeia archaeon | reverse complement strand
AGCAAGACGTTTTAACTTCTTTTTGCGCGGTTTTAAATACCTGTTTATCATGCGAAAACCTGATGGTACATACAAACCCGAAAAGAGAACTGTTAAATGGGCATATTATGATAGAAATAACAACAAGAGTAATCCAGTCTAATTATTGGCTGTGGTTTAATGAAATTCAGAGACCTCATAACACTTTACGAAAAAAGAAGACAAAATACGGCAATGATGCCTACAAACATATCTCAGAACTTCTCAATGAAGCAAAAGAACTTCACAAAAAAGACTGGCTGAAAAACCCTACACCTAACAAGGATCACGAACAATCATGGCGAGCTTTCAAGGTAAAAAATTTAGAAAAACTTGTTGTCTACATAATTAGGGATGAAATTGCGAGTCTCGGACTTAAAATTGTTGAAGGTAACAAGCTAGAGCGGACGAACAGTGATAATTTGTCTTTTGAGTTGAGTTCTGTGAAGCGTAATTTACTTGTTGATTACGGCGAGTTCGGCTCACATTTGCCTGATGTGGACATTGTAATTTATAATCCAAAAACTTTCAAGATAATCGCGGTGATATCCAGCAAGGTTACTTTGCGCGAGCGAATTGCGCAGACAGGCTACTGGAAGATTAAGCTTTCAAAAGACAAAGTCACAGAACGTATCAAAGTCTTCTTCGTCACTCCTGATGAGGATGAAACATTAGCCACGAAAACACCAGCAAAGAAAGGAAGAGCAATAGTGGAAGTTGATACTGACGGAAGCTACGTAATGAGCGAAAAGCCTGTTGAAGAAAGCGCTAAAGTTAAAATGTTTGATAAGTTTATCCAAGACCTGAAGAAATTGCTTGAAAAATAGCAGCCAGATTTTACGATTCTACATACCTTATCGGTCGCGAAATTTTTTAGTTACCAATATTAAACAAAGAAGGGTTTGCTGAGGCTCTGGTCGACCAAACTAAAGGAGTGAAGAGAATGCATTTCTCCAAAGCAAAGCAATTGTCACTTTGCTTGTCCAGAGCCTTTTCAGCCCCTTCTTGATATTGTGAATTATCTTAAGACTAAAAAAGGGGAAATATTGGTGTGGGTTGCTTGTGCTCATTTTTATGTTCGCTTCCTGAAGAGTAACACGCCAACTATGGCTACTGCTACTATCACGGCTAAGCCCATGCCAACAATAGTCCAAGTATAATCAGGCGGCGCTTGCGGCGGTTCAGGAGTCGGCGTTTGCTGCGGCGCCTCAACCACAGTCATATACGTCGTTGCAAAAGAACTGCCATACGAATCATCACCCATGAAAGTTGCCGTGATCTTATAGTCACCTGCAATTTCAGGAGTCCAAGTAAAGCCAAAAGTTCCGCTCATGCCATCTGTCACAACGTCGCCAAGATGTACAAAGTTACAGTTCGGGTCAACAGCATCAAGCGACACTGAAACGCCCTTCACTTCAGCCGGAATTGGTTGCTGCATGTGCAGGTAGTCCATCCAAGCGGCCATCGACTCTTTCGCAACGCATGGTGTTCCAGGCTGCGCAGGAGACATGTCCAGCACGCTGCCTTTAATCACAACCTTTTGACCAACCGTGACTGCAGTCATTGGCGCCTCAACTGTTGTCTTGCTTTTGCCCTTGCCAATAACGTACATGTAGCCATCATAAGTAGAAGCAGCAGTCAAGTAGCCATCCGCAGCTGGACCAGGATTCAAGTTTGCACCGCTTATCTTCCACAAGAACTCGCCAGTCGTCGCGTTCAAGCAGCTTAAACCCCAGCCGCGCGTGGCAGGCTGACTTGGCGTGTGCTCACTGTTTACAACGTACAGCTTTCCATCTGCAACGATACCCCTGTTAATCGAGTAGCATTCGGTACCATTGTAATGATACGGCGTCTCGAATGGTGGTGCTGGGTCAGTCCAATGCCACACTATTTTTCCAGTGTTCTCGTCAAAAGCGTACACGCCGTCATAGTTCCAGCCGTAAATCAGATTTTCATATGCAGCTTCGTCGTAAAGCCAGAATTCACCCCACGGGTAGCTTGTTGGCTCTGACTTCCACAATTCTTTGCCGGTGCGTAAATCAAATGCTTTAAGGAAGCCTTGTTCATACTGTGCAATGTATCTTCCATGTCTACACCAAGCGTTAGTTGGTCGATAGGCGCCTTCGATAACGTTTTTGCTTGTCGTCCAATTCCAAAGTACTTGCCCAGTTACCAAGCTGACTGCTACATAACCTGCGCCGTAAACGTTCGCGTATTGGAACCTGCTCTGGATTACGGTTATACCTGACTCTGGATCATAAGCGCCTAAAGCACCGTAGCTTCCCGCGGTAGTAGCACGGTAGCTCGGCGGAATCGTACAGCTAATATTGCTTACAATTCGCGACTGGAAGTTACTGCTGGAACCTTGAGCAGTCCAATTAATTATGCGGTTGCCTGCAGCAGTATTATTCGTCTGATACGTCAAGAAGTAGCCCTTACGGAACATCAGCACATCCATAGCTGTAACGTTCACAGTCACCGCACCAGTATACGGGTCAATTTTTATCAGCCGAGCATTAGCGCCAGAACCACTGATCGTTAAAAGCTCAGCGTTCATTGCAGCAGCAGCTTCTGCGCCAGGAACAGCAGTGTCAACGCCACGCCAGTAGTAGAGGTAGGTTGGTGTAACTCCGCCCTGCGCTGTAGGTATTTCATAGTATATTTCGCCAGTTCGCAAGTCGTAGCATGCAGCAACGCTTCCAACTCCAGGTTTCGTGTAGGTTTGATAGCATCGTCCCATGAAAATCACGCTGGGATAGCCTGGGTTGCTAAGTCTAGAGAATTGACCCGCTTCTCCGCCTATTATGCCAGCCAAAGCGCCTAACCGTTTCCATACAATGTGTGCGCTGTTTGGGGCTGTCACGTACGGGCCATAATAGTTGTCATGTGTACTCCAGCCGCCAATGCCTACAAACTCGTCCCATGGCCAGTTTCCACCAATCACGTACCATTCCCTGTTATTCGGCGGGATAGGGCGTGACCAGTAATCCGTAGGCAAATCTCTATGCCATGACATTACTTGCTCATTCTGCACCGTCAGCGTCTGCCAATCTGTAGAAGTCGGCTCATAATAATGAGCTGGATATAAAGTGCCAGAAGTGTTCGTCACAATTTCACCGTTAAGATATCGTCCAGCAGGGAAATACTGTCCTGGAAACTCGAATTTCAGTTTCCATTCACCTACTTGGTCAACGATATACGTAAACCATGCAGTTCCATCTGCAACATAAGAATTCAACGGTCCAATCACGTCCTGTGAGCCATCAGGCTTTACGATAGTCACCTTGTAGCCCGCACAGTATTTGTTCTCGGCAGAAGGTGGCGTCAGCCACATGTTAACCAGCAGTTCCTGACCAAGGCCGATTGGATTTGGTGTGAAGCTAAGATATGCATGAGACTTAATTGAGTACTCAACAGTGACACCTGCAGGAATAGTAGTGCTCCACGTAGCCGTAGAAGGATGCCCGCCATGCGCAGTCTCCTGGGCCTTAACAGGAATCACAAAGAGCAGCATAGAAAACACTAAAGCAATACCAAATATGGCAGCATATACTCCTCTTTTAAGTGTATGTTGCATCTTTTCTTTTCTCCTTAATTTTTTTAATTCAAGAGTTTTCTAATAACTCCTAAAACAGAATGGAGTAAATATTATTATTTAAAATTTAGTTAGTGGTACCTCCACTTACAGCCACAAGACTTAAGTCAAAAACAATTAACTTAATTCTTAAGGGAAAGCGATTATTATGGAAATGCAAGACGTTTTGCTGTTTACCCGGTTAGGACTTTCAGTTACTGAGGCAAAGATATACTTAACGCTGTTGCAATTAGGTATAGCTACAGCCAAAGAAGTCTCAAAAAGTTCAGGTATTGCACGCCCAGATGTTTACCGCGTCATGGAAACTCTTGGTCAGTCAGGATTGATAGAGAAGATATTGTCTGTACCATGCAAATATAAAGCGATAGAAGTAAAAGACGCTATTGCGCGTCTAATGGAAAAAAAAAGAAAAGAAACAGCAGAATTTCAAGATGCCGCAAGGACGATACTCAAGAAGTTTGATAGTAGGTCTGACAAAATAATTCTAAAAGAAGATCGATCTCAATTTATCTTAATGCCCGCTGGTCAGGCGCTAATAAAAAGAATAAAAAAAGCTATTGATGAAGTTCAAACAAGTCTTGATCTTCTCCTTTCATGGAACCGTTTCGCGCAGGGTGTGGGCAGCTCTTTCACCAAAAACTTTGAAGACGCGCTTGCCAGAAACGTGAAGTACCGCTTTATAGTGGAAAACCCACCCGCTAAGTCAACTGAAAAACTGAAGCTTCTAACTTACGTAAGAAAAAGCCCTCTTTGTCAAATAAAATTTCTTCCATTTCGCCCTAATACTATCATGGGAATATACGATAAAAAGGAAATTTCTGTAATTGTTGATCCAGCAAAAGAACTACCTGACTCACCTGCCTTATGGACAAGCTGCTTGAGCTTAATAACCATGGCACAAGACTACTTTGACATTCTATGGCTAACCGCAATGAATCAAACTGACCACGAAACAAACCAAGCATTAACAAAATACGAGCTATAACAAGTTATCCATCACAAGTTACACATGCCACATTGAATTTTGGCAATACAAAGTAATAAATTAGCAAAGCACGCAGGATCACCACAAGGCGATTCTTGACATCTAAACCGTTAAACGGCACATACTGCAGATGCTTCCTTTGCTTTAAACTATAAAACAAACTTTTCCAGAAAATGCTCTTTTTCTGAAACAAAACATGAGCATTCAAAAACTAAGTAATATCCCTTAACAACTGATGGTGTTCATCGTGCTCTTTTTTGGAATTTCTATACCCATATTTCCTTTAAGCAACTCACACGGAAGATTGCATTTGCGTATATTTGCAGCTTTTTGTAGTTATTTCTACAAAGTAGATCTGCTAGGTTTCTGGTGTACATCATTGTCTGTTCACAGGCTTTTCAGACTTAATGCTTTTTACAGAAAAGCCGAATCCTGCCTTTACAACAAAACATACTTTAACGAAAGGCGACACAAATAAAATACTACAAAATCGTAACAATTTACCAACAATTATTCTGCAAAACAAAAAACACATGCGGAGAATAAAAATTAGCATAAGGTCTTCAAATGCCCATCAACCTACAATATTATGCACAACATATAAAAAAGAAGAAACCACGACCCACGCCAACAAGACGCTGGCCATCATTATTGTGCATATTAAACGTCGGTCACAGCAACTGCTGATTTCTACTCAATACCCCATTTCTTCGCCACTTTCACAACCATGAAAACCACGAATGCGACAATTACAAAGGTAATCAACGCAGCCAAGAAGTCACCCACCCCGAACTGCTGGCTACCCACAGCAACTGACAACGTCGCGAGGTTATCCATACCCGGCACAATCAACCCTATCAAAGGCATCAAAAAATCCTTAACTAACGCCTGTACGAGATTGCCAAGATACATGCCTAAAATGAAAGCCACTGCAAGCCCCAGCACTTTATATGTAGAGAGGAAAGCAATGAACTCGGCCCATAACCCTTTTGGCTTCGGCTTTTCAGGCGGAGCAGGCTTCGGCTCCAGCAAAGCGCGAATTCTCCTTAACTCCTCTAATACTTCGTCATCCTTAACCAACAAAATCACCAAACCATAGTTGGAGACGTTTAGTTATAAAACTTTCGTATTAAAAAAGTGGGCCGAGCCGGATTCGAACCGGCGACCTTTCGGTTATCAGCCGAACGCTCCAGCCGTGCTGAGCTACCGGCCCGTTTACCGCACAACAGTTAATACCATGTTAATTAATAAGAATTTTCATAATCAACTTAAACAGCTCATGGCAAAGATGGGCTCGTAGCCTAGCACGGATTAAGGTGTCGGCCTTCGGAGCCGGAGATCGTGGGTTCAAATCCCACCGGGCCCGCCATTTCATTGCAGCGTCAAGCGGAAATACTTTTCAGATATTTGTTCCATAAATATGCAGCTGCGTAACCTGCTGATAATCCGCAACCGATAGCTGCAAAAAGCACAAGTGCGGACATTAAAGGGTTAAAATCAATTAGCTTTAGATATGAGGAGAATACGTAATAGCTCGAGAAACCAACTATTCCTGTACTTAATGCCATAGCAAGCATCACACGGTTACTGTTTACGCCGTTTTTCGCTGGGGATGCATGGAAAAAAATGATAAATATGTCTACTATAACGCCATATAGGAAAGTAAAAAGAAAAGTGAATGGCCCAAATGCTGGACGTGCCAGCGCGGCAAGAGCACCGCCGATTAAACCGACGTAGGTAGCGCCTGCTCTTCCAACGAAAAAAGTGGCTAACGCGAGCGATAGTGCTTGAACTGCTATGAGTAAATAATTGACTGGGGGTGGCACGAAAAAATGCGTTATAAATATTACCGAGCTGAAAAGTGCACCTATAAACAGCCTTTGAGTCTTCTGCATTAGGGCTTCACAGGTAAATAACTGACTTCACGCGTTTAAAAAACATTAACTTTACAAAAGCGCTTGTTAAGGTTAATAATTGTTGGTCAGCTTTTTTCTTGTAGGTTTGTTAAACAATAACAGCTGATGGATTTTTTAAACGGAAGATATAAATTGTTAGGTTATCATAACAACCATCCGTTTTAGTATTTAACGTGTAGGTGTGTAAAGAGGAATTTAGAGTGAGCACTCACGCAGAAGACTTGAAGCTTCGGTTGATGATTATTGAGCTTTTGAGAACGGCAAAATATAAGCGGAACATTACGTATCGCGATTTAGCTTCAAGAACAGGGTTGCCCGTTACTGTTCTGAGCCGCTACGCAAAAGGACATGTACTACCGAACACCACACGCGCTAAGCAGCTTTGGCAAGTACTTTCAAAAATAGTAGGTTTAGAAGCGGAATTGCGAAGTCGGATAAAATTTGACGAATCAGGCTATTTCGATAACACTGAAATAGTAGGAGACTGCAATATACTTCAGCAAGCAGCAAACCATGCACTTGCAAATTTTGCGGGAAAACGCGTGACAAGAATCTTGACAGCGGCTGTCGATGGTGTTCCTTTAGCTACGATGGTCGCTAATGCCCTCGGCGTGAATCTTGTTGTAGCTAAGCGGAACAAGGAAGTAGGCGTTAAAGCCTTTCTCGAGGAGACTTATGTTCTTGGAAAGGACTCAGGCGTTACTATGACACTTTACATTCCGAAGGAAGCGATCAGAAAAAGAGATAGCGTCTTAATTGTTGATGACATGATTAAAAGCGGCGAAACACAAGAAGCCCTTGTTAATCTCGTTAAAAAAGCACGGGCAGAGATCTCGGGCGTTTTTTCGCTTATTGCTGTAGGTGAAGAATGGAAAAAACGATTAAAACTCGGCAACGAGGCACCAATAGAAGTTATTACTCACATCAAGTCACCTCTTGAGACAGGGCACGCTTAGATTTGCTATTTAATAAATCAGAAATATTTGCGCGAGATTCCCAATAGTGAGGTACACTTAAATGAGAACGATAGAATGGCATAACGGCACGGTTATTACAATAGATCAAACGAAACTTCCCCACGAAACAGTAATGCTAAAAATTGTCAACTACTACCAGATGGCTGAAGCAATCAAGAACCTGCGCGTCAGAGGCGCACCACTACTAGGCGCCGCAGCAGCTTTCGCTTTAGCATTAACAGCTTACCATTCAAAAGCCAAAACCTCCGAGGAACTACTAGCCGAAATAGACACAGCGGCAAAAACCATAAAAAGCACACGACCAACGGCTGTGAATCTTTTCTGGGCCTTAGACAGAGTTCTTAGTAAGGCAAAAAAGTTTTCAGGAGACATCAAAGCGTTAAAATCGTTAATTGTGCAAGAAGCACAGTTAATTGCAGATGAAGATGCAGAATTAAACCGTACAATTGGCGAAAATGGCGCTGAACTTATAGAAGACGGCGATGTTGTTTTGACACACTGTAATGCAGGCGAGTTGGCAACCGTTGAGTACGGCACTGCCCTAGGCGTTATTAGAACTGCATGGGAGCAGGGCAAAAAAATAAGCGTAATCGCCACAGAAACTCGACCATTATTGCAGGGTGCCAGATTAACAGCTTATGAGCTTAAACGAAACGGTATACCTGTCACGTTGATTACTGACAACATGGTTGGTTACGTCATGTACAAAAAAATCGTAAACAAAGCAATAGTAGGCGCAGATCGCATAGTTCAAGATGCCGTAATCAATAAAATAGGCACGTTCACCGTCGCTGTTTTAGCTAAGGAACACAATGTACCGTTCTACGTCGCAGCGCCTAAATCCACCTTTGACTTAAACCGTACAGCTGCGGATGTTATAATCGAAGAACGAGATCCCACGGAAGTCACACATTTCGCAGGCAACCCTGTAGCCGCAAGCGGTGTCGGCGTTTTTAACCCTGCTTTTGACATCACACCATTGCATTATGTTACGGGTATAATTCACGAACAGGGAATTTACTACAAGAGAGATTTCGGGACATTTAAAAAATAAACAGAAGTTAATTTGTAATCATTTCCATTATTTTTTATATTTTGAAATTACGTTGCCTTTGCATGCGCATTATTAGTTTTTTAATTGTTGCAGCTCTATTGTAATTATTGGTTTAGCTGTACATTTTGCGTAATAAACGCTGATGCCATGATGCAAACAGTTGTTTTTACAAAAAGGTAGCTAGTGGCTAAGCCACTTCGCGCGAACAAAAAAAGTAACTTTATATAACAAACTATTGGATACTGATCGTGTCAACTTGGCTTAGAGTAACGCCGAGTCGAATTTTTGCTGAACTTTTCTTGTTACATTTTGCGGATAGCTTCCTTGATTTTGCCCAATATTTCTCTGTGATGTTCTTCATCTTCGATTATCAAAGAGAAAACGCTTTTCAGTTGCTCAATGTTGACATTGTAAAGTTGACTTATCTCCTTAGATATAAGCGTCAATGTCTTCAATTGCACGAACATGTGGTATTCTTCGCCAAACAATCCCTCCAACATTGTAAGTCTTTCTGCGAACTCGGTTAACTCCTCCTCAGATATTCTTTTAATCGCAGAAATTTCTTTGTGGAAATCGCTGCTAACATGCCAGATTTCACCTAACATTTTTTCGCATTCGTGAAGAGCAACTTCAGATTTCGCTATACTTTCGCTCACAGTTTTTAGAGTTACTGCGTGTTTCTTGCTGTCAACTGCAATATACAACAAAAGAGACTTGATCAGTGGTTGTTCCACTTTGCTTGCTAGCATATCGTAAAGTTGGGATACTTCACTCTCCAAAATGCTCAAACAGTGCAGAAAAGATGCTATATACTTGGGACTACCGCCTTTTAACATCAAATCAGCCTCAATATAAAAATATGAGCCCCAATTAAATATATTGTGAATTTGTACCCACAAAGGCGCTAATTTCCCTATACAATAGCTTATGCGAATATTACTGCAAATACAATAAGAAAGTGTGATAACGTTAATTAGTATAACTGCCCAAAATACAAAGGCTAAAAAGTGGATAATTGATGAACAACACAAAAGACGCATCGTTATCTTCAGAATTAAAAGTAACAGGAACAATCACAGAAAAAGGAGTCAGTATAACTACACAGAGTAACATAGATGCACTTTCACAACGCGGTTATGGCACCATGGAAAATGGGAATTTTATCCTAACCTTCTACGAAGCACTCTACCTCATAGACAAGGAAATATTGAAAGTTAAAGATAAGAAAGAAAATACGATCGACTTTCAGAGTCTACTTAGGTTATATGAAAAGTTAGATGAGAATGCTTGGGTTAAATATTTGGTTTACCGCGATCTACGAAGCAGGGGATACGTTGCCCGCGAAGGCTTCGGCACAGGAATTGACTTCCGCATCTATGAGCGCGGTGTTTATGGCAAAGATACTGCCATGTATCTCGTGATGAGCTTACAAGAAGGCAAACCTGTGCAAATAGGTAAGTTAACGAATATAATGCTACAATGTCAGAGCCAGAAGAAAGAACTGGTTTTAGCAGTAATGAATCGTCGAGGCGAAGTAGTTTACTATTCAGTCGCGCCGTTAGCTTTCAAGTAAGATGGGGAAAATGGCAAAATCAAACGGTTATGTGTGGGACGCTAAGGACTACGCGAAAAATTCTGCTAATCAGTTTGCGTGGGCACAGGAGCTTATTCCAAAACTTAAGCTTAAAGGGAGCGAGGCCTTATTGGACATTGGCTGCGGCGACGGAAAAGTCACCGCTGAAATAGCCAAAGCTTTACCCCGTGGCAGAGTGGTCGGAGTTGACAGTTCCGAAGAAATGATAAAGTTGGCGCAAGCCAATTTTCCCCAAAAGACACACGCGAACCTTTCTTTCCAGTTAATGGACGCGCGAAAGCTAAGTTTCAACGAGGAATTCGACATTTTATTCTCTAACGCTGCATTACACTGGATAGTTGACCAAACTGCTGTGCTACAAGGCGTCCAAAGAAGCCTAAAAACAGGTGGGCGACTTCTGTTTCAGATGGCGGGTAAAGGCAACGCCCAAGACGTACTTGATATTATAGATGAACTGTTGACAGGGACAGCATCTTGGAAAAGGTTTTTTGGCGGCTTCACTTTTCCTTACGCGTTCCTCAGCCCAGAAGAATACAGGAAGTTGCTGACGGAAGCGGGGTTAACGCCGTTGCGTGTGGAGCTTTTTCCTAAAGACATGAAGTTCACGGGTGCTGAAGGGTTAGCTGGTTGGGTTCGCACCACATGGCTGCCTTTCACCGAGCGGATACCCATTGAGCAACGGGATAGGTTTGTGAAGGAAATCGTGAACCGCTACCTAAAACGTTACCCCCCTGATGCACAAGGCGTTGTTCATTTACGCATGATTCGGCTTGAAGTGGAAGCCAGAAAACCTGCGTGAGTGGCATGAAAGAGTTTAAAAGATAATGGTCAGTTTTTTAACTGTCAAGTGCAGAATAGTAACAGAAGGTTTTAAGCCATGCCGACTTTCCAAACTGTCCGCGGAATGCGCGACTTGCCACCTCAAGAAGCCGCAATGCTAAATCATGTTATAGTCAAAGCCCGTGAAACTGCAGAGCTCTACGGCTACAACGAAGTAATAACACCTGTCGTTGAACCCTACGAGCTTTTAGCAGCAAAATCAGGCGAAGAAATCCGTCAACGCATGTTCACCTTTAAGGATCTCGGCGACCGCGCTGTAGCCCTAAGACCAGAATTCACCGCGTCTATAGCACGTTTAGCCACTACAACCTTACGCAAAGAACCAAAACCACTAAGAACATTCGCTGTGGGTACGGTATATCGGTATGATGAGCCACAGCGTGGGCGCTATAGGGAATTTTGGCAGTCAGACTTTGAAATAATCGGCTCAAACAAGCCTGAAGCAGACGCAGAAATACTTCTACTAACAAACAGCCTAATGCAAGCAGTAGGTTTAAAAAACTACGCCTTTAAGCTCGGGCACATCGGCGTAATCCGTGGAATACTCGCACAACACAATGTAGAGGAAAAAACACAAAACACGATTCTTCAACACATGGACAAAAAAGAGTACACTGAAGCCTTAGCTCTGGCACCTGAGAAATGCCGAGTTGCACTTGAAGAGTTGTTGAAACTGAAAGGAGATGACGCGTTTGAAACCACAAAAAAAATACAGCAACACGTAGCAGAGTACGATGAGGCTAAAGCTGCAGTGGATAACCTGCTTGACATTTTAGAACTAGTCACTAAAAGTGGTTGCGAAGTAACAACAGTAGAGCCAGCATTTGCCAGAGGCTTAGAGTATTACACGGGAATGATTTTTGAAGTTTACATCCCAGAATTGGACATCGCTTTAGGAGGTGGGGGACGCTACGACAGGTTGATTGAAGCTTTCGGAGGCGAACCAACACCAGCCACAGGCGTGGCTCATGGCATAGACCGCATAGTCCTAGCGATGCAAACTCAGAATTTAAAGCCCGACATCAAACAGAGGAAGCGTACGGTAGTAATACCCATTAAGGACTCAACAAAAGATGCAGCTCTGAGAATTGCTCAAACACTTAGAAAAGCAGGTGTAACTGTAGAATTTGAGATCATGGGGCGAAAGGTGGCCAAGGCATTAGAAGATGCTGATAAACGCGGCTTGGATTATGCTGTTATAGTTGGCGAAAAAGAACTGCAGCAAAACAGGGTAGTTCTGCGAAACTTATCAAAACGAGAACAAACCGAAGTCAAACTTGACGAATTAGTAGAAAAAATTAAAAATTAAGGGAGGCTGTCTAGAGCCTTCGGATATACCTGTTTACTTCCCATTCAGTGACCTGCATTCGGTAAAGATCCCATTCTTTCCGTTTTTCCCTCAGAAAATTCTCGAACGCAACTTCGCCAAGCGTTTCACGCATAAGCTCGCTTGTTTCGAACTCGTCCAACGCTTCCTTCAGCGATTCAGGAAGTGAAATTATGCCTCTCGCTTTGCGCTCCTCGTAACTCATGTGGTACACGTTTAACTCGACCGGCTCACCTGGATCTATCTTTTTTGCAATGCCATCTAAACCTGCAGCAAGTAGAACAGCAAACTGCAAATAGGGGTTTCCAGCGCCGTCAGGGCAGCGTATTTCGCATCTTGCAGCTTTTTTCCTGCCGCCAAAGTTTGGCACACGAATAAGTGGCGAGCGATTCTTATATGCCCAAGCAAGGTAAACTGGTGCTTCGTATCCTGGAACTAACCGCTTGAAACTGTTTGGCCACGAGTTCAGGACGGCACACATTTTTCTACCATGCGCTAGTTGCCCACCTATGAAGTATCTGGCGATGTCTGAGAGGTACCCTCTCACAGGGTCGTCACTGTAAAAGAGGTTTTCAGTTGCATCTGTGTTCCATAGGCTTTGGTGTGTATGCATTCCTGAACCGTTTATGCCTGCAAATGGTTTAGGCATGTAAGTGGCGATATAACCGTTTCTGGCAGCAACTATTTTCCCACACATTTTCATGGTAATAGCGCGGTCGGCAGTTTTTAATGCCTCGTCATATTTGAAGTCTATTTCGTTCTGTCCCAGTGCGACTTCATGGTGAGATATTTCTATTTCTATTCCAAATGCTTCAGCTGTGTCAGCTATTTCTCGCCTAATATCATCGGTTAGGTCTCCAGGGTGAAAATCGAAGTAGCCAGCCATGTCTATTGGCGTGGGCAGACCGCCGTTTTCGGTTTCCTTAACTAAGAAGAACTCCAGTTCAGGCGCACAAATGTATGTGAAACCAGATTTTGCTGCTTTGTCTATTGCGCGTTCTAAGATATATCGTGGATCACCTTCGAACCTCTTGTTTTGCGGTGTATAAACGTCGCAGATAAGTCGGCAGGAGGATTTTTCTTTTGGGCGCCAAGGGAGTACTGCGAAAGTTGTTGGGTCAGGGTAGAGCACCATGTCAGACTCTTCAATTGGTCTGTAGCCTGTTATAGAGGAACCATCAAATGATTGGCCGTTTTCAAAGATGCTTTCGATGTTTTTTGATGATACAGCGACATTCTTTAGTATACCGTTTATGTCTGTGAATTGGAGTCTGACGAATTTTATGTCTTTTTCTTGTATTTGTTGAACAACTTCGGTTACTTTTTCTTTCCAAACCGCATCTTTAAAGTTTTTCAAGTTGTGTTCACCATTTTTCTATTTTTTCATATGTTATGCCAATGAGATATCAACTAAATATATATAAGTTTATTCCCATTTTTAGTAGATAAATGTTTAATTTACTCGATAACAGAAATTCCACCCGACTATACGTGTTTTGTCCCGTGCGCGGGTTTAAGAGCGTGTTAAGACGCGGGCAGCGTCGCGGCGAATCGGGCACCCCCGCCGGGTCGGTT
>JAWBOE010000033.1:0-14170 GCA_038826755.1 Bathyarchaeia archaeon | reverse complement strand
CCTGCGTTTTTGACGACAACCGCTACTGCAACGTTCGCGCTGAGCTTTTTGCTTTCTTTAACTGGAATTTCAAGGCGCAAACCCAGCGGCGTAGGAATCACGACTCTGTCAACAGGGCTACTGATTAAAGTTGCCAGTGCAGCTTTTGACGCGGCTGCAGCGCAAGCACCCGTTGTTATGCCATACCTCAAAAACCGCGTCATTTCATTCCTCTTTAACTCTTAGACGCGGCTTGCTGCTCAGCCATCGAAAATAAAGCGTTAAAGATTGCTACGGCAACTGTGCTTCCGCCTTTGCGTCCTTTAACGGTGATAAATGGCGTATTTAGCTTTGTGATTATTTCTTTTGCTTCGGCGGCGCCTACGTATCCCACGGGTGTGGCAACAATTAGTTCTGGCTTGGCCATGCCTTTCTTTACTGCGTTTGCCAGTTCAAATGCTGCTGTTGGCGCGTTTCCGATGAGAATGATGGCGCCGTCTATTCCGTCTTCTATAGCTAAACGCATAGCTGCAGCAGCTCTTGTGATGCCTTCTGTGTTAGCTATTCTTAAGGCTCGCGGGTCACTGATATACGTGAGAATTCTTCCGCCGTGCTCCTTTACTTTTGCTTCGTTTATGCCTGCCTTAACCATTTTTACATCCGTCACTATTTTTGCCCCTGCCTTGATGGCGGCTACTCCTGCTTCAACTGCTTTTTCGCTAATTACCAGTAGCTTTGCAAATTCAGGGTCTGCGGTGGCGTGTATGACACGTTCAATGATTGGCACATGAGCTTTTGGTGCTTTTTCTAAAATTTCGGCGGCTTCTTTTCTTATGAGTTTTATGCTTGTTTCGGCAATATGTTTTGAAGCAGCTATGGCGTAGGCATTGCCTGTTATGGTTGTAGTTAAATTTTCTTGACGAAGGGCTCTAAGTGCTTTTTCCTCTATGATTTCGGCTATTCGTTCATCTGCGCCTAAAGGTTCACCATATATCAGCTTTATTCCCTGCTCGGCCAATGTGGGTTCTTTCTCTTTTAGTTCGATCAGTTCTGGAATTTCCTTTATGGTGTGTACACCTGGTGCTAGGAAGGCGGGAACCAGAACAATTCTTGAAACGCCTTTTTTTGCAACGTTCTCTATTGCTTCTGGAATTGTCGGTTTGTTGCGCACCATGAAAGCTATTTCCACTGTTTTGAAGAGGGCTTTTTCACGGATGATGTCGGCTAGTTTCTCCATGTTTTCTCTGTTATGTGGCAGTTTGCTACCATGTCCGATGATTATTAAGCCTGCATTCTCAATCAACGCTGCATCCTCTGATGAATTAGTTTTTATCTGTTCCGAATAGGGTGGCTGCAGCTTTTATCAGTTGCTCATCACCATTTACAGCAGCCAACCGCAAGTTTTCGATAACAGGTACAAATGTTTGTTTAATCAAAATGAAAGTTAAGTCATCAATTATTTTCTTATCTTTTTCATCAACGTTACCTAGCATGCCGAGTGCTGTTGCTAGTTCTCTTCTACGGATTTCTTCAGCACGTGAAAGCATAGAAGAAATAATCTCTCTGACCGAGTAGACTTTAAGCTCCTTTTCCAGCGAAACAAGTTCCTCTTCAATAATTCGTGTGACTTCCTCTATGCTTTTTTGGCGTCGCTGTTTGTTTTTTTCCGTTATCAACTGGAGATCATCAATGTTGTAGAGTCTTACATGTTCAACTTCCTGCACTGAGTTCTCAACGTTTCGTGGATTCGAAATATCAACGATCAACAAGTCATTTCTATTTTGGCGTTGCTTAATGATTTTAGCAACTAGTTCTCTCGTTAGCAGGTAATGAGGTGCAGACGTCGAGCAGAATACCACATCAGCCTCTACGAGGACATCTTCTAACCTGTCAAACTTCACAGCCATGCCTGACAATTCTGTAGCCAACTTCACTGCCCTATCATAAGTCCTATTGGCAATAAAAATTGGGTTACGGCAACGCCTAGCCAAAGCTTTAGCTACAAGCGTGCCTATTTCACCTGCACCCATCACCAAGACCTTTTTATCTTCAAGCTTCCCCAACAACGTTTGAGCAAGTTCAACTGCGGCTGAACCTACTGACACAGCGCCTTTACTTATCTCTGTTTCACATCTGGCACGTTTGCCCACGTTTATCGCGCGCATAAATAAGTGCTTAAGGATTGGACCTGCAGTTTTTGCAGATTCAGCTTCCAAGTACGAGTCCCACACTTGGTTAAGCACTTGATCCTCGCCTATGACCATTGACTCCAAACCGCATGCAACTCTTAGGATGTGCCTGCATGCATCGCTGTTCAAAGAAATCTCCATTGCCTCTGCTGCTTCAGTAGCCATGTTTCCTGCTTTCTGCATTAAATACTCCCGGATTTGTTTAATAGTGTTTTCTACGTTTTCGCTAACAACGTACAGTTCTATTCGGTTGCATGTTTGGAGAAGCAAACACTCTTCTACGTTGTGAAGTGTGTAAATGGTAGTTAATGCGTTCCTTTTGTCTTTGATTGCCACGGATTCCAGTAGAGGAACCCGTGCTGTTTTATGTGTAAGCCGCACGTTTATAATGTGGGCTTTTTTGATTGTGGAACGCATGGTTGGATAAACCGACCACCTTAAATATAAGCTTTGCTCAAAATAACCGAAAAGGGGCGAGTCTGACAATAAAACCCAAGCACCGAATAGGCATCACCTACGTACCTGGCGCTTTACCGTGCTTTGAAGACTTCGGAAACTTGCCAACTGACATTGTACGCCAGGACGGTCTCATTGATGGTAAACCTGCGTCGGAGATTCTAGATATGATAATAATCCCCGGCGGTAGCCTAGTAGAATCTCAAAGCGTGAATAACGGTGTTGCACATGAAATTTTAAGAATGGCGGAATCAGGCAAATTTGTGCTCGGGGTATGCGCTGGTTTTCAGGTTCTCGCAAAGAAAACAGATGTTGGTCGCTTGTCCTCTGTTCCCATCCTACGCGAAGGGCTTGGACTATTAGATGTAGAATTCAAACCGTTAATATGCACAGATCGTGTTAAAGCTACTGTCGTCGGCAAAAGTTATATTACCAGTGAAGGGGGCGAAGTTACTGGTTTCCATTGTCATACTTACGGAAAAATTGATTTAGGAAACGAAGCAAAACCAATACTTGTGTCGCATGTATCACGCCTTAACTATCACAAAGCAAATCAAGACATTGTATCAGGCGTTTCAAATAAATCAGGTAACATCGTTGGCGTTCTGGTTCATGCGTTACTTGACCAAAACCAAATAATCAAAAAGAGTATACTACAAGCCTTAGACGTAAGCGAAGAGGAACTCGGGAAAATTAAGATGGCAAACTCAAAATTGGTTCAAGCAATAAAGAACGAAATAGGCATATCAACCCAAAATATAGCGCCAACAACTACTAAAAAGATGCAAAAGCCATCTTTCCTTCTCATAACCGCGTTGGGTAGCGGTTCAGGCAAAACTTTTCTGGTAACAGGCATAGCAGGAGCATTAAAAAAAAGAGGTTTCAACGTGGGCGTTTTAAAAATAGGCGGGGACATCCGTGATTCTGTGCCAGCACTTTACCTTATTAAAGAACCTATCAAGGATTACTCATCAATAAAAATTGGCGAAAGTGGCTGGACACAGGTTTCTGTTGCTATACGCGAAGCTGCCGCTAACTATAACTTGGTATTAATCGAAGGCGCCATGAGCGCGTTCACAGGCTTGCTAAATGATACGGTAGAAAAGCCTTCCTCAACAGTTGAGGTAGCAGTAGCTACACGCGCATCCACAATATTGGTAGCCAACTGCGAAAAAGAAGGCATAGAGGGCACGTTAATCGCCGCTGCTAATTATTTGCGCGTTATGAAAAATCTCGGTGTTAACGTTAAAGGTGTAATATTAAACAAGATGCGATTAAGTTATTCTACCAGCGAGTTGATGGTCTTATTGAAACGCACTTTTGAAGGCTTCGGCACTACTTTGCTTGGTGTAGTACCCAGATTAGAATTGGAGGGGCGTGGATTAATTCCTGAAATTGAAATAAAATACGACGAATTCGGAGCCAAAGCTATGGAAGTCGCAGAACGCTTCGTGAATTTAGATGCAATGATCAGGGCGGCTGAACCTGTAGCAAACATTTCGGACAACTACAAGGAAACCTCGGGAAAATTCAAAAATCTACTTGACGATTTTAATTTCAAAATGATCAAAGGAGAAAATTAGACTTTGCTTGTAGATTTAAAACTTAATGGAAAGCAAATTATTGTTGTTGGAGGCGGATCTGAAGCATACCGAAAAGCGCTCAATTTTGTTAACTCTGGCGCCGAAATCCTTTTTGTGAGCAAGTCTTTTTCTGAAAACATTAAGTCATTGAGCCACTCATGTGGGGCAAGTTTGCTTATTACTGAAGTACACGATGCAGCAACTTTTATTGGTAGTCTTCAGCCTAAACCTGATTTGCTTGTGGCTGCTACGAATGATAAAGATCTGAATACGCAACTTGTTTATCAAGCCAAAAAATTGGGTTGCCTAGCTTACTCTGTTGACAATCCTTCTATCAGCGATTTTAGCCTTCCTGCTGTAACAAAAGTAGGCGACGTGCAAATAGCAGTGTCCACTTCAGGAAAAAGCCCTGCCATGGCCAGAACGTTGCGGAAGCGGATCGCGCATATGATAAAAGAGGAAGATCTGCTCAAAATCAACCTGCAAGCTTTCGCTCGAAGCATTCTCAAAGAACAAGTTTATAGCCAAAAAGTAAGAAGGCAACTGCTTTATGAATTACTTAACCATGACAAGATAATGGTATTATTAAAAGGAAAAAAACTTGACGAGGCGCAGAAAATGACCGTTAAAATTTTGGAAAGCCGAATTAAAGAATTAGACCCAAAACACCTACCGAGGCATCCAACTGAAAAGGAGTTAGCAAAATGAGTTTCCCCCAAGTGCGAATGAGAAGGTTAAGACGGACACCTGCGTTAATAGAACTAGTACGGGAGATTCGTCTTCACCCAAGCAACCTCATATATCCAGTTTTTGTCGATGAAAAAGCGCAGATACCTGTGCCGATACAAGCAATGCCTGGATATTTTCGACTGCCACTGCAACAAATTACAGATGACATCAAGCACATTATAGCGCAGGGCGTCAAAGCCGTACTTCTTTTCGGGCTCCCATCGCAAAAGGATGCGATGGGATCAGGCGCTTATGCTGCAGATGGCATAGTTCAAAAAGCCGTATCTATACTGAAAAAAACATTTGGCGATGAACTCGTAGTTATTACTGATGTGTGCCTATGTGAATATACCATCCATGGACACTGTGGCATAATAAAAGGTAAACATGTGGCTAATGACCTTACGTTAGAGGCGCTACAAAAGATAGCGGTCAGCCATGCCAAGGCTGGGGCAGATGTGGTGGCACCGTCTGCTATGATGGATGGTCAAGTTGCCGCCATTCGAACAGCATTAGATGATGCGGGCTTTAATGACGTGGCTATTATGGCGTACTCTGCTAAATTTGCGTCAAGTTTCTATGGTCCATTTAGGGAAGCCGCGGAGTGTACTCCAAAATTCGGAAACCGAAATAGTTACCAGATGAGTTACAGTAACACAGCTGCGGCTTTGCGGGAGATGGCTTTAGATGTGGCTGAAGGCGCAGACATAATCATGGTTAAACCTGCTTTAGCTTATTTGGATGTAATACGCCTCGCGAAGAAGTTCAATGTGCCTGTTGCAGCGTACAATGTAAGCGGAGAATATGCCATGGTGAAAGCTGCTGCCCAGTTTGGTTGGGTAAACGAGAATGCTGTGGTGCTTGAACTTTTGACTGGAATTAAACGTGCAGGTGCAGATTTAATAATAACTTATTTCGCAAAGGACGTGAAAAATTGGCTGAATCAGCTTTAACAAGCACTTTGTCTCAGAAACTATTCAATAAGGCGAAGCAATTTCTGCCTGGCGGCGTAAACAGTCCAGTTAGGGCCTTCGAGCCTTACCCTTTTTTCGTAAACGAAGCGAAAGGTTCGAAAATCTGCAGTGTGGATGGCACTGCGTATATTGATTATTGCATGGCTTATGGTGCTTTGTTGCTTGGACATGCAAACGCCGAAGTAATAAATGCGGTAAAGGCACAGTTGGATTGTGGCACAGTTTATGGTGCACCTACAGAGTTAGAAGTAAAGCTTGCAGAGCTTGTCGCCCAGTTATATCCGTGTATGGAAATGCTACGGCTTGTCAATTCTGGTACCGAAGCTACAATGCATGCTATACGTGCAGCAAGAGGCTTCACAGGCAGAAAGAAAATCATCAAGTTCGAAGGCTGTTTTCACGGTTCCCATGACGCTGTACTTGTAAAAGCAGGTTCAGGCGCTACTTCACATGGTGCGCCAAATTCGCTTGGCGTACCTGAAGAAGTATCGCGAAATACGCTTGTGATACCTTACAACAATTATGAAGCGATAGACGAGGTTTTAAGAAGTGAAGGGCATGATATAGCTGCTGTGATTATTGAACCAGTAATAGGCAACGCGGGTTTAATTCTACCTAAGACTAATTACTTGAGCTATTTGCGCAAAGTTACATACGAACATGGTGTAGTTTTGATTTTTGACGAGATTATAACTGGTTTTCGCCTTGCTTTAGGTGGAGCGCAGGAATACTTCGGAGTTACTCCTGACATGGCAACTTTGGGCAAAATTCTTGGTGGAGGTTTTCCAATAGCTGCTTTCGGGGGAAAAAAAGACATAATGCAGAATATTTCTCCAGTTGGCAAAGTTTATCAGGCTGGAACGTTTAGCGGCAATCCTGTTTCTGTCACTGCAGGCTATACTGTTCTGCAAATTCTTACTCGCCATAAAAACCACATTTACCCGCAATTGGAAAAAACCTGCTTAGAATTAACAAAAGCATTGGTTGACATATGCTCTGACTATCAAATTGAAGCACAAGTGAACAGCATAGCATCTATGTTTCAAATATTCTTCTCTGCTCATCCAGTAACTGACTACACGAGCGCAAAACTGTCAGATACTACGAAATTCCAAAGGTACTTCCATGAACTTTTAAAGCACGGCATATTTGTGCCACCTGCACAGTTTGAAACCTGTTTTCTCTCTGTAGCTCACACCAATGAAGATTTGGAATGCACAATAAACGCCTTTGAAAAAGCGTTGCGGAAAATATCATTTAAAAGTAGGTCTACATGAGAGCTATGATTCTAACAGTAGGCACTAGAGGCAGCAAACTTTCATTAGCACAAACAGGAACCGTTCTGTCCAGCTTGAAACGCGTTTATCCAGATGTGGAATTTAAAGTTAAGATAATCAAAACATTAGGTGACATTGAAAATAGAAAGCCACTGTTTGCAATAGATAGCAAAGGAATATTCGAAAGAGAAATAGATTATGCAATAGAGAAAGGCGAAGTTGACTTAGCTGTACACAGTTTAAAAGACGTTCCAATGTTCGAGCAACGCAATATAATCATAGCCGCTATACCGAAAAGAGGTTCACCTAATGACGTACTCATTTCAAGTAGAAAGCAGCCTTTAGACGCTTTACCTAAAGGTGCGGTAGTAGGCACGGGCAGCTTGCGGCGTATGGCACAGCTAAAATATATTCGCCCAGACCTTGAGGTTCAGCCTATACGAGGAAACGTTGATACACGAATTCGCAAAGTATCAAGAGGAGAGATTGACGCTATAGTAGTCGCTGAAGCTGGATTGCAAAGGCTTGGCATGGAAAACGAGGTTGCAGAGCGCCTTCCTCTAGACGAGTTTCCTTCCGCGGCAGGTCAAGGCGCGCTAGCAATAGTAACTAGAAAAGACAATCATGAGGTTGCAAAGTTGTTGCGGGTTGTAGACGATGTTGGTACGAGAGCTGAAGTCACCGCAGAACGTAGCGCTGTAATGGCGCTTGAGGGTGGATGCCGCGTGCCCATAGGAACTGTTGGTCATGCGAACGGCAATAAACTTTCGCTTAAAGCTTACGTTTTCTCCCTTAGTAGCCAAAAACGGATTTCCTCTTTTGCCGAAGGCGAACTAGATGAGGCTGAGGAATTGGGTAAAGCGGTTGCAAAGGATCTGATCTCGCAGGGAGCAAAAGATTTCGAAAAGGAATGGCGGGAAAAATATGGTGCATGGTAAAGTTTTTCTCGTAGGTGCTGGTCCTGGTGATCCAGGGCTGCTTACGGTCAGAGCTGCTGAGTTGTTGAAAAAGGCTGATGTTGTAGTTTACGACAGGCTAGTAAGCAAAGGCATCCTCGGGTTAATACCTGACAGTACTGAAAAAATCTACGTTGGAAAGCAGTCTGGTAACCACGAGTTTTCTCAACTTAAGATAACTGAGCTTCTGATCAAAAAGGCGCGTGAGGGTAAATTGGTTGTTAGATTGAAAGGGGGTGATCCATTTTTGTTTGGCAGAGGCGGAGAAGAGGCAGAAGCGCTTGTGGAAAATGGTATTGAATTTGAGGTTGTACCAGGTGTTACATCTGCAATAGCTGTTCCTGCCTATGCTGGGATTCCCTTAACGCACCGTGAATTTGCGTCTTCAGTAGTTATAGTAACAGGCCACAAGGCCGAAAGTCGCGAAAGAGAAATAGCTTGGGAAAAAATTGTTAATTCGGTGGATACAATCGTCATTCTAATGGGCGTGGAATCTCTTGAAGTTATAGTCACAAAACTCGTTGCTTCAGGCTTAAAGAGTGAAACTCCTATCGCCATAATTGAGCAAGGAACTTTGAGGCAGCAGAGGAGTATTTTTGGAAGCATAGGTACAATTGTCAATGAAGCAAAAGATGTGAAGCCACCAGCGGTTATTGTTATAGGTGAAGTTGTTAATCTCGGAAGGAAACTCTCATGGTTCGAACGGCAGTATCATTGAAGGGCAAAACAATAGTTGTTACACGACCACGAAATCAAGCTGCAAAGGTCGGCAAACTAATTGAGAAGCTGGGTGGGATACCGTATTACTTTCCTACAATAGAGGTTAAAGCCTCACGCGACTTGGCTTCTATACAAAGTTTTATTTGCGAACTTGTTGAAGGAACAGTAGACTATGTTGTTTTTATGAGTGTTAACGGAGTAAAGTTTCTATTTGATGCTGCAAAACAATTGGGACAATTAAGCGATTTAATCGATGGTTTGGCTAATACTAGTGTTGTTGCTGTGGGCTCAGAAACTGAGCAAGCGCTTAAGAATAGCAGCATCAAAGTGGATATTGTTCCTGAATTGTTTACTTCTGAAGGCGTAGTTCAAAGCTTACTGCGATGTGGTGTGGCTGGTAAGGTTATTCGTATCCCTAGAACTACTGCGGCATCTAATATAATTGTAAAACGGCTTCAAGACGCTGGCGCCGATGTAAAGGATGTCTATGTTTATACTTCTACTCTTCCTGCAGATACTGCTGTCGTGGCAAAATTTATTGATGATCTAATCACAAAACGCGTTAGTGCTGTGGTCTTTGGGAGTTCTCTCTGTGTTCGTAACTTGTTCCAAATGCTCTCAGCACAAATATCTGAATCTCACCTGCAACGTTTATTGAATAATAATGTAACCATTGTAGCGATTGGTCCTGTTACTGCGCGAACTTTAGCGGAAATGGGTGTTAAAGTCGACGTAATGCCTGATAAGCCACTTTTTGACGATGCAATAAAGGCGCTGGCGCGTTATTGGAGTTGCGGTTAGGTGTTTTAGAATTTACTTTCTGAAAAATGCTGGTTTTTAGTTTTTCTAAAATCAGAAAGTTGGCGGAGGAGGCGGTGGCGGCAGACTACGTGTTCTCTTCTTTAGCAATACTATAGTTATAACAGTTATAGCGACTATTGAGGCTCCTCCCACTATTAGAATTTCTGTTGGGAAAGCATTGTCGGTTTGTGTGCCTGTGGATGTAGGCGTTGGAGTTGTTTGTGGTGGTGGAGACACAGTGGGTGAGGTTGTGGGGTAAACGGTAGGTGGTGGTGTTTGTTCTGAGTCAGATATGCCAATGCTCATTGGGCTAATTAATGGGTAACGGTCGACGTTTCCTCCTTGACCGAATATTTCTTCGCCTACAGGTATATCGCCTATTCCGTCGCTTCCAAGTTGGTCTTGGTTTGCGCCACTTTTTACGTCTGCGTAGGGGTACCCATCCCAGTAGTTTCCACCTGAAGGATAACCGTTATCCCAAATGTTATTTGAGTTACTGACAAATGGGTAGCCGTAAATGTTGTTATGGTAGAATTTATTATTTGAGGAACCTACAAGATATATGGGATACATTATCGCAGACAAATTATTTTGGTAGAAAACGCATTGTGTACAGTTTCGAACCTCAATTCCCCAGTAAAAATTGGTCAACAAGAAACCTTTCACAGTTACACCGCTACGCCCTTCCATTAGTATCGCAGAGCCTTGTCCATTCCCTTTCAATTCATGACCTTTTCCATCTAAAATTATGTTATCCTTTTCGATTATTATTCCCTCATTGGTCGTTATCCCTGGCTTAGCGATGTCGTCAGTTACTGTATAAATGTTTCCACTGCGGACTATTGGAGCAGAAGACGGCGTAACAGAACCATCTGAATGAATGATAATTGCTTCAGAGCTAACATACGAAGCTGATATAGTGTCGCTTAGCGTTATCAAAATCAAAATTAGCGTTAAGATACCGACCAAAAATGGTATTTTCCGCATTTTTTCACCTTTTTATACTTATTGCCAATTTACGGCTTGTCTAACCTTTAAATTTTTCTAAGTTTTTCTGGTTCCAAGATGTAACATCTAACTATCTTTGGATATCCATGAATTGAAATATCCGAAAAATCAAATATAATTGACTAATACCCTTCCAATTTTTGCTGTTCTTTTCATATTCTTCTTCTACTGATGCGGTGGTTATTTTTACGCTGATTGCTTTAGCTGGTGCTACTTAGTTCTTTTTTATAGTTAGAAAAATACTCCATTTGCTTTTTTGTGATAAATTTTCAATGATCACTCACTACTGAACATTAAATTATGCCTATTGATAGATGTAGACGATTTATGTGGACAATTAGGCATATAATTGCGCATTTGATATAGACTTTCTTTTGTGATTGCATCTCATTCTTCGATATAATTATCCAATTTTCTTTGTTAATTCTTTTGCTGTAAGTTAATATCTTGGGTTGCTATATAAAAGGCAGATACAATTGAATTGCCGGCGATTTGACCTAATAAACTAAGTTGCGGAAAACGTTATATTAGGTTGTATTCAACTTTTGACGTGGGGTTAGAGATGGCGGGGGTTAAGACGCTTGGCGGTTTAAGCGTTTGCGCCGAGGAGATTGAAGAGTTTTCCAGGGACGAGTTGGTTGCCAGGTTCTTGGTTAAGTATTCGGCTCACGCGAGGCGGGACTATTCAAGGGTTTTGTGCCTCTTTTTCAAGTGGCTTAGGGCTAGAGGCTTGGAGCTTTCGCCACGAGAGCTTTTGAACACGCATTTTAGGAGGCTTTCCAGCCAGGACGTTTTGGAGAGGCAATGGGCAAGCCATTTGGTTGCAGACTTTCTGAACGGTGAGCTTTTTGATGGGAGAAGCGCTGCCTACAAGGCTTTGGCTTTTACGGCGATAAAGTCCTTCTTCAACTTTTACGATGCGCCCTTAACGTTGGCTAGGAATCCCTTGGCGATCAAGTTTAGGCGTAAATACAAGCCGAAGCAGATAAGCCTATACGAGGCGAAACATGTGCTGGGCGTTTTGAACCAGAGGGAGAAGGCCATCTGCCTCGTGATGCTTCAGAGCGGGATGAGCGTGGGTGACGTGCTTAACAAGTTCAATTTTATGCTGGACTATGTGAGGCGGGAAATCGCCATGGGCGCTGAGCGAATCCGCATAGACTTGGAAGACCGCAAGGGCAACGGGTTCAGCTACTTCACTTTCATAAGCCGAGACGCCATCCAAGAGCTGAGAAAGTGGCTGGTGATAAGGGACGAGTGGGCGAGACAGTTAGGTGAAAAGAAAACGGCGAAAGCCATATTCATTAAACAAAACGGGAAACCCTACACGACGAGGGATTTCCTATGCACCTTCTACCACACCCTTAAACGGCACAAGCTCAAAAGCGGACCGTTCGACGTCAGCAGCCACATGTTCCGAAAGCTTTTCAAGACCGAAAGCCGTCCGCCTGAACGCAACATTGACCAAGACTGCATAGAGTTCATTATGGGACACAAAAGCAGCTTAGACGGAGTTGGCGGGCCCTACGACCGCACGCCAGAAATTTTTAAAACAAAAGTCATATCACGCGAAGAAGTTGAGGGTATAAAGGAGAGACCAGAGGAAGTCGAAGAAATGAAGCATTTTGTTATTGCTCCCGATGCTACGACTCTATATGTTCCTCCAAAAATTGCAGCAGATTACCTTCATCGACTAATTCAATATCGATTCTTGGGCTATCTACAGCCTCTAGACGAAAGGCGAGTAATCAGGGCTGTTACTTGGAAATGTTCTGAAAAGAAAAAGGATATCCTTGGAATTCTCCTAGGGCACTTGAAGAAAATGGAAATAGGGGTAATTGAATCCAAAATAGTTGAAGATTTACCTGTATTTGCTCTAGAGAAGAATGAAAATCGGATAGTATTGTCAGCTTGTCTAACCGAGTTTGAAACTATTGTTGAAATATTTATTTCAGCAAAAAATAAACAAGAAATGACTGAATGCCTATCTTTTTTTAACAGAATTGGAAAAGAAATACAAAATATAAAAATAGACGAAGAAAAATAATAAAAGTTATAAAAGTTTATTTTTTATAGCTTAATTTAAGATTAAGGTAAAAACAATGATGGGGATGTATTTTGTCTTCACGTCTGTATAATTTGGCGGTAAACGCTGCAAATGACGCGATTAAATATGATTCTGAAGGAAAAAGAGAATTGGCTATATCCAAATATCTCCAAGCCTTTGATCTACTTATGTCAATAATACGCTACACAGGCAATAAAAGATTAAAGGAATTTTACGCGGATAGAGCCGAACAATATTTGGCAAGAGCTTATGAACTTAAATCCACCATTGAAAAGCCCAAAACAAAAATATCAACAGAACAAAGATTGAGCGAAGATGAAGAATTGCAATCAAAAATACTATCCATGATTATACCAGAGAAACCCAACGTTTCATGGAAAGACATAGCAGGTTTGCAAAATGCGAAGCAAGCTATAGAAGACGCTATAATACTACCAATTAAGTTTCCTGAGCTTTTTAAAGGAATGCCTACATGGAAAGGTATACTTCTCTTTGGTCCTCCAGGATGTGGAAAGACCTTGTTGGCAAAGGCCGCGGCCAACGAATGTAACGCCGTATTCTTCAACGTAAGCGCAGCTGACATAATGGTAAAATGGGTTGGAGATTCAGAACAAAGAATAAAGGCTTTATTTGAAACGGCAAAGAGAAATCAACCTTGCATAGTATTTATAGACGAGATTGATGCGTTAGGTGTTGAAAGAACGGGAGAAGAATCAGCCGTCTCAACACGTGTATTGAGTCAGATTTTGCAAATGATGGATGGGATATCAAGCAAGGCTGATGAAAGAGTAGTTGTCCTCGGAGCAACAAACAGACCTTGGAACATAGACTCAGCACTTCTGAGAAGATTTGACAAAAGAATTTTGGTTCCATTACCTGACGCTCATGCCAGAAGAAACATTCTTGAAGTCACAATTTCTAAAATGCCAAATTTCAAACTTGCAGAGGACGTGGATCTAAACGAGATAGCAAAACTAACAGAGGGATTCTCAGGAGACGATATTAAAAAATTATGTATGGCCGCGTGGTACATACCGATACACGAACTAACACAACAAAATATGCTTGAAACAGGCACCTCTCGTCATGTAACAAGACGAGACTTTTTAGAAGCTCTTCAAATGCGGAAATCATCTGTTTCGCCTGAAGAAGTTAGACTCAACGAAGAATGGAACAAAAAATTCGGTGCAACATAAACATAAGGTTGTCGCTGCAAGATGGTGTCGCAAGCTATGGTTTGGCTTTTTCCGAATTTTTCAGCGTCAAAGTTTTGTGAAGCCTTTCCCGTCTAAGCTCAGCTTCACAGCCCACCTGTTCAGTTATCTATAATGCGGAGTCAGCCAGTTTACCTTGTAGCCTTCTGCCTTATTAAATTAGCCGGTAGGTATTCGCGTTGATAACTTAGTATTCAGATGGTGTTACGGCTGGGG
>JAWBOE010000032.1:0-14248 GCA_038826755.1 Bathyarchaeia archaeon | reverse complement strand
ATGGGAAAACTGAATACGGGCATCGTCGGCTTGGATGAATTGATAGGCGGCGGAATCGAGTCAGGTTCACGTAACATCCTTTATGGACCACCGGGTACTGGGAAAACAGTTTTTGCTATGCAGTTTCTATGGCACGGCCTGCAGCAAGGCGAGGCAGTGGCTTATGATGTTATGGACAAGCCGTTTCCGCGGTTAATTGCGTATTTCAAATCCTTCGGATGGGACATTGAACCTTACATCGACAAGGACAAGTTCATTGCTGTGCAGGCGTTTCCACATTTTGATCCTTACCCAAGAGATCCACGGGTGTGCTACTTCAATTTAGCGGATTTTGATGAAATGAAACGTATCGATAAGTTAATTTCCGATGCACAGGTGACGCGATTTGCTGCTGGCGACTTCAGCGAGCAGCTTTTCGCCCTCTACGATTTGAAGTACATGGAACCTGTTGAAGATTGGACTATTAACTGGTCTCACTATGATGACATCGTCAACATTGACGTTATGACTGCTGCAACCCAAAAGGACTTGGCAACGCAGCGGGCTACCGATTTAGATTTGAATAAGGCACATAACATTTTCTTTTTCCGTTTTAATGAGGCAACATTGCAGAGAGAGCTTCGAATAGTCAAAATGGAAGGCTGCGAGCATCCGCTTGGGTGGATTCCTTTCAGGATAACAGGAAAGGGCATTGAACTAATAAAGTGAAGGCAGGTTTAACATGCAAATGGGTAAACTCGCTCCAGAAGAACTCAAAGAACTCTTAAAGTGCATTAAGAGCGATAAACGTGTGTTTGTACCGCCATTGTCAGGTTACGATTCAGGTGTACATTTAATCGGCGACAAATACATGGTGGTATCTACGGATCCATGCATTAGCGTTCCAGAAAAATGGTTTGGGTGGCTACTGATACATTACGCTGCGTCTGATGTGGCGCTTTTCGGAGCAAAACCAGAATTTTGCACAGTGAACCTTCTAGGCCCGTTAGGCGCAAAAATGCAATTATTTCATGAAGTAATGCGCCAAGCATGTAATGCTGCTAGCGAACTTGATGTGGCGATTGTTACAGGGCATACGGGCACTTATGCTGGTTTATCAAAACTAGTTGGCGTATGCACCGCGTATGGCACCATAACTAAGGAAAGGCTAATTACACCCGGAAACGCTAAGGCAGGCGATTACATATTATGCACAAAAGCTATAGGACTAGAAACGCTGGTTAACTTTGCATTAACACATGAGGCGTTGGCACATCGGCTTTTCGGGGTTGTCCAGACTAATAAACTTGTTGAGCTTGTTCCATTGCAAAGCTGTGTTAGAGAAGCATTATGCCTCGCCAGAACAGGTGTTGTCCATGCTATGCATGATGCTACTGAAGGTGGCTTAGTGGCGGCTCTTAACGAGATGGCAGAAGCGTCGCAGTTGGGCTTCAAAGTGAACTTCGAAAATATTCCTATTCCTTTAGAATTACAGAAACTGCAAGAGAAATTTGGGCTCTCAGATGAGCAAGTGTTGTCTATGTCTTCGACTGGCACTCTTTTGGCTGCTGTTGATGCACGAGCAAAAGACAAGGTTAGGGACATGCTGCAAGAAATTGGAATTTCTGTAAGTTATTTGGGCGTTTTCACGGCAAGAAAAGATCGTATTCTTGTGAATAGTGGTGTGGAAAAATCTTTTCCCTTGGTTGCAGATGATCCTTATGATCGGATCTTGTTGTCACCTATGTAGTTTTGCACATGTTTTCTGCATTTATAGCTGAATGGTGGTTGCTTGATAACCCCAGTTACTTCTTTATTTCAGAAAGTACGAAATCTACTATTCGATCAGCAATGTTTACTTTTGTTACCATCTGGAGTCCTTTCCAGCCTGGCTGACTATTTACGTCGCAAATTTTTGGTCCATCAGGGCCCTCAAGGATATCCACCCCACCAATTTTGCAGCCCACAGCTTTCGCTGCTTTAACTGCAAGATCCTCAAATTCTTTGCTTAGTGTTGTTGGCGTTGGTCTTGCGCCTTGGCTGTAGTTTGTTTTCCAACTTTGAGCCTCACGACGCATTGCAGCTACCACTTGACCATTAATTACAAACGCGCGTATGTCTGAATGCCCGTGTTGCACAAATTCTTGGATATATATTACCCCATGCTGAAAAACTATTGCTTTAAACACTGTCAGTGCAATTTCTGGATCTAAAACACGTGTTGCTCCGATGCCGCGAGAACCGAAAATCGGTTTCACTACAACATCACCGCCCAACTCAACAAAAGCCTTCAGAGCCTCATTCGCGTTTTCTGTGACTACAGTACGTGGTATAGGCACACCATTATCCTCAAGAATAGCCAATATATCATATTTATCCACACAATGTTCTATAGCCTCAGGTGGATTAACCACATAAAACCCTAACCGCTCAAGCTTGTAGAGCATGTCCATACGAAAAACCAACTCCTCGAGTGAGCCACGCCCAATCGGACGAATAATTAGCGCATCTAATTCTTCAAGCAAATTTACTTCCTGAAGGTTAATATCCTTAACTCTAAAATACGGTTTACAAGCAAGCTGTGCAACAAGCTTTGGAAAAGTAAAACAAACATAAGAGATTCCACGATTAGTCAAAGCTTCTCTCAACTGAGTGCTACTCCACGACTCCATATTTCGAGTTGCAATACCGATTTTCAACAGTTACGTCATCCCTGCCTCTTCGCTATGCAAACAAGATGCTATTACATCAAGTTCTTTAAAGCTTCCGTGCAAAAACAACATATCAGATGAACAATAGTTTTCCACATACTCACACAAGAACCTCCGGTTTAAAAAAGGGAGGTATTAAGCCAAGTAATCCTAATCAAACTACGCGGCACAAAACAAAATGTTACCAACCACAAATTTGTTAACCAATTTTTCATAAACCTTTTATATGTGGTGGATGGTGCTTATGCATGTGAAGCTGCAATGGAGCACAAAATCATGATGGAACCTAGTAAAAAACCCTTGAATGTCCTAATAAAACAACTACATGGAAACATTGAAGTCGTCCTCAAAAACGGCTGCGAATACAAAGGAACAATGATAAAATGTGATGGACACATGAACATACTCCTTGAGGGCGCCACCGAATGCAAGGACGATCAACTTCTCACAAATTACGGAAACGTACTTCTCCGTGGAAATAACATTCTCTACATAGTAATAACAAAACATTGAAAAAGCCATCAAAAACTCCATCACGTGGTGAATAGAGCTAAAATTTAACATGCAAAATCAAATACTTACTATACCCTGCTTCAACTTCGTAAACAGCAAACAACCCCATTAATTATAAATAAAAAATGCTTTAAGTAACGATGCACTCATCCTAACTCAAAAAAGGGCACAAAATGTCCGCAGACAAAACAATATATTTATACAACACTCTGACCCGACAAAAAGAACCCTTTATCCCTATTAGCAAAAACCACGTAAAAATGTATACGTGTGGACCGACAGTATACGATTACGCACACATAGGCAATTTCCGTGCATTTATTTTTGAAGACCTTCTGAAGCGTTGGTTAAAACACAACAACTTCAAAGTAACACACGTAATGAACATCACAGATGTAGACGATAAAACAATTCGCAATAGCCAGAAACAACAGGTTTCACTAAAACAGTTCACCGAATTCTATACCAAAGCATTCTTCGAAGACATCAAAGCATTGAATATTGAACCTGCAGATTACTACCCGAAGGCAACAGAACACATACCTGAAATGATAGCACTAATTAAGATACTTATCCAAAAAGGCTACGCTTACAAAAGCGAAGATGGCTCAATTTACTACGACATAAGCAAATTCAAAGATTACGGCAAACTATCAAAAATAAAAGTTACCCAACTAAAGGCTGGAGCGCGAGTAAAAATCGACGAATACTCCAAAGAAGAAGCACAGGACTTCGCTCTTTGGAAAGCATGGACCGCAGAGGATGGCGAAGTATTCTGGGAAACCGAACTTGGCAAGGGCAGACCTGGCTGGCACATTGAATGTTCAGCTATGTCTATGAAATATCTAGGAGAAACTTTTGATATTCACTGTGGTGGGGTCGATAACATGTTCCCACATCACGAGAACGAGATCGCACAAAGCGAAGCTGCTACAGGCAAAAAATTTGTGAACTACTGGCTTCATAACGAGCATTTATTAGTTGAAGGCAAGCGCATGGCTAAACGTTTTGGTAATTTCTACACACTACGTGATCTAATTCAAAAAGGCTATGATCCTATTGTCATACGTTATTTGCTACTGTCAACACATTACAGGCAGCAGTTTAATTTTACTTTCGAAGGATTAGACGCTGCCAAAGGTGCTGTTGAGCGCCTGCGGAATTTTGTGCGCCGCCTAGTAACTGCAGACGGAAAGAGCAGTAATGATGAAATTGCTATATTAATGCAAAAAGTAAAAGCAGACTTTTCTGAAGCCATGAATGACGATTTGAATATCAGCGTGGCTTTAGCTGCATTATTTGATTTTGTGCGAGATGTTAACAACCTGCTTGACGCTGGTGCCGTTAGCAAGGCTGAATCTAATCAAATATACACGTTGATGAAGGATTTCGACAGAGTCCTCGGTGTAATTGGCGACGTAGATTCAAAAGCCATTCTGCCCAAAGAAGCCGAGGCACTTATTAAAAAACGTGAAGAAGCACGAAAAATTAAAGATTGGAAAACAGCTGATGCAATTAGGCAACAGCTAAAAGAAATGGGCATAATAATCGAGGATACCGCCCAAGGTGTGCGGTGGAAAATCGTAAAGGTAACAAGTTAACAACTTTTCCTTCAAAGTTCCATTTATCAACCGCATATTTCTCTTTACACAACTGCACAGCTAGTTCCTGCTCATAAGGTGTTAATCCACTACTAACGAAATTTATGTGAAAAATGTTCTTAAAGCCTGCTGTAAGCGCGTTACATACAGTTTCAGGTGCAATTAAGTGACGAAGTATTTCATGAATTGACGTGATTTTCCTTCTCGCGACACATGCAGCTTGCATGTAATCATCCGTCCATGGAACCCTCAGTAACGTGAACATCTCTTCAAGGTTGGCATCTAACAACAATGTGCCGTGCTGGAGAACTACTCCTTTTCGTATTACTTGTGCGCTGCCGCTGATTTTTTTGCCGTTTACCATAAGGTTTGGACAGTTTTTTTCGTCACCCGAATTATAATCCGCAGGTATACCTAAAAGCCGCAGTGCATCTGCTATTGCTGCATAAACGCGCTTGTATATAGTTGCTATGTCTTTACCTACGCTTGCTACTTTTGCAGTCACACTATATGTAACTTCGCCTGTAGCACTATGAAATACTGTACCGCCGCCACTTATGCGTCTGACAATATCTATTCCTCTTCTACGGCAATTTTCTATGTATAACTCGTTTTGTGGCTTCTGATTTTTGCCAATGCTGACTGCACTGGGCTGCCAACGATAAAGCCTAAGCGTGTTAGGCACCTGTTCAGCGATGCGAGCTGTCAATATAGCCTCATCTATTGCCATATTCATGTAAGCATCATGTGTTTCAAATGGAATTAGCCGCCATGTTTCCATGTTTTCCAGCCTCGCGTTGACTAATTCAATGCTGCGATTTAATTTGAATTATCCTTTGCATGTTTATCTCAAACGCGGAAGTTGGATTTTCGATTTTCCACGCGTTAAGTACTTTAGGATGAATTTCTCCGACTATGCCCACATTTTCATTGTTGACTATAATGGTGCCGACGCGTCCCTCTATGAAACTCGGGTGTATTGTTGCCTTGATTTGCCATTTTAAGCCCAAATTCATAAAGAACGCATCTACTGCTGATTTAATTTCCGTGAAACCTGCATTTACATGCGAAACCACGGCTGCAAGCCATTCTTCATCACGAGTCTTCGTTTCACTTGTTTCGTCTATTAAGGTGACTTTACCCACCTCAAAGATTTTTTGTGGAAACTCAACTGACTGGTTATTACTCAGAAACTCCATGAGCCCTGGTAGTAGCCAGTTACGCAGGCACGTTAAAGTTATAACTTTAGGGTTAGTAATTTCTACTATGCGTGTCCTTTCTAGATTCATTTTTGTAAAGAGATTATCAGGGTTTGTCATCGTGTATGTTAAAATTTCTTGGTAGCCAAGACCGACCATAAGTTCACGAGCAATATTCAGTAAACGCTGTTCAGGTCTCTCGTTACCAGTAGTAGGTAATTCACGCCACAATGGTTCGATATTGTTGTAGCCGTACGCGACAGCTACCTCTTCCACTAAGTCCACCATATGCATTATATCGATACGGTAACATGGAATGAGCACTGTTACTGTGCTTGCAGTTATGTCCTCCACGCCGAAACCTGCAGTTAAAAGCAGTTCAGCAACACGTGAACTCGTTAACTGAAGCCCAAGTATCCCATTTACATATTCCACATTCAACTCCATCTTTCTGTTATGAAAGTCAGGCGTTACATCAATTGATGGCGCTATATTTCCGTATTCACTCGGATAATGCACTTTTGCGGCGTATGCGTTGCCTCCATGATCAATCAACGCCAATGTAACAAGCTTCAACGTGTTAAGTACTGCTGCACGTATTGTACCGGTAACTTCCACAAGCACATGCTGCGTTTCGCATGTTACCCGTCCTAAATCGTTTGAGTTTATTATGGGCGGGAACGATAGCGGTTTTCCCTTTGCGTCGAGAATTATCGGATAAAGGCTGTGCTTCTTCACTATATGTCCATATTCTATGCCTTTTGGGTGCCGCTCTAAAATTTCTGTTAGGTTCAGTTTTTCTTCAAAACCTAAGGGTACAAAGCTGATTTCCTCAGGCTTAACCACGGTGTAATTCAACGGCGGCGTAATCAAACTGTACTCGTAAAGACCAATAGATGTTTTCTGTCTATTTCTCCCATAGGTTTGATCAAGCTTATCCTGCAAATGCATAAGTCCGCGAATTATTTTATCTGACAATTTTACATTTTTAACTACAGCACAACCCATAAATGGGCGAATATCTCTAAGTCGTGGATCCACGTAAACATCTATTATTGGTTCACCTACATTATACGCCTTAATGCCCTTTCCTATGTTTAGATATCCTTGCAGAGCACGAACTAATCCTTCGGTACTCCATAAGTCAGCGCGGTTTGTATCCTTGATCTCTATACTTAAGATGCCTTCTTGTCTATCGTAGAGTTTTACTTCACTCTTCACAAAAGACAAGATTTCATCGAGTTTTTCCATATTCCCCTCTAATGGCACGCCAAGCAAGCGTTCAAACTCCGCGTAGTCTACATCGATAGTCGGCATAGATCAGACCACCTCTTTCTTTCTAAGCCAATCTAAATTCTGCGAGAAAATATATCGTATATCATCAATGCCGGCACGCATCATAAATAAGCGATCAACGCCTAAACCCCACGCGATAACAGGCACTTTAACCCCTAAGGGCAAAGTAACTTCAGGCCTGAAAATTCCTGAACCACCAAATTCTACCCAGCCATACCCTTCTTTGTAAGCGCTGAGCTCAACGCTTGGTTCAGTGAATGGGAAATAATCAGGTTTAAAGCGCACTTTGTCAGCTCCAGCTATTTCAACAGCAAACTTCGCTAGTACGCCCAGTAAATCTCTTAATGTAAGCTTTTCATCGACTACTATGCCTTCAACTTGGTTAAACTCGCTTAAATGCGTTTTATCCACAACTTCAGGTCTATAGCAACGTGCAATAGAAAAATACTTACTTGGTATCTCTAAATTCCTATTCAGTAGCGTCCGCGCGCTAAGGCATGTGCCGTGTCCACGAAGGATTAAACGCTTTGCCTCCTGAATTGAATAGGAGTAGCCCCAACCAGAAGAACCTGTGACCCAGCCATTCTCATGGGTGGCCTTAACATTTTCTACTGCTTGTTCATAGTTGCTTATTTCGCCGAATTCTGGGTTTTTAATAAAGTAAATGCCTACTTCCTCTCTGGCAGGGTGATCTTGCGGCGTATACAGCGCGTCAAAATTGAAAAATGAAAGTTCGACGCTTGTTCCTACCATTTCCTTGAAACCTAAAGCAACCAGTTTTGCCCTGACTTCTTCTAGAAAACGCAAGTAAGGGTGCTTTTTTCCAATCCATGTTCTGGCTACTGGGGCTTCAATGTTATATTTTTGGAGTTTCACATTTCGCCATTTTCCAGTTATAATAAGTTCAGGTGTGAGCTGTGTTACTTCCTCAGCTACCTTTTTTCCGTTTTGAAGTGCCGTTTTTCCCGTCTCGGTAATTAATAGTATTCGCCGAGTTTTTTCCTCAACTATTAAGAGTTGGCGTTTTTTTAAAACTTCAATGGCGGGATGTAGTTCACTTTTTAACATGTTTAGTGCTAGCTGCCTTTTTTCTTGCAAAATTTGCAGTAATTGCTCATCAATTCCTTCACTTGGAGCACTTAAAGCCTGTAGCATATTCGTTTTTGAGTCGTATAATGCCCATTTTTTGCGTAAAATCCAAGCGAGAGCTATTTTGGTAAGTTTACCATCTAAACCTGCCTTTTCGGCAGCACTGTTTAAAGTTGCTTTTCCATTGCATTCAATTAAGGCGTTAAGAAGCCGCCTTTCAGGCAGCCCTTTTTTAGCGTGGAGTTCACCTTCACTATTAAGTTTTAGTGTGATTTCCGGCTTAGCGTATATGCGGACAAGCCCTTTTTCCTGCAGAGCCAAAGCAGCACGCATGACTGCGGCGTCAACAATTTGGCATTCACGTGAAAGTTCCTCAACAGAAGCTTCCGATAGCCCCGCGAGTTTAGCGAGAATCTTCGCTTCTTGTTGTCTAAGGTCAATCATTCACTTACGCCTTCATTATTGCTGATTTTACTTCTGTTGTCGCCAATAAAAGCATGTTGTTTATTGTTCAGTAATATTATTCAACAAACTTGGAAATGCGATCATGCTGCTTAGTTAATGCTTCAAAATTCTCTACAGTCTATAGATAGGTAACAATATCGTTAGGTTGCCAATTAGAAAATGGCAAAATTTTATAAATACCGTTTCAATACCTCTTTAGCAGATTCATAAAAAATTGGGAGAATAAGAAAAATATGACGAACTTAAACAAAGCAAAAACTCTGACAACTTTAATTCTCATTTTAGCCATTGCCATTCCATTATTTGCTGTTGCAGAAGTTAATGCTCAGAGCACCATGAAAACCTACCCGTTGATTGACGCCATTCCTAACCCCGTAGGCGTTAACCAGAAAACCCTGATAAACTTCGGACTAATCAACTACTTAAACACAGCAGCAGACGGCTGGAATATCACTGTAACTATCACGAAGCCTGATGGTTCAACAGAAATTCTTGGCGGCGGCCCACTAAAGACTTGGTCTACAGGTATGGCAGGCTACTACTACGTGCCTGACCAAATAGGTACATACTATATACAGGCCAGCTTCCCAGAAACAGTATACCGCAACGTGCGTTACTTAGCAAGTGAAAGCGAAAAACTAGCACTTGTGGTTCAACCAGATCCAGTGCCGGTCTATCCTGGTCATGCTTTGCCATCAGAATACTGGACGCGTCCAATAGACTCACAACTACGGGAATGGTACACAATTGCTGGCAGCTGGGTTGCAACACCAATGAACCTGTATGCACCATATAACCAAGGTCCAGAAAGTGCACATATACTGTGGACAAGACCAATAGGCGACACAATGGGCGGACTAGTTGGTGGCGAATTCGGTGAACACGGCTACGGCACAGGCGATGCATACGAAGGCAAATGGGCAACACGATTTATTATCAGCGGCGTACTGTACTATACTAAATTCGAGAGTGGACAGCCAGGACAGGATATTGTAGCTGTCGACCTGCGAACTGGAAAAGAACTATGGACTAAACGCTTCTTAGATAACAGGCGACCATCATTTGCGCAGATTCTCTACTGGGACTGCATGAACTACAGAGGAGCATTTTCTTACCTATGGTTTAGCATAAGCACAGGCTCAGGCGCCAGTGCGGTTACCACTTGGTATGCAGTTGAGCCTTTAACTGGCGAATGGCGCTTCAACATTACAAACGTGCCTTCAGGAACCAACTATTATGGTCCAAACGGCGAAATTCTCAAATACTCTATCAGCGGTGGGCGGTTGTTGCGTTGGAACTCAAGCTACGTCGTCAATAGAGGCAAAACAGGTATGCAAGAAAGCTGGGGTAGCCAAGTTAGAGGCGTAAGCTACGATGGTAGAAACGGCTACGACTTAAACGTTTCAATACGCGCCTTAGAAACTCCAGGAAACGTGTTGCCCGGTAGCATTCAAACAGTGTTTCCCGGAGACCGCGTAATAGGCTCGCAGATCACATCAACAGCTGTATACCTCTGGGCTTTAAGCTTGCAAGAAGGGAGCGAGGGAACACTGCTTTTCAATGAGACTTGGAAAGCGCCGTCAGAATGGGTTGAAGGCAACTTAACCATAAGCGGATTCCAAGGCGGATGGGTTGCGTTTAGCAAGGAATCTATGGTCGGCGTAATCTTCACAAAAGAAAATCGAGTCCACTATGGGTTTAGCCTCGAAAATGGCAAATACTTATGGAAGACAATCTCTACATTCTACGCTGACGCTTGGAGCGACACAATAAGTTTCACTTTCGGTCCAGAAAAAGTAATCGCATATGATACGCTGTATGCTGGTGGTGTAGGCGGCATAGTATACGCTTTCGACATAAAAACTGGCGCTCTCAAATGGACTTACAATGCAAGTGACCCATACCATGAATCATACATCAGCAACAACTGGTGGATAATCCCGCTGTTCATCACTGACGGCAAAATCTACTATGGTCACATGGAACACTCAGCACTAAACCCAATGCCCCGTGGTGCACCATTCTTCTGCCTCAACGCTACTACGGGTGAATTAATATGGCGTGCTGACGGCTTGTTCCGACAGAGCCGCTGGGGTGGTCGTGCAATCATAGGTGACAGTGTTATTGCAACACAGGATACTTACGATCAGAGAATATACGCTATAGGTAAAGGTCCAAGCGCTATAACCGTGACTGCACCTGATACTGCTGTACCCTTTGGTACTCCTGTGATAATCCGCGGCACCGTTTTGGATGTGTCGCCTGGTACAGAGGATGCGGCTATTAAGTTGCGGTTCCCGAACGGTGTGCCCGCAGTAGCTGACGAATGCATGAGCGAGTGGATGCTCTACGTTTACAAGCAATTCGAAATACCCTCAAACATCAAAGGCGTAACCGTATCGCTAGACGCCCGTGATCCTAACGGAAACTGGGTTCACATCGGCGATGCCACAACAGATGCAAGCGGCATGTTCAGCTACATGTACACTCCTGAAATCGCTGGACACTACACGATTTACGCTACTTTCATGGGATCCAAGTCATACTACGGTTCATCTGCGGAAACTTCATTAGGCGTAATGGAGGCACCTGAAGCTACACCAGAACCAACGCCTACGCCAGTACCCATTTCAGAAGCATACTTTGTTCCTGCTGTTGTAGGCATAATTGTGGCAATAATTATAGTCGGTGCTGTTCTAGCACTATTGCTAATCAAGAAGCGAGCTTAAGCAGTCTTTCAAATTCCTCTTTCCTTTTTTTGAATTCCACTGGTTATTTGACATTCCAAACGTTTGAGTCTACAAGTTTCCATTCAACGACAAGTATAATCTGCGGGCTACTATAATATTTAACATCTGTTAATTCAACAAGTATCCCTGTCTGCCTATCAAAATAGAACGTCAAATAATCAATGTAGGCGCGGCTATACGTTGGATCATCTACATCGTAAAACTCGGTTTCCAATGCAACCTTATTAGTTTCCCTTGTACCATCTCGGTAACTTCTGCTCTCAGTTGCATTGATTGTAACACGATCTGCACCATAAGGACGCAGGTAATCTCCCGCCTTCAACCCTGAAGCGTAAATTGCCCAGAAGTCTTGGCTGTTGCCTATTCCTGTTTTAAAATTTACCTTGCCTGTTCTTTGACTTTCTGTCGCATTTGAGAAACGCCATGTGGCGTTAAAAAAGATCTCTGAGCTTGTCACATTAGTTATTGTAACCTTGTACCATTCCGTCATATTTAGTTGGTAGAACGCTTCTGGTACACTCGCGTTTGCGTCAATCAGGTTTGCAATGCCCTTTATAGAGTAAGTAAAGGTGTCACCTACAGTAACACCTGCTTTAACTGTTTCCTCTTGGTTTTGTTCAGGGCTAGGGCGAGTTAACACAAGTGCTACAAGCCCCACAGCACATAAAACAATTATGAAAATTGCAGTTGTGTTTATCTTCCTTGTCATTCTAAGCTAACATCTGCTTTTAGGTATTTTAGTATATCTGCCTTTTTCAGTTTTTGGTCAAATTGATAAAATAGTGGGCTATGATTACTTTCTGATTTGTCCACTACCTAAAATAAAATACTTCGTGGTAGTCAAATGCTGAACACTCATCGGTCCACGCGCATGCAACTTTTGTGTGCTAATACCTATCTCTGCGCCTAAACCAAATTGATTGCCATCCGTGAAGCGAGTAGAAGCATTCCAGTAAACAGCTGCAGAATCTACTTCTCTGATGAAACGCATTGCCTTCTCAAAGCTTGCTGTTAAAATCGAATCTGAGTGCTTCGTACCATACTTATTTATGTGTCCAATAGCATCATCCAAGCTGTCAACAACTTTCACGCCAATTATCAAATCCAAATATTCAGTGTACCAGTCATCTTCCGTGGCAAGCTTTACGCCATCAACGATCTTGGCGGTTCTCTCGCAACCTCTGATTTCTACGCCTTCAGCCCTCAAGGCAGCTACTACCGCAGGCAAAAACTTACTCGCTATCTTGCTGTGAACAAGCAATTTTTCGGCAGCGTTGCAGGTGCCTGGTCGTTGACATTTAGCATTTAAAACGATAGAAATGGCTCCCTGCAAATCAGCGTCTTCATCAACGTAAATGTGGCAGTTTCCAGTTCCCGTCTCAATAACAGGGATAGAGGCTTTTTCGATCACTGTGCGTATTAAATTAGCGCCGCCGCGGGGAATCAACACATCGATATAGTTGCGCATTTGCATAAGCTCTTCTGCAATGCGCTTGTCAGTTGAACTTACAACTTGTACAGCGTCAACTGGCACATTCGAGGTCGCTAACGCGTTTCGTAACACGGTGCCAATTGCCAAATTCGAGTTTATTGCGTCTGAACCCCCTCTAAGAATCACAGCGTTTCCAGATTTTATGCAGATTCCTGCTGCATCTGAAGTGACATCTGGTCGTGACTCGTAAATTATACCTACAACACCAAGGGGTACTCGCATTTGCCCTATTACTAACCCATTCGGTCTTGTCCATGTATTAAGAATTGTTCCTACAGGGTCAGGTAACTCGGCGACTTCGCGTAGGCACCGGGCCATATTTTCTATCTTGCGTTTATCCAGCGACAGCCTGTCTAGTAATGCCTGTTTCAGTCCCTTGGCTTTCGCCATATCCACATCTTTCTGGTTTGCAGAGAGAATTTTCTCAATGTTTGCTTCTAACGCTTCAGCCATTTTCCATACGGCTACGCTTCTATCTTCACTTGAAAGTTTAGCCAGTTGGGCTGAAGCAGCCTTGGCTTTTTTGCATATTTCCAGTATCATGGTTTCTCACTTAAGAGGTGTATGTGTTTCCGCTCTATAACTTCTTTGTGACGGAGGTTTCCCAATTTCTTCTTTACTTCAGTAATTTGTAAGCCCTTTATTAGATTTAGCTCGCCGCTGTTATAGTTGGGTTTTCCTTTAGCGAATTCAACGCCATTTTCGTCGACGATGCTTACTACATCGCCTACGTTAAAGTGTCCAATAACCTTGCTTACACCAACAGGCAGCAAACTTGAGCCTTCCATTATGGCTTTTTTTGCGCCTTCATTTACATATATCTGCCCTTTAATTGCTGCACCATAGGCTATCCACCGCTTTACAGCTGGCATGCGTTTTTGCGCCTTAAAGTAGGTCCCCACCTCTTTTCCTGCCAATATATCTATGATTACGTTTTCTCTACGGCTATTAGCGACAACTACTGGTATGCCACATGTGGTCGCTATCTCTGCGGCGCGTATTTTACTTTGTATTCCCCCTCTACCTAATCTACTTTTTCCGTTAAGTGTGTTTTTTAGTTCAGCTGTGATGTCTTCTACAATCTTTATGAGTTTCGCTTCCGGATCATGTGGATCAGTTGTATATAACCCGTCAACATCAGAAAGTATTATAA
>JAWBOE010000031.1:0-14842 GCA_038826755.1 Bathyarchaeia archaeon | reverse complement strand
CCTTCTGCCTCGCCTAGATTTTCTATTACAAATTTTACTTTGATGCGTGAAATGCCTTCGTTGTTGCTCACTTTTTCACTGTCCTTTTAAGAAAATTGGGTACGTTTTCAAAGATACGCTTAGTAATGATAGCTGCGGTTAATATTTAACTCTTACCACTACAATTACATTTTGTCTGCGTTATTTAACTTTTTAGCTGTAGAAGTCGCAGAAGTGTTTCACCTATGTAATCCACTTGATCGTCTGTCACGGCAGGATGAACAGGTAAAGAGAAAACTTGTTTTGCAGCTTTTTCAGTTTCCGGCAATTTTCGTGCGCCAAAATTGTCCCGATAATAAGGCATGAGGTGAACAGGGTTAGCGTAGTATACTTCAGCGCCTATGCCGCTGCTTTTTAATTCCGATATCACTCTGTTTCGTTCGGTCTCTGTTGCGCCCCTAAGTCTAACCGTGTACAAATACCAACTGTGCGCTGTGCCTTTCGGTTCATGAGGGAGTTGTAGCTTGCAATTTTTCGCAAGTAATTTGCTTAATCTCTGCGCGTTTTGGCGGCGTCGAGCTACGAAATCCTTCAGTTTCTTAAGTTGGACTACCCCTATAGCTGCTTGCATTTCAGTCATGCGGTAATTGCAACCAAGCATTTGTGAGGCGTACTTGACTTTTTCTCCGTGCGTCCTGATCATTCGCAAAGTCTCTGCTAATTCATCATTGTCAGTCGTTACTACGCCTCCTTCGCCTGTAGTTATGTTTTTGCTTGCATACAAGCTCCAACAAGCTACATCCGCAAAAGCGCCTGCACATTTGTCTTCATACATTGCACCATGAGCCTGTGCAGCATCTTCAACAACAGCTAAACTGTATTGTGCTGCAATTTCTTTGATACTTTTAGTGTTTGCTGGTAAACCGTAAAGGTCAACTGGAATTATAGCCTTTGTCTTTTCTGTAATGGCTTCTTTGATTGCATCAATAGATATGTTGTATGTTTCTTCGTCGATATCTACAAACACAGGCCTGCCTCCAGCGAGCACCACTGCCTCTGCGGTAGCTACAAAAGTGAAACTGGGCAGTATCACCTCATCACCTTGTTTAACGCCCGCGGCTACAACCGCAGCGTGCAGCGCGGCAGTACCCGTGTTCACAGCTATTGCATGCTTGACTCCAGCAAAATCCGCGAATTTCTTTTCAAACTCTGTAACCATTGGACCCGCACCCAGTGCGTTTGTTAAAGGACCATTGCGCAAGACATTAACTACGGCCGCGATTTCTTCTTCACCAATTTTCGGCGTATTTATGGGAATCATTTTCTTCCTCTTCACTGATGCTGTAGTTTGTGCTTGACAATATATTTCAATTTATCTACTACTACGCGAGCCTTGTTAACCAATCACTTTCTATTCAACTGGCATTATGTATTCTACTTTGTAATCGGATATCACTTTAACTCCGTGTGCTCGTATCGCCGCGTCTAGGTCTAGGTCTCCAGTATCCACACGCAAGCCTTTCAAACCTCGAAGTTTACTCTCGGTGGCTACCACAATTATATTATCCAACCCTACACGCCGAATTACTTTAGGGCTTATCTGCTGGTTTCCTCGCCCAAAAATGAAACCTTGCCCACCAATTGGCGTCACAATTATTTGCGCCCTTTTGTCACTAATTGCTGCTAATATTTGCTTTTCACTGGCATCGTGTACTACAATATTCTTGTTGCAAAAGATATCAACGCCTAAAAGCGTCTTCTTCACATCCAAAAGGTCGCCAATTATGCGTGTAGTTGTTCCAGGACCAATTATGTAAAGCACTTCAGGCTGCATAAGCTCTATAATGTACGTGGCTATAGCTGCTTGATTACGAAGTTCGTTTTCTGTAAGAGGGCTCGCTACTTTATTCTCTTGAACCAGATGCGGCTCGTAGGGCGTTAGCGCATATCCGCACAATTCTGCTGATACGCGTCCTTCCCTAAAGGCTTGCTCGTCGATATCCATAACTTCTGCTTCTCTAAGTGGTAATTCTCCCCATAGAAAACCCCTTGCCACCCTCGCGGCAGCTTCAGGGGTCACAGCGAAAACTGCACTATGCATTTTCACACCTGTTGGGACACCCAATACAGGAATACTCATACCTACTGCCTGCAGTATATCTCGTGCAGTTCCATCTCCACCGCAGAAAACAAGTAAGCTAACTCTTATATCCCTCATTTTTTTCGCTATTCTTTTAGTGTCTTCTGCTGTGGTTTCGTCTTTTTTTTCTCCGAACACCGTACAGGGCACACAGCAATTGGCTGCCTCATTTTCACCCATGTCGCCGGCACCTACAATAAGGTTTATGCCATATTTACTTGGGCTAAGTGCAGTAAGAAAGACCTCTGCTCTTGCAGGGGCTACTGGTTTTGCGCCAAGAGTTATAGCTTTGTATAGGATAGTTTTACCGTCTGTTCCTTTAAGCCCGACGGTGCCACCCATGCCTGCGACAGGATTAACAATCAACCCGACTGATTTGGGTTGAGTAGTGTTTTCCGAGTTGGACTGCGTTTTCTGTTCGTGTGTGCTAGTCAGTATTGAGTCCCTTCTCATGTAGCTATTTGATAAATCTAATTTCAAATTTTGTCTTTAAGCTTTAACTTAACATCGATAAAAAAAGAGAAATAAACTATGTACAACGAATTTCCTGAAGCTTGCTAATTATGCTATGTACTTCTTGTTTATCTCGTCAAGCCATGGGTAAAGTTTTCTCAGTTTCTGCATTGCTTCAGCAACTTTTGACGCTGGATACTCGTATGGCAAAAGTTTACCGTTGAAGTAGTCATCATAAGCTTGCATATCGAAAAAGCCATGTCCGCATAGGACAAATAGGATAACTTTTTCTTCACCTGTCTTCTTGCACTGTAATGCTTCGTCAATAGCGCCTTTGATGGCGTGGGCGGGTTCAGGTGCAGGAATTATACCCTCTGTTTGTATGAAGAGTTTGGCTGCATCAAAAACTTCAAGTTGGTTGTACGCCACTGTTTCTAATTGCTTTTCCTTGTAAAGCTGACTTATTGTAGGCGCTATGCCGTGGTAACGTAAGCCGCCTGCATGAATTGGCGCAGGTATGAAGTCGTGGCCTAAAGTGTGCATTGGAACTAGGGGCGTGATCCTCGCTGTATCGCCGTGATCATAAACGTATTCGCCTTTAGTAACTTTAGGACAAGCTGTGGCTTCTGTGGCAACGAACCGCGTCTCTTTAGGCGCTTTGCCAGAGACTTTGTCATAATAGAATGGCCAGAACAATCCTGAAAAACTGCTGCCGCCGCCTATACAGCCATACACAACATCAGGGTAGTCGCCTGCGATTTCCAACTGCTCTTTAGCTTCTAACCCTTCAACTGTTTGGTGTAACAGCACATGATTGAACACGCTGCCTATTGCATAGTTAGCTTCAGCCTCGTTAACCAAGGCGTCTTCAACTGCCTCGCTGATGGCTATGCCCAAACTGCCTTTGTTGTTCGGGTCTTCCTTGAGTATTTTTCTTCCCGCCTCAGTTTGATTGCTTGGGCTTGCGTAAACATCTGCGCCGAAAGCTTGCATCATCATCTTCCTGTATGGTTTCTGGTCATAACTGGCGCGGACCATGTAGACTGTGGCTTTTAACCCAAACATCATAGCGGCAAATGCTAGTGCAGAACCCCATTGCCCTGCTCCTGTTTCAGTTGATAATCGTTTTGTGCCCTCTTTCATGTTGTAGTATGCTTGTGGGACCGCAGTGTTCGGTTTATGGCTTCCCGCAGGGCTTACACCTTCATATTTATAGTAAATCTTTGCAGGCGTTTTTAGCGCCTTTTCAAGTCTCGTGGCTCTGATCAGCGGTGTTGGCCGCCAGAGTTTGTAGACTTCGCGTACTTCGTCCGGGATAGGTATCCAACGGTCTCTGCTGATTTCTTGACCGATTATTTCCTTGGGGAAAATCCTTGGGACAATACCGACGCCTGGTTCTTTTGTTGCAGGATCTATGAATGGCGGTAGTGGTTTTGGTAAGTCAGGGGTTATGTTGTACCATTGCTTCGGTATATGGTCTTCATCTAAGAGAATTTTTTTTGCTGGCATGTTTTTCTGACCCTTTCTTGTTTATAAGTTGTAAATCGTACTCTGATGCAATATTAAATCTTTTTTGCACATATTTGTACATGCATCTACAATTAAAAATCGGGAACCAAAAGTATTTACAAGACCGTTGCATGAAATTAAATTTGGCTGTTCAAATTGATTAATGAGTTTATATACAATGTTCTCTACCATTAATTATAAGGCATTGTTATGTGGAGCACAATAAAAAAGCACCTTGAAGGATATCCTGAACGGCTAGCAGTGGCGCGTGTGCTGGTCGAAAACGGTCTAAGCACAAAAGAAGGCAAGATACTACTCAACCAAATTGAGGTCCCGCCAATACGTGTCGCCAGAGCAGCAAAGGTGGATAGGCGGACAGTAAATGAAACATTAAACGTGATCAAAAACAACCGCGAACTTAGGTTAATATTCGAAGAACTGCGTCCTGCAGGCCACTCATTAAAAGAAATTGCAAAGCATCTCAATTTTGGCGTCGTAGAGATAACGCCAGTTGACGCTAGAATGCCGGGCATCTTGGCCAATTCAGCGATGATTCTTGCCAAAGCTGGTTTAAGCGTTAGGCAAGCAATAGTCGATGATCCTGAACTTTCACCTGAGCCAAAACTGACATTGATCGTGGAGAAAAAAATTCCAGGCGAGTTAATCCCTAAACTGCTAGAAATAAAAGGTGTTGCTAAAGTATCGGTGTACTAACAGTTTAGACTTAGTTGCCGGAAGCCCTTTATGCTTACGCTAGTTTCCCTATGTCTTCACTAGAAAAACTTATATGTTAAATATGTTTTTGTTGTTCGCACTAAAGGAGGGTTAACTCAATTTGTCAGCACCTACACAAGCAGGAGGAGTACCTGTTCTCATATTAAAAGAAGGTTCCAGCCGTTCACGCGGTAGAGAAGCGCAACACGCCAATATAACTGCTGCAAAAATAGTTGCAGAAAGCGTGAGAAGCGCTCTAGGACCAAAAGGCATGGATAAAATGCTAGTCGACAGTTTTGGAGATGTTACAATAACAAGTGACGGGCGCACAATATTGGATGAAATGGATATTCAGCATCCCGCTGCTAAGATGATGGTTGAGATTGCGAAAACACAGGACAATGAAGCAGGCGATGGAACAACATCTGCCGTCATTGTAGCGGGCGAACTGTTGAATAAAGCCGAAGAATTAGTTGATAAAAATATACATCCCACAATAATAATAGATGGCTACAAAAAAGCCGCGGAGAGAGCGTTAGAAACTCTTGAGAAAATAGCAATTCCAGTAGACCTTAAATCACAGGAATATTTGAAAAAAGCTGCAATCACCTCTATGGCAAGCAAACTTGTCGCTGAGCACAAGGAATACTTAGCTGACGTTGTTGTAAAGGCAATGTTATCAGTTGCAGAGAAAAGGGGTACAGCCTACACGGTAGATGTGGACGACGTTAAAGTTGAAAAGAAGACAGGTGAGTCATTGGCTGATACTAGCCTAATAAATGGTATAGTGCTCGATAAGGAAGTTACACATTCTGGAATGCCAAAGCGTGTTGAAAATGCCAAGATTGCGTTGCTTGATGTTTCATTAGAAATTGAGAAAACGGAGTTTGACGCAAAAATCAACATTGAAACTCCTGATCAGATTGAGGCGTTCCTGAAGCAAGAGGAAGCACTGCTTAAGGACATGACGGAAAAAATCACGAAGGCTGGTGCAAACGTTGTTATCTGTCAAAAAGGCATTGATGATATGGCGCAGCATTTCTTGGCGCGAAAAGGTATTCTTGCAGTACGCAGAGCGAAAAAGTCAGATATGGAAAAATTGGCAAAGGCTACTGGCGGAAAAATAGTTACAAACTTGGATGATCTTAGCGCGACTGATTTGGGCTATGCGGCACTTGTGGAAGAGCGTAAGATCGGCAAGGATAAAATGACCTTCATTGAAGGCTGCAAGCATCCTCGTGCAGTGACAATTTTGATACGTGGCGGTTCAGAGCGTATGACAGCTGAGGCTGAACGTTCAATTCACGATGCTTTATGTGTAGTTAAGGATCTGCTTGAAGAGCCCAAGGTAGTTGCGGGTGGCGGTGCGCCAGAGCTTGAAATGTCCCGTTCACTAAAATCGTATGCTGCAACCTTACCTGGCAGAGAGCAAATTGCGGTAAATGCTTTTGCTGATGCGTTGGAGAGTATAGCTGTCACGCTTACTGAAAATGCAGGTTTGGATCCTATTGATATCTTATCTGAATTGAGGGCTCGTCACGAGAAGGGAGAAACATGGGCAGGCATTGAGGTTCACGAAGGAAAAGTTCAGGACATGACTAAAGCAGGAGTTTTTGAGCCTCTTGCCGTGAAAAAGCAGATAATTAAGTCTGCAACCGAAGCTGCTTCCATGATCCTGAAGATTGATGACGTAATCGCTGCAGGAAAAATGAAAGCGCCGCCGACGCCGCCCGGTGGTGCACCAGGCGGTTATCCTGGCGCTGGAGAGTATTAAATTACGAAGCAACAAAAAATAACAGTTGGTCCTCCGAAACTTACGAGGTTCGAAAAGGCTCGAATAGTAGGGGCAAGAGCGCTTCAGATTTCTATGGGTGCTCCGATAATTGTGGCAGTTGACGAGGTCTACTCAAGTCCGATTGAAATTGCGTTAAAGGAACTTGAGGAAGGCGTATTGCCAATAACCGTTAGAAGAACACTGCCAGATGGCACCTTCCAAGATATTCCGTTGAAGTGGCTGTTGCCAAAAAACTAGTCAATTTTTTCTTTAAATTTTTCTTTCGCTGTTTTAAGCGTGCTCTGTATATTGCTCCAGTGTGCTCCTTGCCAGTAGATTTGGCTGCATTTGGGGCAACTCCAGAATTTTTCATAATGTACATATGTGTTTTTTTCCACTTTGTCTTTTACTTCTTCTTTTTGTATGCCACACAGTTTAGTGTTACATTTAGGGCAGCGCGAGTTTTCTAAATTGATTGACAGAGAGATACCAAAGTGTTCTGCTATCTCGGCTAATCTTTCTGCTTCGTTTTCCCCTCTAACATAGAAGGCTTCGACGCCTTTGGCTGTGGCCTGTTGATAAAGTTCCAAGTCTCTTGTAAGTAGGATTCGCCGCTCTTTTCTCGCGGTTATCGTCAAGTTATTATCATCCAGTTTATTGGTGTATTTAACATCGTATCCTAACATGCGGAGCCAACGGCTCAGTTTTCCCAACATTCCATCCGCAATGAATTTCACAAGGGTTCTCTCCGTAATATTTCGCCACTACCTGGTTTTGCCACGATTTCCCCTTCATCCATAACCAGTAAGCCGTTAACAAAGGTTTTTACAGGTATGCCTTGAACTTCCCAACCTTCGAATGGTGAGTATTTTGCTTTTGAATGAAACTTCGCTGCGTCAATTTTGCATTTTCGGTTTAAATCTACCACAACCAAATCAGCTTTTTTTCCCTGCGCCAATTTTCCGCAGTCTTTGAGATTGAAGATCTCAGCAGGCTTCTCTGAGAACAAGCGGATTAAGTCAGCTAGGGTTAAACGGTTCTTTTTAACCATAGTCAACATTAGTGGAAGAGTTGTTTCTAACCCTGGTACACCGACTTTGGCATTCCAGATATTTCTTGTAGCTTTTTCCTCCCAGGAATGTGGCGCGTGATCAGAGCCTATAATATCCACGTTACCTGTGACTATGCCTTTCCAAAGGGCTGCTATATGGTTACCGCTACGTAGAGGAGGCATGACTGCAAGTGACGATCCGCAACGAATAAAGTCTTCATTTGACAACAAAAGGTGGTGTGGTGTTACTTCGCAGGTAACTCTTCGGCCTGCTTTTTTTGCATCCTCAACAGTGTCTAAACTACTTTGTGTTGTTATATGGCAGAAATGTAATAATATGCCAATTTGGCTCGTCAATTTTAGTAAGCGTTGTATGGCCTTAAGTTCCGCCTGTTCAGAGTGTGCCTCGAGAAATGCCGCTGCATCACTACGTTTGCTTTTGAGTTTTTCCTCGACTGCAGTTATTGTGGCTTTGTCCTCAGCGTGGACAGCTACAGGCACGCCTAGTTCACTGATCTTCCTAAATGCACTTTGTAGTTCTTGGTCATCGTTAATGTTTAACCCGCCAATTTGATTTGCAGTAAAAAGTTTGAATGCGATTGCGCCTTCGGCAACAATGCTTGTTACCTCGTCTATGTTACGTGGAAATTCGGAGTAAAAACCAATTTTAACCAGCGTCTTTCTTTCAGCCAACCTCATGCGATTTCTTAAAGCAGCTGCACTCATAGTTACAGGAGCATTATTGGGCATGTCTAAAACCGTGGTTACTCCGCCGGCAGCTGCAGCAGCAGTTCCAGTGTAAAAATCCTCCTTGTATGCTTTTTCCTCATCCCGTAAATGAACATGAGCATCTATCATGCCCGGCAAAGCGAGAAGCCCTTTTAAATTGATTTTTTCGTCAGCGTTCGGCATATGCGCCGCTTTTCCTATCTTAATTATTTTGCCGTTTTCAATAGCAATGTTGCAGTCTACGATGTCTTTGTTGAAGTATGCCCTGGTGTTGGTAAGTACAGTATCCGCAATCAACTAAGTTAAACCTTCAAAAATGAATAAAAACGTTGTTTGTAATTAAAAACTTGTTTTACCAGTCGAGTTGTATAACCAGTTAGGCGCTCTATGTTTCTAACTCTATCCTGCAGTCTTCACATAAGTTCTGTCCATTAACATCTTTCAGTGTATCGGAGTAGACACCACAGTTGTCACAGTAGCCTGACAGCAATATTTCTTCAGTTTGTGCGATCTCTTCTGTGCTACCTGTGCTTTCAATACGGTTTTTTTCTTGAATTATCTCAATGAGTTCTGGCATTACATTCAGGATGTCTTTACTTGAGATCAGTCCTACTAAATTGTCTTTGTAAAGTACAGCGAGTCTTCGGATATCCATACTACTCATTTTTTTCGCAGCTTCGCTTATTGTAGCATCAGGTTCTATTGTTATTAATGGTGAAGACATAATGTCTTTTGCCTTCGCCTCGTCTGGCTTGAGATTTTTTGACAGCACTCTTATTACTAGATCTCTTTCCGTTATTATCCCTGTTGGTTTTCCTTCCCTGTTCGTGATAACGACAGCGCCTACTCTGTGTTCATCCATTATACGGGCAACCTTATCTGATGTTGTCTCTTCATCTGTGGTTAACACTGGGCTACTCATCGCATCCTTAACTAACATCGCTGTTCTCAATCCAATCTCAGACATTGTGTGGCTCTCTCCCATTCAATTAGATGGCTACTGGCTCCCATAAGTCAAGAACATTAATCAGAAATTTAAGAGTTTAGTAAGAAACCAACCCACCAACTAAAAACACCAGAAAACAGCACAATAATCATCACCCTCAACACATAATGCAAATGCAAGGAATGCGTAAGAAAAGGTCAATAATCAACCACCCTTAGAATTGAAAACCAAAAAACAATCAAAAATAAAGATCATAACATCCAGCGTTGCCAAACCTCGCCTACCATTTAAAGAAGTGCCATGCTCTGCATTAAACAACGCAGCAAAATTGAATTAGCGCATAAGTGCAACTACTGCACCACGAAGGGTAAATCAAAGAAAAAAATGCTGCACTGACATATGACTGCTACTTCTGCAAATTCAACTCAAAAGCCATTATTAAAGCCCGAACGCTAAAAAACTTCAATTCTAGGCAACCGCGACAATCTACCCAATTGATGAAAAAGCCAACATTATTTACACCCAAAATTTGAGAGTATATATATAAGACAGTGAACCAAACTATTGAACACAGAGGTTTATGATAAATGCCATTTAAGCGAAAGAGTCGCGGAAGATCCAAAGGCGGCAAAGGCAGCAGCAGCCTTGTGCAATGCACCAGCTGCGGATCAATGGTTCCACGCGACAAAGCAAAGAAATCCACACGCCGCGTGTCCTTTGTGGAACCTCAATTAGCCAAGGAACTCCGACAGAAAGGCACATATCTCTCATCTTGGGTGGACACAAAATATTATTGCATATCATGTGCTGTACACCGCGGCATCGTAAAAGTTAGGGCTGAAGACGAACGCCACACCAAATATAAACGAAGACCTTAATTCTCCCTTTTCTTTAAAACTCTATAAACATATACTGCCCTCTGCAGCACCGTAAAATTCGCAAGCACCGCCAAAATAACAATACCAACGTTCAAAGCACTAATGCTCAGAAAACCGTAATCTAGATTTTGCGGCCAAAAAATAGCAGTTACACTCGCAAAAGCAAGAATTATCATACGCTCAGCTCTCTCAGCCAATCCCACGGACTCCATCTTTATTCCTGTTGCTTCAGCCCTTGCACGACTGTAACTTACAAGCAAAGAGCCTGACAACGCTGCTAAACCCCAACCAACATCACAAAGACCACCGAAAATTATGCCCGCATAAACTAACGCGTCAGAGTACCTGTCTAAAAGAGAATCAAAAAACCCGCCAAAAGCGCTTGCTTGCTGTTGCGTTCTAGCTAATACGCCGTCTAATGTATCACAGAAGCCTGAAAACAAAAATAAAACAACACCCAACAAGAGAAATGTACCCCGATTTTCTATAGGTTGACTCTGCACCAACGCATAGAAAACAGCCGATAAAAAAGCCAACAGCAAGCCTATTATACTTATCGTGTTCGGTGTCAGCCCAATTTTATGAGCTACATAGGCTACTCCAGTAAGCGTTTCTTGAACTTTTTTCTTCAGCCTCGTTAACATTTCTACTTCGCTACCACTTTATGGTGTTACCCACCAATTTAAACTGGATTGTTACTCATTTCTCTCGGAATCATGTCCATCTGGTGTTTGTTGTCTCTGCAGTTGTTGACTCATAAAAATGCTTCTGGTGGCAATTAACAGATTAAACTATTAAAAATCCGCAATGCAGTGAACCCCCACATTTTAAGCTAAAATGTACTAAAAAGCCGACAAGCAATAAATAAGTCAGACTACCCTGTCCTTAACCAGCGTTGGCTGTAAAGAAACAACGATTAAAAAAATTTGGTTTTCCTCGAAAAGTAAGATTGCGGGAACGCTAAAAATACAAAAAGAAGAATAAAACCTGCAAATCTCGCAGCAGAAAAAAACTTTCAAACGTCTTCCTTTTTATATTAAGAAAAGCAACAACGCACCTAAACACTTTTATTTATCCACTTTAGTTTTCAATAAACTAAAAAGAGGTATGAAACATGGTAAAAATAGTCGTTGATAATGACAAATGCACTGGCTGTGAAACATGCGTGAACACTTGCCCCGTAGGCGTTTATGAAATGAAAAATGGCAAATCTGTTCCAGTTAAAGTGGATGAATGCCTCGTCTGCAGGGCATGCGAAGCACAATGTCCATCTGGTGCTATCCAAGTAATAGAGTAAACAATCCCGTAATAATCGCTTCGCCTGCTGCTCAAATTGCTCTTCATCAAATCGTAGGCTTTCCTACATTTGCTACTTGATTAACTTCTTTGCGGGCTTACATGCTATGCTTGCTCATTTTTCTACTTACGCAAAGCTTCAAGACTGCTTAAATGAAGCGTTTTCATTTAAAATGGACAACTGCAACAAAGAATGCAGTATTTCTCTAACTTTTTGAAGCGACACTTATTTGATCGTAAAAGCTGAAAAACACAGTATTCAAGTAATCCCTCACAGTTTTTCCCTGTTTACTCGCTATCTTTTCAAGTGCGCCATATATCCCGGTGGAATATTGAATTGCCTTTTTTGGTCTATTTACTACAGTCATAGGCAAACCAACACTTTCAGCCGTCTTTCTCAGAACTAACTTTCGTAAAGTATCATTTTTCTTCTCAATTTTCAGCTCTATTGGCAACTTCAAGGCGAAGTCAGCAATTGTATACGAGGCAAACGGCAAACGAAGCTGCACATCGTGATAATTACAAATTTTTACGTCTCTATCAATGTTATTCTCATGCAGCTTAGTTACGTCGTTAAAAATTACTTTTTTAACATAGCTCTCACCATGCAGCAAATAATCTCTAACATACCTCTGATATCCACCAAAAAGTTCATCTGCACCCTGTCCCGCCAGCAACACTTTAAACCCTGCGTCCGCTGCCTTTTCCGCAACCAAATAAAACGGTACACCTATAGACACCTGAAGTGGATTTGGTACTTCAATTATCTCTACAACTTTTGGAACAACTTTCTCGACATCTTCTACGCTGAAAAAGTGCACTTCAAAAGGCAATCTCAGTTCCTCAGCAATTTTCTTTGCATTTTCTATCTCCTTCTGCTGCTGATTCCTCAAACTTACATAAATCAGGTAAACGTTTACTCCACATTTTTCAGCAAGAAATGCCAGCAAACTACTATCTAATCCGCCTGAAAATGCCACAGCAACATCCCTCAAATCACCTACACAATTACGCACAGATACTTCTAACAATTTTCGCAGAGTCTCTGCAGCTTTCTCCATGCTTAACGGTTTTGGTTCTGTATAACCAAGCGCTTTGACAGGCATAAACTCGGCGCCTTTGCGATTAATAACCGCAACATATCCTGGTGGAAAAGAATGGATTTCTCCTATGTTAAGCATCCATAAAGCCTTTTTGCACGAGGAAAGCGCAACTATACTGCCGTTTTCACCGTAATATAGCGGTTGCAAACCAATTGGTGCTCTTCCAGCTATCAGCTTTTCTGGTTCTACAATGATGAATACATAGTCGCCTTCGTTTTCGCTCAGAAACATCTTTGCCGCGGATAAAGAATCCTGTTTTAGCTTAATATCCATGTTTTCTATTGCAGCAGCATTCTTAACCACGGGGTATAATCTACCAATCAACAACATCAGCTCAGAACTTTTTAATTTTAAAGTCAACATTTCATTCCGCGTGCAAGTTTCTGGATGAACATAACCAACAGCAACTGCCGTCTTACCATTTTGTCTCTGTGAAGTGTCTATAGTTGCAATTCTCATGTTGCCCGTTTGTTCCTTCTCCAACGTGTTGATTATGCTGCTGACAGTGTCTGTTGCATTTTCGCACTTTTTATCTAACACCGCAATTAATGTTCTCATATTCCCATTAGTCCTTGCCAAGACGCTTAATGTGTTAGTGTTTAGGTAAAGCATTAATGTTTAGTTATCATTATCCTTCTGTTAAGGAGGCAAATAGTTGCCTATACTACCAATAGATACAGGACGCTATGGTACACCCGAAATGCGCCAAATCTTTGACGAGGAAACGCGAATCCAAAAAATGCTTGACGTTGAAGCCGCATTAGCATACGCACACGCCGCAGTTGGTAACATACCCAAAAAAGATGCCGAAAAAATTGCATCCGCTGCATCACTAAAGTATGTTAAATTAACCCGCATAAAGGCTATAGAACGAGAAATCAAACATGATGTAGCTGCTTTGGTCCGTGCTTTAGCCGAAGTCTGCGGCGCAAGCGGTGCATATGTGCATCTTGGCGCTACAAGTTACGATATTGTAGACACGGCTAATGCTTTACAGTTAAAAGACGCTTTGAATGTTATTGAAAAAAAACTTGTTGAGCTAAAAGGTATTCTACAGAGAAAGGCTTCGCAGTACAAAAACACAGTAATGATGGGTCGAACGCATGGCCAGCATGCATTACCTATCACTTTAGGCTTCAAGTTTGCAGTGTGGACAAGCGAAGTCATGAGACACATTGAAAGGTTGAGCGAATGTAAAAAGCGTGTTTTGGTCGGTAAAATGAGTGGCGCAGTTGGTACACAAGCAGGATTGGGTGAACACGCCGCAGAAATTCAGGAGCTTGTTATGAAACGATTGGGGATAATTGCCGCCGAGATTTCAACGCAAATTGTTCAGCGCGATCGTTTTGCTGAACTTATCTGCTTTCTGGCTTTGGTCGCTTCGTCTTTGGAGAATTTTGCCACAGAAATTCGCGAGCTGCAGCGGCCTGAAATTGGTGAGCTTTTTGAATCATTTGAGGCAGAGAAGCAAGTTGGCAGTTCCACTATGCCGCATAAGCGTAACCCTGAAACTTGTGAGCGCATTTGTGGTCTGGCGCGTGTTGTGCGTAGCCTCGTTGTTCCAGCGCTTGAGGATGTAGTTACTTGGCATGAGCGCGATTTAACTCAGTCTTCGGCTGAACGTTTCATTTTTCCTGAAGCGTGCATTTTAGTGGATTATTTACTGTTTCTGATGATAGGTGTCTTGGCTAATTTGCGTGTTGACGAGCAGCGTATGTTGCGGAATATGGATTTGACGCAGGGGCGTTGCATGTCTGAAGCTGTGATGATGGCACTTGTGCGAAAAGGTGTAGACAGGCAAGAAGCACATGAGTTGCTTAGGCGGTTAACTGTTAGGAGCGAGGTTGAAAAACGTCATTTCCGTGAGGTTCTGCTTGAAGACCCAGTTGTACGTGGTAAACTCAGTGAACAGGAAATTAACGCTGCACTAGATCCAAAAAATTATTTGGGAACTGCTGTAAAACAAGCTGAGGCGTTTGGTAAGGCTTAAGTGTCATATTCTGTGAGTGCTCTTTGTTTCCATTCTTCGGTTTTTTCTAGTTTTTCCCACGTTTCTTTTTTTACAAATCCGCCAACTTGTTCCTTGATTTTTTTGGCAAGTTTGGGTCCGATGAGTGGCAAGTTTGTCAAGTTTTCTATTGGTACGTGTTTTATATCTTCGATTGTTTTGTATCCGGCGTTGTAGATTATCCGTCCTCGCACGCGGCCAATGCCTTCTAGTCTGACTATAGGTAATAGTTCCTTTTTCACTCCTTTTGCTATGCGTTCAG
>JAWBOE010000030.1:0-15436 GCA_038826755.1 Bathyarchaeia archaeon | reverse complement strand
AATTTCAGCAAACAGGTAAGGCGGAAGCCTCTTCACACGCTCAGAAAACTCGAAATCCATAGCAACTCACACATCCTTGAACAGTTTTCCCTCAAAAACCTTCACAGCTGATCCACTTAAAAACAAGCGCTCTGCATACTCCACTTCCAAGTCACCTCCACGCAGATGAACGGTTACTCTGCCGCCAATTTTTCCGAGCAGGTTACCGGCTACTACCGTTGCACATGCACCTGTGCCGCAAGCTAAAGTTTCGCCGCAACCTCGCTCCCAAACGCGTACTTTCACCTCGCGTTTGTTTAAGACTTGGGCGAACTCTACATTTGTTCTATTAGGGAAGAAGTGGTGGTTTTCAATCTTTGGTCCGACATGCTCTATTGGAAAAGTAGCCGCATCGTCAACGAAGATAACACAGTGAGGATTACCAGTTGAAAGGCAAGTAATCTTGTATCGTTCAGCGTCAACCTGTAATTCTTCATTTATGCAATTGCCCACACCGACCATTGGAATCTTACTTTTCTCAAGCGATGGCACACCCATATCTACTTTAACTGATTTGACGATGTCGTCTTCCACAGTTAGCCATGTCTGCTTTACGCCTGCGAGCGTCTCCACAGTTAACTCTTTCTTTTTGGCTATACCGTTTTCATAACAGTACTTTACGAAGCAGCGTATACCATTACCACACATTTCCGCTTCACTTCCGTCGGCATTGAAAATTCGCATTTTCACATCGGCTAATGTTGAGTTGTAAACAAGAAGTAAACCATCTGCACCAACAGAAAACCTGCGCTCGCAAAGTTTCCTAGCCAAGTGCGTAACATTTTCATTGCCTATTTTTTCGTTTCTATTGTCGATTACCACATAATCGTTGCCTAAACCATGCATCTTCCAAAACTTCACTGCAACCACTCTGCCAAACGCTGACCAGACAGTAGATCCTTAATTGATTCGCGCTCCCGAACCAGAGCAAACTTTCCATTCTTAACCAAGACTTCCGCAGCACGAGGCCTAGCATTATACTGTGAACTCATAGCAAATCCGTATGCACCAGCGTTTAACACAGCCAATAGGTCTCCTTCCTCAATTTTTGATAGTCGCCTATCCCGCGCTAAAGCATCGCCTGACTCGCAAATTGGACCAACAACATCTACCGTTTCCTCTTCATGCGAATTAAGCTTGTTTGCAACTACTATGGGATGATAAGATCCATACATTGTTGGGCGAACCAGCGTGTTGAAGCCTGCGTCTACCCCTATGAACTTATGAAAAGGGGTGACCTTCACAGTGTTCACGGTTGTCAACAGAACGGCGGCATCACACACTAAGTATCGACCAGGTTCTACACAGAAAAATGGTTTGCCCAACCCATACTCACTGATACGGCGTTCAAACAAAGATAGAATAGTGTCGGCAAAAAGTGTTATGTCTAATTCTTTGTCTTCTGGTTTATATGGCACGCCGAGACCGCCGCCCATGTCAATGAACTCGAATTCTATGCCTGTTTGCTCGTGGACATGTTTTGCTATACTTAAAAGTTTTTCAATGGCCAAGATGAATGGCGCCACATCAAGCACTCCTGAACCCACATGCATGTGTATGCCGAACTTTTCTACACCTGCCCTTTTGGCTGCAACATACGCGGCTATTGCTTGCTCTTCCCAAACGCCGAATTTGGAGTGTTTACCCGCAGTAATTACGTGACTATGGTGGCCTGCGCCTATTTCAGGGTTAACCCTTACGGATACAAGTTTAGGCACAGCGATCTTGAGCAGCCTGTTTAGCTGTGATAAGGAATCCACATTTATGGTTACGTTGGCGTCTACAAGAAATTTAAGTTCGTCGTTTCTAACGCTTGTGCCCGTGAACATTATACGCTCCACTGGAAAACCTGCCTTTAACGCGAGTTCTACTTCGCCAGGGCTGACTGCGTCTAAAAATGAGCCCTCTTCTTGCAGGATTTTTAGCACTGAAAGGTTTGAGTTTGCTTTTGCTGCGTAGTAAATACGAGTTTTTGAGTATTTACGAGTTAAGGCTGTGTAAAGACGTTTATAATTACTGCGGATTTGGCGTTCACTAATAACGTATAGTGGCGTGTCAAAATGCGCAGCTAACTCTGTAGTTGAAACTTCGTCTATGTAGAGTACGCCATTTCGGTTCTCTAACGGCTCCTTAAAGGTTTGCATTTGTATTCACCTTAGATAAAGCTATTCATGCAGCATATACAGCAGTTCTTAGATTAGCCCTTTTGCTGCGAATAGTTCAGCACTGAGAATGCCTGCGCCAGCTGCACCCCTAACAGTGTTATGTCCCAAGCACATGTATTTTAAGGTCATTATTGGATCCTTGCGGATTCTGCCAACAACCACACTCATACCCTTGCCTTCATCCCTATCGTAGCGCGGTTGGGGTCTATTCGGCTCTTTTCTCACGACTATTGGGTTCTCTGGGGCAGATGGCAACTCCAGCCATTGCGGTTCACCTTTAAATTTTATGAATGCTTCTGCAACCTCTTCCATTGTGGGGTTGCTTTCTAATTTTACGAAAACGGATTCTAAATGCCCATCTTTAACGTTGACTCTGTTGCAGCTTGCACTAATTGTAAAGTTCGCTTTTTGCACTTCCTTGCCGTTGAAGGTGCCCAAGATTTTGAGGTTTTCTTCTTCCATTTTTTCTTCTTCTTTTGAGATGTATGGAATTACGTTATCTATTATATCTAGTGAAGCTACGCCTGGATATCCAGCGCCGCTTAAAGCTTGCATCGTTGAAACAATAACCTGTTTCACGCCAAACTGCATCAGTGGCTTCAACGTGATAGCCAGCTGTATCGTGCTACAGTTAGGGTCTGTGGTGATAAAGCCTTTCCAGCCTCGGGCCTTCTTCTGGATAGGAATTAAAGCCAAATGTTCAGGATTTACTTCTGGAATTAATAATGGAACATCTTTTTCCATTCTGTGCGCGCTTGCCTTGCTGAATACGGGGTATTCAGCCGCAAATTCTTCCTCCACAGGACCAGCTAAATCGCCAGGCAACGCTGAAAACACCAAGTCAACATTGCCTGATTTACGCACTGATTCCACATCACTGTTTACAACAGGCATATCTGCAACTTCAGGAGGCATCGGTGACTCTAAAAGCCAGTTGCAAGCATCTTTATATTTTTTGCCTGCTGACCTTTCGGAGGCGGCAAGCACTTCTATTTTGAACCATGGATGCCCATGAAGCAACTGAACGAACCGCTGACCAACTGCACCTGTGGCGGCGAGTATTGCTACTTTACGTTTCAAAGACACTTTTTATCGCTTCCCTAGCCTTTTTGAGTTGGGGTTCTTCAATAAAAACGTTAATGGTTGCCTTGCTTGTTGTTACTTCAATTATGTTTATATCATGCTGAGTTAAAGCAGCAGAGATTTTGGCAACGCCACCCGGCGAGTCAATAAACGCGGGGTGAGTGATCTGCAGCATCGCTATGTTTTCTCTGTGGCTTATAGCTTTGAATCGTTTCATACTGTGCAAACGGTTTATGACAACAGCAATATTGCCGTCTGAGGTGAAAATCGTGAGAGATTTTCTTCCTGAACTAACGCCGTAAATAGCGTTTTGACTGAGCACGGCGAAAATTTCTTTTAAATTTTCTGCGTTTACGTCGCAAACTACATTTATAGCTAATATATGCTCGTTACAGCTGATTTCTGCAGAGTTAGGGCTAAAAGAACCGATGATCTCTGTACCGCCCACTGCAAGGTTACCTGAGGCAAAATTTACCACGCGCAATTTTTGGTTTGGCAACTTGTATTTTAGAGCTTCAGGTTTAACGATTTTTGCTCCACCCTGTGCGAGATCGAACATTTCGTGAATGTCTATCCTGTCGAGAGGTCTAGCTTCTTCCACAATCTTCGGGTCTGCGGAAAGAACCCCGCTCGTGTCCTTTACTAAAATTACTTCGTGAGCGCCTAAGCATCTTGCAAGCAGCAACGCGGTTGTATCGCTGCCACCGCGACCAAGCGTTGTTATTCTACCGTTACTGTCTTTTCCGAGAAAACCACATACGACGGGTATTGTTGAGTGAAGTAACGGCAACAAGTACCTCTGCACGAGCAGGGCAGTCTTTTCCATGTTGGGTTTTGCATTGCGAGAATTGGAATCGGTTATTATTGGCCAATTAGCATTAGCTGGATCAATGAACTCAGCTTTTGCGCCTAGCGCTTTTAGAGCAGCACAAAATATGCGGGCACTGGTACGTTCACCCATTGACACAATTTCCGCGTAATCTTCGTCACTTACATTGCTTAATTGCGACACGATGCTAACAAGCGAATCAGTTGTTTTACCCATAGCTGAAACTACAACAACTTTTTCTTTGTATGGAGCTTCAATGACCATACGGGCTGCCTTTGCAACTTTTTCGCCTGTGGAAAGATCAGCGCCTCCGAATTTTATAACAACCCTACCACTCATGCTGCTTTCACCTTTTAGTTTATGTCAGGCCTAAAACGTCTTCCATACTGAAAATACGGGCTTCATTTTGTCTACTTAACCATTCAGCTGCATAAACTGCACCCTGAGCGAATACACTCCGTGAAAAAGCCACATGCTCTATACGAAGCATTTCGTAAGGCCCAGCTACTATGATATCGTGTATTCCTGGAACACCGCCGACTCTTAATGCGGCAATCTCTAATTCTTCAGGTTTCCGCTGGCTTATGCCTTCTCTCCCATGCACTGTGCGCGTGTAACCACGTATTTTGGTGATTATTTCGCCTAGTTTCTTAGCCGTTCCGCTGGGCGCGTCCTTTTTCCCTGTATGATGCATTTCGGTGATGCTAAAGTTGTATTCTGTTGGAAACGCCTTCAACGCTTTAGCAAGTTGAAAAAGAATGTTCACACCGACTGAATAATTGGGTGAAAACACAGCAGGCACTTTGCCTTGAACAGCCATGCGGATTTGACGATCCTGCTCGTCACTAAAGCCTGTTGTACCTAACACAATCCTTTTGCCCAGCGCCGCCACAATTGGAAGGTTTTGCACTTCTGCTGTGGGCGTAGTAAAACTCACGTAAACATCAGCAGTTGCGGCAGCTTGGCTTACTTTGTCTGATCCAAGAACTTTGGTTGTCGAATCGCATATACTGAGCTGTTTGAGAGTCTGGCCAACACATGGATTATCCACAGCTTCAACAGCACCTACTATCTGAAAGCCCTTTGCCACAGCTTCGCGGATAACAGCAACACCCATTTTGCCTAAGGCGCCGGCGACGCATAATTTAAGCATAATAAAGGTCCTTCCAGAACTTTTCTTTATACAAGCGTTCACTGAGATCAACTGCAAAAAAGTCCTCGACGGGCTGAAGTATTTCAGGATTATTTTCGTAAACCTTACGGGCATTTGCCAAAACCACTTCAAGTCCATTGCGCGTCATCTTTCCCAAAGGTCTCCTGCAGGGACCAGAAGGCATACCTAATATGTTCATGAGTGTTTTGTAGGCAAGTGGGTTCCTAGCCTTACAGGTAACCATGCCAAAAGGTGTCTGTTCCTGAGTTTTAACTGTGACTATTGAGAAAAGAGGTTTTAATGCGTCGGCAAGTTGATTGGCTGCGACTGTATCCCCACTGAGAAGATAACGCGTCATATCAGCCACTGCCCGTGGCGCAATGTTACTGACTACGGATATTACACCGGACGCTGCAATGTCAGTGGATGTCATCATGGTATAAGTTTTATCATCATCGCCTGAAAGGATGCTAAAGTCAGAACCGCACAGTTTGCGAGTTAAACGCATATTTTCCAAGTCGCCTGTGGCTTCTTTTACTGCGCTTACGTTTGGGTATTGCTGGTGGAGCAGAGCAATATCCTGTGGGAGAAGCTGCGTGCCAGTTCTGCCTGGAATCACATAGGGTATAACTTGAATTTCAGGAAACCGTTTAGCAATGGGCTCCACATATTCTTTTCTAATTTCAATAGAACTTGGGCCATTATAGTAAGGATCTACCAGCAGAACATATGTTATGCCAACGTTGTACGCATGCGCCGTTGCTTCTATGGCTTCTTGTGTTGAGTTGCTGCCTGTGCCAGCAATTGTTAAGCACTTCCCATTTGCGTATTCGTGCATTCTTTCAGTGACTTTATTGTGTTCGTTCCAGTCTAAAGTTGGACTTTCGCCTGTTGTGCCTACGGCGAGGAGACCGCTTACGCCTTCCTTGATTTGGAACTCCACTAAACTGCGGAGACCTTCGTAATCTACTTCACCTAACCGTGTCATAGGGGTTATGAGCGCGGTATAGCAGCCGCTTAATCTGAGCATATCGTTTTCCTCGTGTTTAGAGGATTGAGTTAGCTTGGGGTTATTTATGTTTTTCCGTTTTCCTTAATAATTTTACTAAATACGGAAAACTATTACCAACATAATTAGATAAATTACATTTAAATAACTATTTCCGCAAAGTCACTGCGAGAAGAAAACATTTACACTGATATTGGAGTGAAAGCAAACTGTGTTTTGGCGTTAACACTAAAATATAATTGAAGAAACAGAGAATAACAAAGAGCAAACTTCCAACCACAACAAATGAGGAGTAACCTCTTGAGTAGAAAATTGCTTTTAGTCGTTGCTTTGGGCTACTCTATTGCAGTCGCGGTATCCTGTGCATTGCCTGTGGATGCAGGAGGTTTGGAGTGGCACAGTTTCTACACGTTTTTAGACGAACATAGCGCAGTGCCATACGTTGATGTCAGAGAAGGGTACCCGCCGCTCGGTTTTTTAGTTTACAAACCTTTATACCATATTTTCCAAAAAAACCCAACAGCATTCGCTTATGGATTCAGAGCACTAAATGGGGCGTTCTTAATTGCCACGTTATTCACATTTTTCCTGATAATTGAGAGGCAACAAGGTGAAAAGAGAGCTATCAAACTCGCGTTATATTATGCTGTCCTTCCATCAGTCATTATTGCAAACACGTACTCAAATGACGTTATAGCTTTGCTTCCAGCAGCTCTTGCAATTTACATGATGATTAAGAAGAAATCATTAGCTTGTGGTTTATTGTTGGGTTTAGCTACGCTTGGAAAGGGCTTTCCTGTTTTGCTGTTGTTCCCAGCTATAGCAACTTTCAAAGAATCGAGGGAGAGATTAAAACTAGTGGCCGCAACTGCAAGCATCTTGGTTTTTTCCAGCTTACCTTTTATGCTCATTAACCCACTGACTTACATGTCCACTTTCACCCATGTTGGATCCAGAGGACCATGGGAAACCATATGGGCTGTTATTGACGGCTACTTTAGTCACGGCGGCCTGCTTCACCCATTATTTGACAAGTTTTTTTACCACTTCAACCTTCTGAAAGTATACTCAGCCAACCATTATGATCACGCCATCTACGCGTGGAGTGTCGAACAGTTACCCCTTATTCTTACTTTCTTACAGATAACTAGCTTAATAACAATTTCAGCCGCTTTTTGGCGAAAGAAAGATGATGTGCTGCCTTTTTGCGGTTTGCTTTACATTTCGTACATGTTGTTCTTTAAGGGATACAGCACACAGTTCGCTGTGTCTACGCCTTTCTACCTACTGCTGGCGACTACAGCAGTGCCAGCGCCTCCTCTGCTGTTTCTTATACCCTTGGAAGCAAGCCATATTTTGCAAATATTGTCTTGGAATGCGCAAGCATTTGCTCCCGAGTTCCTTCGAAACGAGCATTTGGCGCTTCTGGTGTCAGCAGTCATTATAAGGAGCATTGTCTTCACAGTTTTGATTTGGAAAGCGTTCAAGAACGCGCATGCAAAATTGAGAAACGCAATACACGCGCTCACACGTTTGAGCACTGGGATTAAGTTAGTTAAGGATAAGGTACTGGTTTTTTTGGTATCTATCTGCATCATAACAGCTTTAATTTGCGCAACTCCAGTTTGTGATTACATTAAAACTGGCGAAGGTTTTGCGGCAATCAAAGGCGTTATTGATGTTTCATGTTCAGAATGGCAGAACATCACGCTTAGTGACCTGAAACAAGGCGACCAAATTATGATCAAACTAAATACAAACGTATGGTTTGACGCGAAATTGGCTAATTCAACAACCCAGATAGATTGGGGATTGAGGAACCCCTACAATTTAAAAGGCTCATTCAACGAGACCATGTTGTTTTTTGTAGCAGACGCGGAAACATGTAATGTGTTGCTCAGGATGAGACATGAAAAGATGCCTTTCAGAGTCACTGAGGGTTTAGAAGGCGATCTTGTAGTAAATGTTACCGAGGAAGAAAACGGTCTCACATTCAAACTTAGAGATACAGGGAGAGATGGAAACGCAAGTGTATTCACGATTGCATATCCATTAAGCACTATTGTCGATGACAGTTTTGCGCTGCGATTGAAATACAGAATTATGGAAGGAAATAAATCTAGCGCAATGGTGTACGTGTTTGATGACACAGATGAGTGGGTATACCCTTTTGTTGCGTCGGAAGATTTTGTTTTAACATGCGCGACTAATGATTTGTATGGTTATGCTAATTTGTTTGGTGATGTCTTATCACTTATAGAGTTCTCGATTACAGTCAATGATGGTTCTTTAGCTATTTTTAAGCTGGAAGAGTTAAAAGTGTGTACCGCCGAAAAAAGTTATGGCGTCAAATTTTACGCTTTTCCCACAGGAAATGTTGAATACGAAGTGTTTGTGGAGCGAGATTTTAGGCCGCCAATCGCCTATGTGATTGCTCTAATTTCGATTGTGGCACTTGGTTCGGTTGCAATTTTGTATTTGTACAAGAAAATTGGCAATTACGGTTGCAATCCAAAACGTATAATTCAGACGAATACGATGAATCGCTAAAATCTTATTTGCTGAACGATTTAATAGGCAATTATAGCAAAAGCAAAAATACTAAAAAACCTGATTAGAGATAAGTGACAGCATGTTTGATTGGAAACTAATGGCGCAACAATTGCGGCGAGCCTTGGACATTAGAAAAGTCTACAATAAGGTTAAATTGTCGATCAAATTGAATTTGCTCTTCTACATTATCGTTTTATGCTATATTATCGTTATGTCTACTGTCACCATCCTGAAGAACCACGCGTTTCTAACTTCGGGGTTTGATCTAGGAATATATAATCAAGCATTATACACGACACTCTTTGAAAACAAGTTCTTCTATGAAACTGCTGATCTCTCATTTAATCCAGGCGGCAGCTTTTTTGGTGTACACTTTTCTCCGATTCTATTTCTGTTATTACCGTTTTACGCCATATACCCGAGCGTTGATAATCTTCTGGTTATTCAAACAGTTATTCTCGCGCTTGGCGCGTTTCCTGTTTACTGGATGGCGCAGAAAAGTTTAAGGAAGAACGCTTCAGCATTGATAGCGCTAATTTATCTGTTGTACCCGCCGTTAATTATGCTTAATCTTAACGATTTTCACGTACAAGCGTTCACATCCACATTCTTTTTGTTCAGCGTTTACTATTTAGAGCGAGAGAAGTGGTCGCGCTTTTTCGTGTTTTTGCTAATGGCCATGTTTACGATAGAGTTTGCACCTATAATATCGATTTTTGTGGCAATCTACGCGTTTATTTTGTATCGCAAAAACAGACTTAAAAACAATAGAAAGACTTGGATATTCATCGTTGCAACAGTGTCTTTGGCAATTCTGATGTTGATAATTTCTTTACAGGTAAAAGTCCTATTCAACAATACAACTTCCCCGATATCAACCACATTCAGGAACCTGTTTGAAGACCCAGCGGGAATTCCAGGGGAAATATGGAAAAGGTCAGTGGATAAAATATTCTATGTGATTGGATTTTTAGCGCCACTTGCGTTTTTGCCACTATTAGCGCCAGAACCATTGATAATAGCGTTACCATGGATTGGACTAAGTTTTGTTTCACAGTATCCGCCATACTACTCAGTTTTTTACCAGTACACCGCGTTTGTTATTCCTTTTGTAATGATAGCGCTACCTAAGGCTATTGGGCGATTAGAAATCCGCAAGGGCAAGAAAATTGTAACACTCTTATTGTTGGCAACGGCTATTAGTTTAATTTATATTCCTTTAACTTCAGGCGCACCATGGAATCTACAATTTCCAATGCCTAATGAACGCAGCCAGCTCAGACATGAGATATTGTCTTTAATTCCGCCTAAGGCTTCAGTACTCGCTCAAAACGACATATTTCCCCACGTCTCAGGCAGAATAAACGCATATATGTATAACGCTACGGAAAATCACCCAATTTTCACAGATTACGTTGTTGTGGACACCACTTCTGAATGGTATATGTGGGAACCAGACATCGGTGGCAGTAAGCAAAATCCCAGGGGATATGTTGAAGCAGCTATGGCTGAAGGCAGATATGGCGTTTTAGCATCCGCAGGGGGCATGATTTTGCTGAAGAAAGACTATTTTGGAGAACCCGTTCTGTTTAAACCTATTGTGCTTAAAGAAAACTATCAAAGTTTAACTCTAAAAACTGGATCTTTGGTAGAAGATCCAACGTCTGAATCAGGATATGTATTCTTTCATGGGAGAGACGACCAGAAAGACACTTTCTTTCACGGACCTTACATAGGCTTACCATTTGGCTTGTATAAAGTCACATATGCCTTAAAAGTTGATGCAGCTGAAGAAATGAGTAGTGGAGAGCCGCTTATTAAGCTTGAGGCAACCGCCGATGCTGGAAAAACCTTCTTAGAGGATAGAACAGTTTATGGCAAGGATGTTCCATTTAGCAGGAGATGGTTTAATGTTACATTATACTTTGGGTTATCAACGCCGGCTAAACAGGTGGAATTTAGAGGGCACACAAATTGGAACCGTAACGTGTATCTTGATTACGTGGTTTTAGAACAAATTTCAGCTCAACCCGTCAAAAAACCATATTTCGATTATGAGACATTTGATACTTATGCGCGTAGTGTAAAGCCTTATGTTAGTTGGGTTCAGCGCGGAATGGTCGTTGACGGCGTAATAAAACACTTAAAAGGATTAGGAACAGGCACATTCTGGTATGGACCATACTTTAACTACTCTTCATGGCCTGCTGGGAAGTACACGGCCAAGTTTTGGTTAAAACTCGACGAGTTGTATCACGGGAAAGTTTTGGATCTTGTGGTGGCGACAAATGGTGGTAGAAACTTGCTTGCGCAACGAGAGATATATAGTTTTAATTTTAAGGCTATTGATGTATGGCAGAGTTTTGAAGTCAACTTTGACTTACCCGAATACACACAAGGCGACTCAATAGAATTCGCCGGAATGCGCGCTCTGGACTATGCGCCGATATCATTTCTTTTAGTTGAGGTTTACCCTGCATGCATCCCGCAGAAAACAGCGTATCAAACGGCATTTGACATTAACGATTTAATATTGGTCAATGGCAGAGTCACCAACTATAATATAATGACCCATACAAAAGGAAGCGGCACATTCTGGCACGGACCATACACGTTTTTGCCCGCAGGGAATTATATAGCAAAGTTTCACCTTAAACTTGATAAGGACTATACAGGCATCCTGCTTGACATTGACGTAGCCATAAACTCTGGGAAGACTATAAAATCTTACACCGTAACTAGCTCAGATTTTGAAGAAATAGACAAATGGCAAACATTCGATGTCAAATTCACACTCCAAAGCGATACAGAAAAAGTGGAATTCCGCGGCGTTAATGTAAGAGACTTGGCGCCTATATCGTTCGCTCTAGTTGAGGTACAACCTGATGGTGAGCCAACCCAGCAGGGAGTTTCTAAGATAGCGTTTGACGGTAAAGACATGAAGATAGTTAATGGCAAGATTTCCAATGGTGTAGCCGTTCACACGAAAGGCAGTGGCACATTTTGGCATGGACCCTACTATAATTATTCTTTGTTGCCCACTGGTAAGTATACGGCAAAGTTCTGGTTAAGACTCGACGGGCAGTACGATGGACCTGTATTAGATCTTGTTGTATTGGCAGGCAATGGTTCAAAATTACTTGGCAAATTAGGAGTAAACGGCAATGATTTTAAAGCTATCAATGTATGGCAGAGTTTTGAAGTCAACTTTGACTTACCCGAATACACACAAGGCGACTCAATAGAATTCGCAGGGTTCATTGTGAGAGATTTAGCACCGGTATCTTTCCTTTTTGTGGAGGTATATCCGGCATAGTGGTAAAATATCAAAACAAAACTAGACTTTCAGTGGTTATAGTAACCTATAACAGGTGCAGAGATCTGGAAGAGTGCCTAAATTCCCTTCTTAACTTAAAGGAAGATATAAGTGAGATAGTTGTTGTGGATAGTAACTCCACAGATGGTACGCACGAACTAGTTAAGAAGTACCCATTAAAGTTTATTAATATTAAGGAGCGTAGTATGGTAAAAGCGAGGAACATTGGTTTTCAAAACGCAAAGAGCGAGATAGTTGCATATTTAGATGATGATGTTGTAGTGAGCAGAGACTGGGCAGAACATATGCTTGAACCATACGCCGACAAGTGCGTAGCTGCCGTTGTAGGGCGCGTTATACCCTATGGCAATAGTGAAAAATCGATATACATGCCAGCTAAGCACAATGCAATCGGGAAAGTATTCAACAACGGAATGATCTTGGGAAACTTTGATCTCCCAGCGCAGCAGCCGATTGAAGTTGACACTGTAATTGGATGTAACATGTCATTCCGAAGAGACTTACTTTTGAAGGTAGGAGGGTTTGATGAGAACTTTAGAGGAAGCTGCTTCAGAGATGACACAGATATAAGTCACAGATTAAAACTGCTTAACTACAAGATAATTTATAACCCTAAAGCCATTGTAAGACACAAGTTCAAAGGTAAAACGGTGAACAACCAGTGGTTTTACTGGACCCTTTATAACCACACGTATTTTTATTTAAAAAATTTTCAGCCTATAACCATTAGGAAGGGTATTGCTTATTTGTTTGCGACGATTTTTCCGCCTTCAGATTACGTTAGAAAAGCAGGTGTCAAGATCAGAGTAAGGCCGATGTCTATTGCCTACGCTGCTGCAGGTATGATTAGCGCGATGTATGCGTATAGAAAAGGCATACCAAAAAGTATTGAAAAGATTTTTAGAGTAACATAAAACCTTTAAAGTGCACTATTCCCGTCATGGGAACAGCACTGTAACAGTGTCCACGTAGAGATTCATCATGCCATTACTGTACACTCTAAACTCGACGTTATCAGTAAGTAACTGAATGGAAAAAGGCAAAGTGACATTGAACCATGAGTCGCTAATTATGCACGTTGAATTCAACTCTTTCGTCGCCAGAATTTTTGAATTAGGCTGATAGGCGATCTCAAACCGGATTGAAGCATTTTGCATTGCTTCAGTTGTTTTTATTTGAAAAATTGCGGTATAATTTCCTTGGAAAAAGGATACATATGGTCCATACACCATAATGCCTTCGTTTAGCCCCTTTTGTGACAATGCCACTATTCCGCTACGAGAGGACGTATCCTTTATGATTTGTCCAGCGTCCACTTGGAGTCCGCTTTGAATGTCAAAAACCACGTTATTAGATTCAGCTGTTACCCCTATTTTCTCTAATAGAACGTAAGCCAAGGAGATTGTGAAGTTTGATGATAAGGCGTGACCTGCAACTTCAATGGCACTTAGGGGTTCTTTTGCAATAAATTCGAGGGTAAACTTCTGCCAATTCTGTGGTTGCCCGTTAACGAAGAAATTTGAGGGGCTGACGTCGCATCTTGCATAAACGTGACTGCCACAATCGGAGGAAACGCTCAATGTTAATACGCGTTCGAACGCGTTTTGCGAAAGCGGTGAGATTCTTAGCCATGCGGTGCAACGGTATTTACCGGTTGGGAGGTTGATGTAAGGTCCAAACCAGATGGTACCGCTTGAAGTGTTTTGTGCAAAAACTATAAGGCCGTCTTTGCTTTTGTAGCCGGCAGCGAGTTGTAAATCGTCGGAGCCAAATGTTTGGGTACCGAAATCTGATGTTGCGTCAGAGGAAACGCGTTTGAGGACGACTTTATCGATGTATAGATTTTTAACGCCATAGCTGAAGGCGCGGAACTCTACATTGAACAATATTCGTGTTGAAGTAAAGGATAAAGTGAAATTTGTCCAAGTGAACGGTGGCAATTCGAAATCGAAAACATCCCGTTTTGATAATGGTGGGTAAGTTAGATTGCTTACGACGTCAAATCCTAAAATGCGGCCGCCGCCCACCGCGTCTGTTTTTGCTGTGAACGTAACTTCATATGCGCCTGGAAGCAGGTAGATGGAGGGTCCATATACGAAGTGGCCTATGTAGCCGTTTGGGCTCATTACCACTTTTTGATCAATGACTGTGTTGTCGTTTACTGCTTGCGCGTATTGCGAGAGTGCAAGGTCTTTGTATGCAGAAAAAACCCTGTAGTTTGTGTAGTTTGCGAATAGGGGTTCACCTTGGAAGTCACGTTTGAAGAGTATGGCGTTGCGTGCAAGCGCAAATGCGCCGTATGTGTTGTTCTTGGTGATCTCGTTTAGGACGAAGTTTGTGTTCCAATCGTTCCAAGTTAGGTCTAGTAGTATGAAGTCGCTGCGGTTGATGAGGGAACGGATGTATTCTGTGTCGTTTAGTATGCTTGAAATGGGCAGGACATAGGCGTTTAGTCTGTTTGATACGTGTGGAAAGATGGTGTTTTGGGTTAGAATTGAAGCGTCTGGAGGCACAGCGTTTAGCAGGTTAGTTAGAGATGTGATTTGCTCGTTTGGCTCCAGATTTGTGGGGGGATACCAGAGTAAACGTTGATTTATGAATGGTGCTGCTAGTGGTGATATGGGGGTTATGCTGGCTGTGAGCAGTATTGAGGTTATTAGCATGGTTTTGAGTATGGAGGTTCTTGCGTTATGCTGATAACGTTTTAAAACCATTAGTGCTGCGATGAATATAAATGCGATAATGTAAAGTGGGTAATGCGAGCCCACTGAGTAGTAGGCATTAAAGTTGGAAAGTAAAAACATCCCGAGAAAAGGGAGAGTCACAAGTACGAGTTTGCTACGGAAGGAAAAGAACAGCAGGGGAGCGAATAACAGAATTATGTATAAGAATTTTAGTGGGAAATCGAATAGAAGCGCGTTGAATGCGCGTTGTGGATTAAACAGAACGTAGAGTGGAAGATATAATGAGTCAGATTTGAAGCCGAGCACAGAGAAAACATGATATGCCTTGTATATGTGTGTGAGCTGCGTGTTCACGGGAAATAGGCTTTTTATCCATCCTGCAGCGAGAAAATATATTGCGGAAAACAACATGGCAATTACTGAAGCTGAGTTGCGGTTTATACTGTGAAATGTTTTTAGTGACTGCCAGAATGGGCGTACTTTGCTTGTTAATAGCAGGTAGCCTGCAGATAAGAAGATGAGCAGTGAAATGTGTTCTTCAACCATCGCTGCTAGTGCGGTAACGATGAAGTATGGCAGCCATT
>JAWBOE010000029.1:0-15745 GCA_038826755.1 Bathyarchaeia archaeon | reverse complement strand
TGACTGTTGCAAGAGCGATAGAAAACGCGGTGTTCTTAGCGTATGTAAACCTTGTCGGCATAGAAGATGGACTACAATTCTGGGGAGGAAGTAGACTTGTTGGACCAAATGGAAAAGTGCTCGTCCAAGCGAAGTACGACGAGGAAGACCTTGTGATGTGTGATGTCAATTACGGTGATATCAAACCCGTGGAAGTGTTTGTACCAACACTTAAAGATTTACGTCCAGAACTTTTTGATGAACTTAAAGAAAATGCTAAGCGCTTGTAGTTTTAACGTTCACCTAAGCTTCCTAACTGCCCTCTCAATTCTGCTCATTGCTTCTTCCAATTGTTCATAAGCTGCGGCGTAAGAAACCCTTATGTAACCCTCGCCGTAACGCCCAAAAGAAGATCCGGGAACAGTTAGTACACTCGCTTGTCTTGCAAGGTATTCCGCAAACTGTTCTGAGGGCATGCCGAAATCTTTGATATTAGGGAAAACATAGAAAGCGCCCTTCGGAAGCGTACAATTGAATCCCCCAATTTCATCAAGTCTTTCGTAAACCATTCGCCTTCTTCTATCAAACTCGCTCACCATCTCCTTCACGAAGTCTTGTGGACCTTCCAGCGCAGCTAAGGCGACATACTGAGCTATACTATTAATACATGCAATTGTATGCTGGTGTATCAGCCACAAAGGCGAAATGAGTTCTTTAGGACCGTAAATAAAACCGATTCGCAGTCCCGTCATTGCATAAGTCTTGGAAAAAGAGTTAACAACTAATGTACGCTCACGCATTCCGGGGAAAGTCGCGAGGCAATAATGTTTAGTCCCATCATAGAGTATTTTTTCATAAACCTCATCAGAAATCACGATAAGGTCACGTTCAACGGCAATTTTCGCCAACCTCGCTGCATCATCAAAGGAAAGAGTTGCCCCTGTGGGATTGTTGGGATAATTCAGAATAATCACACGTGACCTATCCGTGACAAGTGACATCACATCATCGGTAGAAGGTTTGAATCCATCTTCCTCTAACAAAGGAACAGAAACTGGAACGCCACCAGCTAAACGGACACAAGGCTCGTAGCACACAAAGCCTGGATCGGGAATCAGAACCTCATCGCCGGGATTGACGAACCCAAAAAGCGCCAGAAAGATTGCCTCAATCCCGCCTGCCGTAATTAATATTTCTGAGTTAGGATCATAGTTGAGTCCATATTCACGGAAGGCTTTTTTGGCTAATGCCTCACGCAATTCCGGAATGCCGTTAGTAGGAGTGTAATGTGTTTTTCCCTCTTTTGCCGCTTTTAAGCCCATTTCTATTGCATGTTGTGGAGGAGAAAAATCGGGTTCTCCTACGCTAAGGTTGATAGCGTCTGGCATTTCTTGGGCTAAAGCGAAAAATCGTCGAATTCCAGACGGCTTTACGTTTTTTAGGCGTTCTGCGGGATTAAACTGAGAAGTCAAACAGTTTCCCTCAATATGCACTGGTTCTCATAGGATAAAATGTTTGTGTTGCCCGTTTGCGAAACTTATGTTTCAAGAAGGCTTAAATGGATCTTGTATACAAATCTGTATTCACATAAGAGGTCGGTGGCTGAAAGAGTTTGAAACTGAAAGAGAACATTCACCTATGGTTAGCGCGCTCTTTAAATGACCCCATAGTCGAAATACTCTACAAAAATAGTCACTTAACGAAAACTCAGCTTGAAACGTTACTAATAGATGTTTTAGCTGAAAATATATCTGGGAAACCCTTAAATTACGATGAAAAAGCCAGATTAAGGGTAACAAAGGCAAAAATAAGTCGCGGAGCATTTAACAGGACTTTAAAACAGGCCAAAGGAAACGTAATAAAATCCATATACACCATACTGCTTTTAGGGTATTTGGGCATTTTTGAAAGTACAACTCTTGACCCATACATTGAAATAGCAAACAGATTAAAAGAATATGTGGAGGCACACAAAAACCTGACAGGTACTAGTGAAAGTCTAAAAATCATAAAAGTCATAAGAGAAGAACTTGAAACAAGCCTAAAAAACCTATCAACAACGTCTACAAGCGAGATGTGACATCACAAGTCACATAAAGGTTTCCACAGCACTTTCCATTGAAACTATTCAGCGGGTAAAGTTGACCTTAAAATTGCAAAAAAAGTCAAAAATAGGCTTTATAAGGAACCCGTATAATGCGGCGGCTCTTTGCGTGTTTTTGTGATGTGTGATATCATGAGGCATTATTGCTTTGAAAGAGGCATAATCTTTAAATTCTTTATATACAAACTGTGATGTGTGATGTTCATAGGTAAATCACAAGTGAATCACGGAGGTGTTTGATTTGGAAGTTTGGGCGTTTGCTTTAATCTTGGCAGCTTTAACGATTGTCGTCTGTTATGTTTACTGTAGACAGCTTCAAAAGGTGCGTAAAGAATATGAAAGCGCAAAAGCTGTTATTGGTGACATAGTTTTTAGTTTTAATAGGCAGTTGAAGCAGGAATCGGAAAGGATAGGGTTAATTGCATATAAAGTTGATGTCGCAGCCTCGAAAGGTGACAGCGCAAAGAAAGCCGTTGAAGCTGTTTGTAAGAACATTGAATCTTTAGAGGCTAGAGTCGGCGCATTAGTAAGCGAAAAAGAGGCTGCTGTGAAAAGAATAGATGAGATAGCTAAAGCATTGCAAGAAAGTGTAAACGTACAAAGGGATTTAGCTACGCGCCTCGCTACAGTTGAGGAGCATGTAAAGCATTCTACGGTTGTTTCAGACGCCAAGATTGAAGCGGCAATCCCCATAAAAAGGGAGAAGGCTTTAGCGCCGCTTACCGAAACTGAAGTGTCGGTTTTGGATATGCTAGCTTCTGAAGGACCGAAAACCGCGCCTGAAATAAAGGAGAGAATAAAGCTCAGCAGGGAGCACACTGCACGTTTGATGAAGAAACTCTACGAAGAAGGCTATTTGGACAGAGATACAAGTAAAATTCCGTTTAGATACAATGTAAAAGAGGAGATGCGAAGGTTGCTAAAGCGAACTGAAAGCGAGCAAGCCCAGCAACAATCATGAGTTTAGGGTGTTTGCCTTTCAATTATTGCCTTTGGATAGCTTGTTGCCAATTTGTACTTTAGGGTTCTTGAAGCCCCAGCTCTCAAGAGTAAGCCCTTACTTGACATTCTGGAAAGGTATGTTGCTACTGTGCTGAGCCCTATTGGTTCCTTAAACTCTTGTTCGTAAGCAATTTGGACATCATGGGATGTGAACCACACTAGTGGGAAGTGTTTCTGGACAATAATGCGCACCTTGTCATACTTAGAAAAATCATTTTCCAAAACTCCCCTGTTTGTCTCGTTGCTTCTACTAGCTGGCACACCGCCCAAGAGTTCCACAAGGTCTAGGAGGCGAAGAGCCTTCTCTCTAGTAATTTGACCTTCAAACGCTATTGTATAGCGATTACCATCCTCATCGAAGAGTTCGACACGCATCTTCCGAGCGGGCATTAATGTTGTGCACCTAAGTGTATTCACAAATTTGCAGTTAACAAGTTATAGGTGTTACGGTGAAAATAGGTGCATAAAAAAGCGCAAATAATGATTAAAAACTGGAAAAGAGGAAAAAAGAATCGCTTTCACCATTTACAAGGTTCACATTTGTTTATTTTTCTCGCTTCTAAAAGTAAAAGCAATAAACCCAATTCTCCAGTAGAAAGGTAGGGGTGTCATGTTCACAATAAAAGCACATAAAAAAGGCAATTTTTTTACAGTAAGCGGGAAAAAGAGGCATTTCCATATTAAACTTCACATGGGAATCACATTCTGTGAAATTTTGAGAAGTTAAAAATATCTCAAGAACATGTTAGAGAACAAAAGCGTAAGGGCGAAGCAAATATTATACCAATTTTAATAATATAATCGGCACACCCCTAACTTTCCATTGGAAATACAGTGTATAACTTGGCAGTCAACAAAAGTCAAGTTACTGTTAAATCTAATTTTTTTAACTAGAACTCTTATAATTGAACGTTTGCTCTTTACCTTTCAGAGTATATTTCTTCTGTTAATAGAAGAAATCAACATTAACCTGAAGGGTAAAAAAGATTCCAGAGGAAATTATGGGGTGTGACTTGAAAGTTTCTTAAAGTTGAATTTAGTTTTCTGTAGTGTGATACTTATTACTCAAAAGGAAAAGTAGGCATATCCCTTGAAGCCTCAAAGGCGAGAATTCACAATGAGCGACACAAAAATCCTTGACGAATTATTCGCGAACTTCGTTGGAAATGCAAGAATATTCAAAGATAGGAGTGTGCTACGGCACGATTACTTACCAAATAGACTGCCACACCGTGAGGAACAAATTAAGCTGCTTGGCGAGAAAGTGGCTCCTGTCTTAAAAAAGGAGCGGTGTTCAAACATTTTTATTTATGGCAAAACAGGGACAGGAAAGACGGCCGTTACGAAATACGTGTTAAGCCACCTTGAAGTCAAAGCGAAAGAGTACGGTGCACCTGTCAAGTTCTGCTATGTAAACTGCCGAATGGCAGGTTCCGGATACCGCGTTTTTGCAAATTTATGCCAAAGTATTGGGACATATGTACCTTTCACGGGATTATCTGTTGGTGAAGTTTTTGATAGATTCCGATTAGCACTGGATAGGGCACAACTGATTTTCATAGTGGTTTTGGATGAGATAGATGCTTTAGTAAAGACTCGTGGAGATGGCCTCCTATACGAATTAACTAGGATAAATGAAATGTTGCATCAAAGCAAGCTGTCATTAATTGGTATTTCAAACGATTTACGGCTTAAAGAATTCTTTGACCCACGTGTTTTTAGTTCGCTTAGTGAAGAGGAAATTGTTTTTAGGCCTTATGATGCAAGTGAACTTAGAAACATTCTGTTTGAGCGTGCCAAGCTTGCCTTTAATGATAATGCCCTGTCAGAATCAGCGTTGAGTTTGTGCGCTGCGTTAGCAGCTGCTGAACATGGTGACGCTAGACGCGCGTTGGATTTGCTGCGAGTTTCTGGTGAAGTTGCTGAGCGCGTTGGGGCCTCTGTTGTTGCAGAAGAGCATGTGCGAGAGGCTGAAAAACACATAGAGCACAACCGTGTTGTCGAAGCACTGAAAGACCTAACTTTGCATTCAAAGCTCGTTATTTTGAGTGTGTACCACTTGGATAGGGTGGGTGTTAGTAGCACCATTACAGGCGAGATTTACGAGGTCTATGGAGAGTTATGTGGAGAGCTGGGCGTTGCACCTTTGACGCAAAGGCGTTTAGGAACGCTTGTGAATGAACTAGACGCAATGGGGCTGCTTAATGCAAAGGTTATAAGCATGGGACGTTATGGACGCACAAAAAAGATTAGGCTGGAGGTAGCTCGTAGTCTTATTAGAGACGTTTTTGGTAATGACGTTAGGCTTGGGCGTTTGATCGATTATGCGCCGAAATGCCTTTCCAAAAATTCCCGTAGTAGGAGTTGAAGATGGAAGATTCAAAAAGGGCATTACTAGAAAAGCCAAGCTTGTAGCTGTGTTACTTTTAGGAACAAAGATTGAAGACGCACGGGCTACCAATATTACTGTTGATGGGATGGACGCAACTGAAGGGTTACTGAAGATGATTAAAGGGTGGAGTTTTGGAGCAGTTCTCCTTTCCGGAGTTTCTTTTGCTGGCTTTAACATTATAGACCCAACCGTGATACATGAAAGCTATGGGAAGCCCGTGGTGGTAGTATCTAGAACGAAGCCTGATAATGCGGCTGTTAAGCGTGCACTTATAAGGCATTTTAAGGATTGGAAAATGCGATGGAGTATATTTGAAAAATTGGGCAAGGTTTATGAGATAAAAGTGGTTGAGGACGCCGAACCAGTTTACATAGAGGTTATAGGTGAAACCTTTGCATGGGCATGCACTCTTATGCGGGCTTTTTCTTTTTGTGGACGGATGCCTGAACCACTGCGCGTTGCAAGGCTTATTGCTAGAGGGATTTCCTAGCTGAAAGGTATGACGTTGACTTCGAGTGTTTGAAGGTTGACTACGGGAACTTTCCCTGGGGTTGGTGTTACCCCCATTCTGCGCATGTAATCTGTTTGTTCTTGCCAACCTCCAGAATTTACGACAAGTACTCCACGGTAGTTTGTGTATCCTAAAATGTGGACATGCCCAGCGTGAAAGATATCCGGTACATGTTCTATAACAAGGAAGTCTCTGTTTTCTGGTGCTAATGGGGTTTTTGCACCGTACATTGGTGCTAGGTGACGTGATTGTAGGAGTAAGGTCATTGCTTTTTCTGGATGGTTTATGTCGACTCCTGGAACAGTTGATGTTATGTCATCCAAACTCCGCCCATGATACAAAAGCAGTTCAACGTTGTGGATGCTTATGCGGCATGGGTTTCCAAGTGAGTACACTTTTCTTGATGCTTGTAGTGCTTCTAGGAAAGTGTCGGAGATTGCTGGTTGAGGTAACGCTTTTCTTGGGGCGTCGTGGTTTCCGGGGATAATCACCACTTCTATATAGTCTGGTATTTGCTCGATAAACTGGGCAGCCTTTTCGTACTGCCCGTAAATGTCTTTAATTGTTAACTCTTTTAGTTGATTGGGGTAAACGCCTATTCCGTCGACAATATCGCCTGCTATTATAACATATTTAACGTGACTTGCAATATCGCGAAGTCTCTCGTCTCCATATTTACCGTTAAGCCACAATATGAAACGGTTAAAGGCTTCACGCTGAAACTTTGCGCTTCCAACGTGCATATCCGATGTAAGCGCGGCGTAAACTGGCAGAGGTGCCTTACTTGGAGCCTTTGAGGCTACGTCTGGTAGGATAATGTCCTCTGTTATTAGCAAGTTGCTCCTCGTTTTTCTCACGTCCAAACAGACAACTTGGTCAGGTAAAACTGAACGCGCCTTTTCTAAGACTTCTTTTTTGGCGTTTTGTGGAACCAGAACTGTTACAGAAGCCTTAAGATCCTCAACTGTAAGGAGCATCTTCTGTTGTAGTTCCCTTTTTTCAGTTACCATGCAGATTATTTTAAGCTTCGTATTTGCTGGAGCTTTTAAAGCGTCAATGATTGATGATGCGCCTCTAACGTCTATTCTCTGCCTCAAAAGTTTCTCCATACGCTTGAATCTGTCCCTAAAATACTCTAGATAGTCTTCCAACGTTCCGTTTGAACTCAGCTTTTCCGTTGGATCTTCAAGGATATTTATGTTTGGTTCAAATTCTTTCGCGAGAGGACGATATAGTCTCTTTGCTTCTGTGAGGCGTGGTTCTTGCAAAACTTCAACATGTTCTTCTATTAATGGTGGTGAGAGCTTCTCATTTGTGAGGGCTTCTTCTTTTATCAAGTTTTCGAGAAAACTTTTCTCGATAAATAAGGGTTTTTCTTTTAGGGCATTAGCCTTTTTCAGCGCCTTGCTGATTATTTCTGTCGGGTCTTCTGTCGAAGTTATTGATTTCAAGAATTCAAATGCATCCTTGTTTAGTTGGTATCCTGCGGCAATTGTTAGCTCTACAGCCTTCTGCAGTTTTTCTGTTTCGCTCATAGTTTGAGTTTTCTCCAGTCTCGCCTTTTTGGAACTATTATAAAACCTTCTTCTTCATCTCCAATTTCTTCCGTTTGACCTTTAATGTGAAGGTACGCCGTTAAGGCTGCTGTTACAGCGTCTATTTCGTGAGGCGTTAAGACGCGCATTTGGATTTCTCCCTTTAAACCTATACCTTTTAGGATTGTTTGAATTTTTCCCCAGTCCTTTGACGGCATGCCTAAGGCTTTTCTGGTTGATGTTGGATGCACTTCCAATGTTTTAAAGCCTTCCTTCCTTATCCGCTCATTTAACCTAATGGCTCGCAAGGTTAAAGCCTTCATGGCTGGAAGAATTGGAGGGAAAACTCGGTATCCTCTTTCTATCATTTCTCTATCCGCCTTACGTAAGATTCCGATTTTTGGAAGTTTTAGGGGTGCATCTATTGCCACAATTAATGGCTTAAAATTTTTGACGCATGTTAGAAGATCATCGTCTGCATAGGCGAGATGTGCCTTTATGATTTTTTGCCTCCATAGAGCAACTCCGGTTGGATTTTTTGGCTTTCCAGCCAAGTCTATACCAATTATATTTTCTTTAGTCAATTTCAACACTTTTGCCTAAATTTATATAGCTGATTTTTGTTTAAATTTACCAACGTTAATTGTGTGAAAGGTGATTTGAATGGGTGAACTGCGCAAGGTTCAGCGAACCCCAAGTGGCACATTTTTCGTATGTCTTCCAAAGTCTTGGGCTGAACGTTATAGTCTTCAACGCGGGGGAGTGGTTGCCCTTTCCGAAACAAGCGATGGCAAACTTCTCATAGACCCTCAATATGGTGTTGAAGTTCCTCCACGCACTATTACTCTTAAACTTGGGCCTTATTTGGGACGCGAGGTTATAGGCGCGTACTTGCTGGGCTATGACATTATTCGGGTTGAGTCTAAAGAGCGTATAAACTTTGAGGTGCGGGATATTGTAAAGAAAACTGCCTCGCGACTCGTTGGATTGGAGATAGTGGAGGAGGACCACGCCAAAATTGTTTTACAGTGCCTCTTGGAACCATCAAGCTTTCCTCCTGATAAAATTCTGCGGAGAGGCTACACGATTGTTGCGAGCATGCATAGAGATGTAGTTAACGCTTTTGTAGATGGTGATGTGCAAACTGCAAAGGGTGTTGTGGCGCGTGATGATGAAAGCAACCGTCTATACTTCCTTCTTGTTCGCATACTACGAACCATAATACAGAATCCAGGATTAAGCGACAAACTTGGCGTAAGTCCGATAGATTGTTTGGACTATAGGCTAGCAGCAAGCCTTGTTGAAGCTATAGGCGACGAATGCGTTCGTGTTGCACTTAAAACCATCGAGTTGAAAGGAACAAAAGTAACCGAGGAACTGCGGAAACTATTTGTTGACTTTCACGCAATTTGCTTTGAAGCGCATGAAAACGCCCTAAAGGCTTTTTTCGGAAATGACATTACAATTGCTGAGGATGTTCGCGAGATGCGCGGCAAAGTTGATAAGATGTTTACAGAAATTGAACGCGTGGCGCGCGCTCAGTCAATTGAGGTTGTTCCGCAGATATTGGCTATCGCATCATTCCTTAGACAAATATACGAGCACAGTGTGGACATAGCTGACCTAGTTATGCCAAAGAAACAATGACTTGTAACAGAAACCATATGATTTAAGTTGCCAGTGTGCATATTGCCATTGGTGAAAAGTGTGCACGAGGTGTCATCAATCAAAGGGCAATATCATATTCATTGTAAAAGGGGAGACTTGACTGGATATCTTCTTGTTCCGGGTGATCCAGACCGCGTCGCTAAAATTGCTAGTTTCTGGGATTCTGCAAGGGAAGTTTCGTGTCATCGTGAATTTAGAAGTTTCACTGGCAAATACAAGGGTGTTCCAATTTCTGCCCTTTCAAGTGGCATTGGACCTGCTTGTATGGCAATTGTTGTCAATGAAACGTCTCAAGTTGGCGTTCACACTTTTATTCGTGTGGGCAGTTCTGGCGCCATACAAGAGAACGTGAAATGCGGCGATGTGGTTATTTCTTCTGGTGCTGTGCGCCTTGATTATACTAGCAACTGTTATGCCATGCCCGAATATCCCGCGGCAGCCAACTACGAGGTTCTTTTAGCCCTAATCGAAGCAGCGGAAAACCTTGGAGTAGGCAATTACCATGTCGGCGTGACTGCGACAACAGCGGACTTTTACGCCGGACAAAACCGACCAGTACGACGATGTCCCACTATCACTGAAAACATTATTCCAACATTACAAAAGGCTGGCATCTTAAACTTTGAAATGGAAACAGCAACGCTATACACGCTGGCAAGCCTTTTTGGGTTGAGGGCAGGCGCAATATGCGCGGTATACGCAAACAGGTGCACAAACGAATTCAAACCAGGAGCAGGCGAAGAAAACGCAATAAAAGTGGCAAATGAAGCAATAAAAATACTGCACGATTGGGACGCCAAAAAACGTAAGCGAAAAAAGAAATGGTTTTACCCATCACTCATCTAAAAACTGAAAACCATTTTAGCGGCAAAATGTCTATTCTCTAGCAGCCGGGGTGGCGGAGTGGTTATCGCGCTGGCCTCGAGATCACACCATAACCAGAAGGGCTGGAAAAATGGCAAGTAAGCCAGTGGGCCTTCGGGCTCGCAGGGGTTCGAATCCCCTCCCCGGCGCCAATTTACTTTGTTGGGTAGTAGTAAGGGGCTTTTAGAAAACGCCTCCTCTAGGTTTTTGGCTGGCGGAGCTATGCGTGCTTGTTTAGGTAGTTTTGGAATTGTTCTGCATATTTGTAGCCTGTGTCTGGAAATATTAGGGCGTATACGCCTTTTGTTTTTGTGATTTTGTTGAATGCGCTTACTACGGCGCCTGCGCTTAGTCCTATTAGTATGCCTTCTTTTCGTGCTATTTCTATTACGCCTTCTATTGCTTCCGTTTGGGTTACATCCACAACATGGTCAAAGTATGTCCAGTGGTACCATTTCATTCCCGTTTCTACCCTTCTTATTCCAGGTATTGCCTCGTTTTTGGCGGGTTGCACTCCGATGATTTTCACATTATCTTTGTACTTGTTTTTGAAGTAGAGGGATATTGCGCTCATGTGTCCAGAAGTTCCCAAACCGCCGATTATGCATGTTGGTTTTAAGCCTAAAGTGTTTAGTTGGTCGTCTAGTTCTTTTGCTGTGTATTTTAAGTGAACTTTTAAGTTGGCGTCGTTTTCGAATTGGTTTAGGTGTGTAGCCTTGTCGGCGTTTGCTTCGACTTCAACTTGGTTTATGGCTTCTACGGTTAGGTTTATTGGAAGCCTAACGATGTCCGCTCCTAGAACTTTTAGGTATATGTCGCTTACTTTCTGGATGGTTTGGGGAATGTAAAGTTTTGTTTTTATTCCGAGCATGTTTGCGATGGATGTTAACGCAATTCCCGTGTTCGTTGAAGTTGCCTCATAAAGTATGCCGCCGAGTTCACCATTTTCCAACGCCTCTTTTATCATCGCCCAGCCTATTCTGTCTTTTACGCTGTTGCTAAAGGGGTTGAAGCCCTCGAGTTTTGCAAAAACCACTCTACTATTGCTCGAGAGCGAGTTTAATTTAACCAGTGGCGTAGGCCACGTGCCACATAACAAGTCAAGTGGGCTCTCATATACGTGAAGATTGTTTTTTCTCCGCGTTCTCACATGTGGCAATAACATTCTTAGTGGAATTTTTTCTATTTTTATTGGCTCGGTTAGTATTTTGAATGTTTTCGGTTGTAGTTTCGGGCCTTCTGTTCCAGCCTTTACTATTTCTTCTTTGGTTACGGGTTGTGTTGCTTTTATCTTGATTTTTTGGAGGTCGATGGTGATTGCTGGTGCTTTTTCTGCTGTCAATAGGTCTAATGCTTGATAGACTTCGTATCCATCTAAAATTATGCTTGTGGATTTGTCGATTACCAGTGGGACGTCAACTTTCTTTGTTTGCGAAAATCTTGCGTATAATGGTAGGGCGTCTTTTGTGTCCGTGCGCATTGCACTTTTAAGTAGGTTTAAGTTTACAAGTTCTACATTTTGCCTTAACATTTCTAGAGGGGCGTCGACTCTTTTTTCGATTGCTGATATATGTGTGGTGTCAGTGGACATTTTGATTAGGTGTTTTGATGTTTTTGGTGGGAGCTTTTTTCCGCTTATTCCTGCTTCTATTACTGCTTTCTTTGTTAGTTTGAAGTTTTTTCTCCAACTTTGTACTTCAATTAGCGGTGATGAGTAGTCTATGTATATTACTGGTATTGTTTTGCATTGTAACTCTTTGAGTGCTGTGAAGCGGTGTTCTCCATCGATTATAACGTTTGTTTTTTTGTCTACTATTATTGCGTATTTTAGGGCATTGTCTATTTCTATGCCTCTTTTTAGTTCTGTTAGATGGTTTAGGTCGACTTCCTCGTGTGGCTTTAGCTTTTCTATGCTTGTTAGTTGTGGTTCTTCTGTTGGCGCTTGGTGCATGTTCATGCCCTGTTTAACAGTGTTAAATTATTTAACGCCGTTAAACATATATAAGCTTAACACCAAAAATAACACGAAGAAAAATGAAACCACCATGCATGATAATAGTCAAACACGTGCTTCCTGCAATCAGAGTGCTTGTGGCCAAAGAATTAATGGAAAAATATGGCATGCGTAAAATCGACGCGTCAGCAAAAATGGAGTTAACACCTGCAGCTATAACTCAGTACTTTAAGGGGGAGCGTGGGGCAAGCTTCCTTGCAGATGTGGCAAAGTCTGAGGAGACCATGAAGAAAGTTTCAAAACTTGCTGAAATAGTAGCGAGTAGCGATTCATCGGTAGAGGAGGTAATAGAACAACTTTGCGGGATATGCGAGACAATAAAGGCTGAAGAGTTACTTTGTGAACTGCATAGAGAAGAGCTTCCAGCCTTGCAAAAGTGTAAATGCCCAGTTTGTACACATTTAGTCTAGCGCAAGTTTGTTATTGCAGGCACTTTCAAGGATTTCTTTCTGTTCACTACTTTTACTATTTTGACTTTTGCGCTTTTTAGAATTTGCTTGGCTGCTTCTCTTGCTTCTTTTTTGTTCTGGTAATCTCTTTCTAGTTCAATCCATGGAAGATTCTCGTCAAGCTTTATCCAAACCACATACAATAGTTGTTCACCATCGCTGTTGAGTGTTAGATTTTGGATTATTAAAACGGTTATGAATTTGGAATATTGATTTTTGTTAAGAGTTTACTTGGAAACTTATTTAAGGAATTTCTGTGAATCTTTTATGGTTTAGGAGCGAGCATTGAAGTGAAGTTTACGGGCTCCTTAAACAGTGTTCCATTGAAGGGGTGCCTATGGATGGGCGAAGATGGTGGGCAAGATGAAGGCGAAAATGCCACTGTTAATCAGCAGATGCCATGCCCGCCTTTTAAGCTTCACATTTTTGAGCCATAAAAACTCTGTTTCCTGTAAGACTTTTGCGCTAATAACTTTAATGGAGGCTTTTAGCCGATGGCTTTAAACATTGACTCTAAGGTTTTTCCAAAAACTTTCAAAGAATCTTTGATGGCATACACTTTTGACATTGGTGGGATATTTGCGGGTTTCATATTCTACTCTCTGGTGATTTCAAGACTTGCTTCTTTCCAAGCGCCATGGATTATTGCGGTATATCCGACAATTTTAAGCGCTAAAGGCACCATTGGCGGGCTGCTTTCTGGACGCTTAAGCACAGCGCTTCATGTTGGAACGATTTACCCGAGGTTTCTTAACAACACAAAGGTTTTCTACAAACTTTTTGATGCTGTTGTTTTTATAAATTTGGAGACATGCATTGCCATGGGTTTAATTTCACTTGTTTTCGGAAGTCTCTTTTGGGGGATTTCCACCATAAACTTTTCTGAAATTTTATCTGTTGTAGTGGCAACCATGGCTTTAGGCTTAGTCATTTCCCTACTAACAATGTTTGTTGCTTTTACTTCTTTCAAAAGAGGTTTAGACCCAGATATAATAGTTTATCCGATAATGTCAACTGTGGCTGACATAACTATAACTGTTTGTTATGCCATAGTTCTTTATGTTTTCTTTTTCGCAGGTGCCCTCGGTGAATATGCTATCGCCGCTGTTGCAATTTCGTTTGGCATGTTAGCTTGTTACATCCTAATAAGAAATATCCATGAAGAGGATTTTGTTAAGACTGTTAGAGAATTCTCCTTTACGCTGATAGCTGTGGCTTTCATTGTTAACGTTACTGGAACTTTTTTGCACATGATAAGCGAGGTTGTACTGACAGGTAGAAGGGAAATATACACGGTTTATCCTGCTCTAATAGATTTGGTTGGTGATGTGGGTTCTGTGGTTGGGTCTACTGCCACGACGAAGCTTACTTTGGGTTTACTTAAACCTTCGCTTTCGTCAATAAAGGGGCACTTAAACCATATTTTCGGAGCGTGGGCAGCCTCCATGATAATGTTTACTGTTTTGTCAGCGTTATCGCTTTCAATAAACAATGTGCTTTCGCTTTTCTGGATTTTCACGGCAACCCTTTTAATTGCAAACATTATTGCCGTTTCGCTAATAATGTTGATATCGTATGCTACCGCAATTGTAACTTTTCACAGGGGTTTAGACCCAGACAACTTCATAATTCCAATTGAGAGTTCTCTTGCGGACACTGTAACCTCCGTAGCATTGTTTGTTGCCTTAATTATGTGCCACTATGGTCCTTAACCAGAGAGAGATAGGCTTAAAATATATTTATTGCTTTATAATTTGCTTGGAGTGCTAAAAATAGTATGCCTCATCGCTTCGAAAAGATTGAGTATAAACCCATACCCGCTAGGGAACTTCTCCTCGAAATGAAGAATCTTTCCGAGTTAATGATTGACTTGGCATATTCAGCTGCGCTGTTCAACGATAAAGACCTTGCAGAAGATGTTCTGGAGCTTGAGGCACGCGTAGACACTCTAGCTTACCTTCTTGAAATTTCAATAATGGTTGCTGCAAGGGACGCAAGAGACGCTGAAGAATTACTTGGCGTTTCCACAGTTGCTTCTGCCGCGGACAAGATTTCGGATGCTGCTGCTGACATTGCTGCAATAGTAACGCAGAATATTGGCGTGCACCCAATTGTTAGCGAGATTTTCGAGAAAGTAGAGGAGCATTTACTACGTGTAAAGGTGGGTGAAGGCTCCGCTATCGCTGGGAAGCAAATAGGTGAGTTGAAGTTAGCCGCCGAGATGGGTGTTGACATAATCGCGATAAAAAGGAACAAGGATTGGATACTTGACCCCAAGGAAACAGAAAAAATCATGAGTGGCGACTTTCTAATTGCGAGAGGCGCGCCTGTTGGAATAGACGAGTTCAAAGAATGTGCGGAGGGCAAGCGCGTCAAAAGCGAACAAATGAGTGTTTCAAAAAAACGCCAAAAGCAGTTCGAAGAAATCGTTAGGCGCTTTGTTGAGTTAAAGGACACGTCTGAGCTGATGATTGACTTAGCCTATTCCTCGCTGCTATATGATAACAAGGAACTTGCTGAAGAGGTGCATAAACTCGAGGAGTACGTGGATAAGTTACACACGGACTTTGAATTATGTGTTCTTTCAAGCGGCTTCAAGAAGGACGAGGCGCGAGGCTTTCTTGGGTTAATAAGGCTTGGCGTGGTCGCTGAAAAAATAGCTGACGCAGCAGCTGAAGTAGCCGAAGTTGTCCTAAGAGGTTTAGAGCCACATCCGATACTAAAGAGTACAATTGAAGAGGCGCAGGAAACCATTACGCATGTTTGCGTGACAGCAAATTCTCCTTTGGCTAACAAGACTGTACGGGAGGCGCGCATTCCAGAGGAAACTGGAATGTGGGTTCTCGCCATAAGGAAAGGCGAAAAGTGCATAAGACCAAAACCTGATTCAAAAATCGAAGTAGGCGATGTCCTAATTGCTTCTGGATATGCTGAGGGTGCAGAGGACTTGAAGAAGCTGGCTTCTCCATAGCCTTTGCTTTGTGTGATTTGTTAGGTAGTTTGGATAATTATTCTGGATTCACTAACACTATAAAGGTGGAATCCGATTCTAAATTAGAGGAGGGTATGTCAATCCACAAAAAGAAAGAAAACAAAGACAACCAATTTACATGTCCAAATCCGTCGTGTGGAAGGGCTTTCTCAAATCCGATTAAAGCTGAAAACCTAAGCTTAAAGAATGGAGTTTATGATGCTTACCCATACTGTCTAACGGAAATAACCGTTGA
>JAWBOE010000028.1:0-16710 GCA_038826755.1 Bathyarchaeia archaeon | reverse complement strand
TTACTCCGAACTTTTTTGAAAAGTCCTTTTATAAATGAGGTTGAAGTGGATATTGTTCCAGGCATAAGTTCAGTGCAGGTTTGTGCTGCCCGACTGCGTCTTTGCTGGGATAATATAGACTTGATAAGCTTTCATGAGGGGGTAATACCTGAAAAAAAGGAGCAACTTGCTGAGTTGATTAAGAAAGGAAAAACTGTGTTTGTTCTTCCTGACCCTAAAACTTTTACGCCACGAGACATTGTCATGTTCCTGATAAAAAGCGGAATAGACAAGGCAACGCAAGTTGCAATTTGTGAAAATCTAACATTAAGCAATGAGCGAATTATACAGACAACATTGGGTGAAGCGGCAAAGATAGATACTTCCTCGTTAAGTGTGATGGTAATAAAAGCCAAGTTAGAAGAGTGATTATTATGTGGGTTTATAGAACGCCTGGAATTCCTGATGAGCTATTTGCCCAAAGCGACCGCGTGCCAGGTCCAACAAAAGAAGAGATACGCGTGTTAACCATATCCAAGGCACGTCTCAGAGAAGGTGCGAAGGTTGTAGATGTTGGCTGTGGCACAGGAGGCTTAACTGTGGAAGCAGCCTTCCAGGTGAAACCAGCGGGCAAAGTTTTCGCCATAGACGAAGACGAAGCGGCTGTTGAGTTAACTTGGCTTAATGTCGCGAAGTTTGCACTCCAAGGCGTTGTTGAGATTAAGTGCGGAAAAGCGCCTGAAGCCTTGGGGGAGCTGCCAGAGGTTGACGCTTTCCTTATTGGGGGAAGCCACTCACTAAGAGAAGTTATACGAACTGCACATCAAAAGCTTAAGCGTAATGGGCGAATAGTTGTGAATGCTATACTGTTGGAAACAGCTTATGTTGCTTTGGATGAAGCGAAAAAGTCGGGCTTTAAGGATGTTGAGGCAGTGCAGGTTTTTGTGGCTAAAGGAAAAACAGTGGACAATGGAACTATGATGTTGGCAAGAAACCCAATAACAATAATATCTGCTACCAAGGAGTGAAATGCTGTTATGACTGGAAAATTTTTAGGCGTAGGTGTCGGTCCAGGCGATCCCGAACTAATCACAGTGAAAGCTGTTAAAGTTTTGAAGTTGGCTGACGTAGTTTGTGTTCCAAAACCACACTCGAACAAGCCAAGCATGGCGTTAAGCATGGTTAAAGATATTCTTGCGCAACGCACGAAAAAGGCAGAAGTGCTGGAACTGGTTTTCCCAATGACCAAAGAAGAATTAAACGTTAAGAAATTGTGGATTGAAAACGCCGCTATTGTCGCGGAAAAAGTGAAAGAGGGCAAGGTTGTCGCATTCCTAACGTTAGGCGATCCAATGCTTTATAGCACTTTCTTGTATCTTTGCCGAAGTGTAAAGGAAAATCATCCAGACGTGAAGCTTGAAATAATTCCAGGCGTTACGTCAGTGACTGCTGCCGCGGCAAGCGCTAAATTGCCCTTAGCTGAAAAAACAGAAGTAGTTTCAATAGTGCCAGCCGATCTTGAAACCAAACTTATCGAAGAAACAGCAAAACACACGGATACGCTGGTTTTCATGAAATATGTGCACCGTTTAAAAGATTTGGTGCCTTCTTTGGAGAAGGCGGGGTTCACTGAAAACTCCACAGTTGCCCTTATCAGACGATGCAGTTTACCTGAAGAGCAACTCTCCATAGGCAGACTAGGCGACGTAGGCAACTGGAAAATAACCGAAGACTATTTCTCAGTCGCAATAGTAAAGAAAACTCGTTTTTCAAATAATAATCAAATGGTGACTGCAACATGAGCAAGGTGGTGTTCATAGGCGCAGGTCCAGGCGACCCAGAACTCATAACCGTCAAAGGGAAGAAATGGCTTGAAAAAGCAGACGTAGTTATATATGCTGGATCACTTCTGAACCCTCAAATCCTAAAGTACTGCAAACCCACAGCTGAACTTTACGACAGCGCAAAGATGAACTTAGCAGAAATCCTGAGAATTATGGTGGAAGCGGTAAAGGCAGGCAAACTTGTGGCAAGAGTACATGATGGCGACCCAAGTTTTTATGGCGCTATCCAGGAACAAATGGATCACCTTGACAAGGAAAAGATAGAGTACCTATGGATTCCAGGCGTCAGTTGTCTACAGGGTAGTGCTGCAAGCCTCAAACGTGAATTGACACTGCCAAACATTTCGCAAACAGTAATTATAACACGTCCAGAGGGCAGAACCCCCGTGCCTAAAAAACAAAGCTTAAGTGCTTTAGCTAAACATCAAGCAACAATGGTTATCTTCTTGGGCACACCGTACATAGCACAGGTTGTAGCTGAACTCTTAAAAGGCGGCTACGCTGAAGATACGCCGGCAGCAGTTGTGTACAAGGCCACTTGGCCTGAACAAAAAATTGTTACGGGCACACTCATGGATATAGCGGAGAAAACAAAAGCCGCAGGCATTACGCAAACAGCTTTAATCTTTGTGGGTAAAGTCCTTAACCCAGAAGCCTACGATTTTTCGAAACTTTATGATGCCTCGTTCACCACGGGCTTTCGAAAGGGAGCGTAACCATGTTCCGCCGTGAAATAGTCATAGTAGCTATAACACGGCAAGGCGTGGAAACTGCGCTCAAAATAAAAAAGGCCTTAGACAAACTGGAACTGCACTGCACAGTATATGTTCCTGAAAAATACTTGAGGGAAGGTGCTGTCGCGATGGATAAGAAAGTAGGGGATTTTATCCGAGAAAAATACGCAAAAGTTGACGGCATAATTGGCGTCATGGCGGCAGGCATAATAATTCGTGCAGTTGCGCCCTGCCTTGAAAGCAAACTTATCGACCCTGCAGTCGTTGCTGTGGATGCAGCAGGGCGATTTGCAGTTAGCTTATTAGCAGGACATTATGGTGGAGCAAACCATTTGGCGCGGCTAGTTGCCGAAGGCATAGGCGCAACGCCTGTCATTACAACTGCTTCGGAAGCCGCTGGGAAACTAAGCGTTGATGAACTTGCTTGTAATTTGCATTTAACAATAGTTAACCCTGAAAGCCTTATACCTGTTAATGCTGCGATAGTTGATGGGAAACGTGTAGCCTTAATCTTGATTGGTGATATTAGAATCCCAGTAAAATTGATTCGGGAATTCACAGTGGAAAAAGCTTTTGATATAAAAAGCGCCATCGAAATTTTGAGTGGTTACGACGCGGGTGCAATAATCTTCAAAGAGCCCGTGTCAAACGAGTTTGCAAAGCCTGTTACAATCTTGAAACCTAAAACCATCACTGTAGGAATAGGTGCAAGAAAAAACATAACCGCCAATCAATTATTGAACGCGGTGCACTCTGCTTTGAAACGAGTCAATATTCCTGTAGAACGTGTGTCCTGTCTAGCAACTGTTGACATCAAGCGTGATTCTTCAGCTATAAATGAAGCAGCAAAAAAGTTAGGATTAAACATTGAGTTCTTAAGCACTGAGGTGCTCCGCGGTTTTAGGCATCCAGACCTTTCGGCTGATTCGCAAATAGTTACAGAGAAAATTGGTGTTGGAGGCGTATGTGAACGAGCAGCATTAATAACTGCAGGGAAAGAAGCGAAATTACTACTGAAAAAGATGAAAATGAACGGCGTTACCGTGGCAGTAGCCGAGGGCGAATAAGCCTCGTCGGCATAGGGCCTGGCGCGCCTGAGTATTTGACGCCTAAAGCTAGACAAGTAATCGAGGAAGCCGATGTTATTATTGGCTATAAGACATACGTGGAACTAATCAACTCACTCATTAAAAGCAGCAGCGAAGTCATTGTTGGCTTAATGAGACAAGAAGTAGAGAGGGCTAGAATAGCCGTTGGTAAAGCCTTAGCAAATAAAAAAGTAGCTGTTATCAGTAGCGGCGATCCAGGCGTTTATGGCATGGCTAGCATAGTTTTTGAAGTTGCTGCACTTGAGAAAGCTGACATACCAATAGAGGTTGTTCCTGGCGTAACCGCGGCCACCGCAGCTGCTGCGAAGTTGGGTGCACCATTGACAAGCGACTTCGCTGTAATCAGTCTCAGCGACTTGCTGACGCCTTGGGAACTTATTGAAAAGCGTCTCGATGCTGCTGCCGCAGCGGACTTTGTTATTGTTCTGTATAATCCACGGAGCAACGAGCGAACCGAACCTTTAATTAAGGCTTACGACATCCTGTGCAAATACAGAAGCCCAGAAACGCCTGTTGGCGTTGTTAAAAATTTAGGGCGAGCAGGCGAGACTGCAACCATCACTACACTTAAGATGTTGCTTGAAAGCGCTGTGGATATGGCCACTACTGTTATTGTGGGAAATTCCCTAACTCGCGTCGTCAACCAAAAAATGATTACCCCTAGAGGCTACAACTTGCACAAATTTAGCCTATGAGTATTTGAATAGCTAAAACGAGAAGGATTAAACCGCTAATTTTGGGGATGTATTTCTCATATTTGTGCAGTTTCTTCTTGGCTTTTTCGTACGTTTTAATTCCGAGAACTGTTATGCCCACGAGGCTTAAAGTAACCGCCAACCCGTAGGAAAGCATCAGAAAGAGCGGGTTAACTCCGCCCACCGCTAATGCAAGTAATGCAAATTCTTCTTCATGGGCAAAGCCGAGGAAAAAGGCGCAATAAGCAATTTTTCTCAAGCTGAGAACTGCACGTTTTGGGTGAAAATGTGGGTGTGTGTGGCTTCCAAGCGCCTCGTGTGTATGGAAATGCTCGTGTGTGATGTCTTCAGTATTTTCATGAAAATGACCATGTTGCACCTCTAGCTCATCTTTCACTTTCTCAATTAACATTTTAGCAGCCAACGCTATTAAAACTGCAGCTGCCACATACCGCATGAGTGAAGTAGTTGCGCTTACGAAGGAGCTGGCAATGACGTAAATTGCCACGACGGCTATTGAGGAGATAAAGTGAAAAAAGGAGATTATGCCCGAGCTGATTACCGCGTAAAAAGTAGGTCTCGATGTCCTTGTTGAATATAAAAGAGCTATGGGCCAGCCGTGTCCTGGTTCTAAACCGTGGAGTAAGCCTATGGCAATTACGCCTATCAGAGACGCGTCGGGAATGTTCATATGTTCCTATCCTCAGCGTTTTCTTTGGAGCAGCATACGTTTAGGATGCGGAGTATCTCTTTTCGGGCTTCGCTAATTGTTAAGGGCAACTCATGGTTGACAGGCAAATTGTTTTCTTTCTTGAGGACTTCAAATAAGTGTGCTATTCTAGGTGAACGCAAATTAACGCTTCTAATTAGTTCAGTGTTTGAGAAGCTTTCTCTCGGCGTGCCTTCGGATACTATTTTACCCTTGTTTAGGATGTACAACTTGTTCGCGAAAAGTGGCACCATGTCCACGTCATGCGTAGCCAATATCAGCGTAATGCCTTCGTCCCTATTTAGTCTGAGCAACAAATGAAGGATTTCGCTGGCAGCTCTTGGATCCAAACTGGCAGTTGGCTCGTCCATAATTATAACTTCTGGCTGCATAGCAAGTACGCCAGCAAGTGCAACACGTTTCTTTTGGCCTAGGCTCAGGAAATGCGGTGGCTTCTCCGCATACTCGGTCATGCCGACTGTTTTGAGCGCTTCGTTGACTACTTGCTTAACTTTATCAGGGGCTAATCCTAGGTTTAAAGGTCCAAAGGCGACATCCTGCTTAACTGTGGGCGCGAAAAGTTGATCGTTGGGGTCTTGAAATACGAAACCCACTCGACGCCTGAGGTCGAGCAGAGATTTGTGATCGTACTGTAATGGTTTATCATCAAAGTAAATTCTGCCTGAAGTAGGTTTTAAAATGCCGTTTAAGTGATTTAGCAGCGTGGTTTTTCCAGAACCATTAATTCCTAAAATGGCGATACGCTCGCCTTTTGCAAAGCTGCAGGAAACGTCATCTAACGCCATTGTTCCATCGGGATAACGATGTGACAGGTGTTCAAGCCGAAACATCATTGGCTATACAACCCTAAAGTTCATTGTTAACCACGCCACAAGAACCAGCAAGACGACGAAGGCAGTGACGCCGAATAAGGCGAGTTTACTGGCTTTGGGTTGATCCTCCAATACGCGGATGTTCCCGTCGTAGCCTCTGGCGTTCATGGCAATTAACGTGCGTTGTCCCTGTTCTAAGGTTCGGATGAAGAGGTTTCCTGACAACAATGCTAACGAGCGGATTCTTCTAAGCCATCCTGAGTGCCCAAGGCGAAGCTTTTGGGCCGTGCTCATTTTTTCTGCCACTTCGATGAAGACAAATATGTACCTGTAAATCAGCAAGGACATTTCAATCAGTACCTTCGGCACGTGCGCACGTCGCAGGGTCAGAAAAATGTCAGTCATGGCCGTTGTTAAAACTAAAAAAAATAAACATGAAAGACCACTTTCTACGCGGAGGAAGGTTACTATGCTCAATGTAATGCCGCTTCTGTAAATGGTCCAAGTGAACCATGGCGTGTTTACCACGGCAAGGGCTTCTCCTGTTCCGAAAAACAACGCGAGGATAAGGCAGCTAACTGCAAGCATCACGGTCGGGTAGATAAGCAAGTCCAAATACAAATGCATAGGTACCTTAGCTAGACTCAATAGCAGGATTGTGAATGTTGCAAACACTATTATGGGCACTATTGGCGACGGGGATGAAACGCTTATTATAAGCCCTGAAAGTGCAAAGAACATTTTTGTTACTGGGCTATCCTTTGCTAAAGCGTTAGTGTAAGCACACCTGTCGATTTGCGCATATAAATCATCGTGGCTCATCTAAACTCGTCGTCCAAAGATAGTTTTGATATGGGTGTGCTCTGCTTATTTCTTTTTTGCACGCCTTCCCCGTTCATAACCAACAAAATAGCCTATAATAAGCGCACCTATACCTGCTTGAAGAGCAAACAGTAAACTTTCTATTTCACCACTAGGCGGCTCCCATATCGGTGCAAACCAAGGCGTGTAACCTTGATCTGAAATAGCTTCTTCAGCGGCGCTGTCTGCACCGCCATATTCAGCTGCAGGAAACAAAATTAGAGGTAATGCGAATATTACCACCATTATCGCTATTAGAATTATGTAGTGTTTGGTGTTCAATGTTCTTTTTCCTCCTGCTGCGCACTTTGAGAGACTGGAAACTTAATCACCTTCAACTCTGAAAGCAATGATCCCTTATACTTTGCTAAGAAGTCGAAGAGAATAACTGCAAGTATACCTTCGCCTATAGCAAGTGGCACCTGTGTAATCGCAAAGATCCCGCTGAAGGTTAAGAAAGCATCAAAGAAACTTCCGGCAACAGGAAAAACCAATGCAAGTTGAACAGACGTTGTAACATAAGTGAGCAAGTCGCCTAAAGCTGCGGCAAGAAAAATTCCTGCTGAGTTGGGCACGCGTGCTTTCTTTGCAACGCGCCATATAGCGTAGGCTACAACCGGACCTACTATACCCATGGAGAACGTGTTAGCGCCAAGCGTAGTCAAGCCACCGTGAGCAAGGAGCAAGGCTTGAAAAGTCAAAACGATTACTGAGAAGACAGAAGTTATTCCTGGACCAATAACCACAGCGGCTAAGCCTGTGCCTGTAGGGTGTGAGCAACTGCCAGTCACAGAAGGAAGCTTCAATGCAGAAAGCACAAAGATGAACGCGCCCATTAAGGCGAGAAGTGGTTTGACGTCAGGAAACTCTTTTGTAATTTTCGTAAGGCGATAAACACCATACGCCACTATCGGCATTGCTATCAAGAACCAGAGTTCCCACCAAGGGTGAGGTAGAAATCCTTCCATGATGTGCATATGTGTTCCTCGTTGTTGGATAATCCAGCCGAACGCTTATAAACATTAGCTTAACTAAAGTTAAATACAGGTTGAATACTATGGTGCGGAAACAAAGAAAGAACTTACTAAGCAATAAGAGTGAACTAACAAAATTCCAAATACTTTTTGAAGTCATGCGTAACCAGCCGCACGTAAAACAGAAGGACATAAGCGACCAGCTTGGAATAACCATACAGGCAGTCTCAAAATACTTCAAGAAGCTCGCCGCCGAGGGCTTACTCGAAGCAGGAACAGAAAGAGCAGATTATCGACTTACACCTAAAGCAGCCGAAAAACTGCAAGTAGACTTGAAAACTTTGGAAAACTACGTAGCTGCTGTTAAGCGTGAAATGAAATTTAAACGTGTTTGGCCAGCTATAGCCGCACAGCCAATAAAAGCAGGCGATGAAGTAGGCTTAGTGATGAAACAAGGTATCACATATGCCATATCATCACATGATCCTGAAGCGGAAGCAAAGGGAATAGCGCTCATAAATGCCAATCAAGGTGAAGATGTGTGTTTGAGAGACTTACGTGGTACAATAAAAGTTAAACATGGCAAAATCCTAATTATTAAGCTTCCAAGTATAAGGCAAGGCGGCTCAAGGGCTGTTGACCTCGCCAAGGTGCGCAGGTTATATGAGGAATTTCGTCCAGACAGAATCGGCGTAATGGGCACTGTAGGCAGAGCCGTGCTTAACAAGTTGGCTCTCAAAGCAGACATAGAATTCGGCATTAGCCGTGCAGTGGCCATTGCTGCCTCAAGGGGACTTAATGTACTTGTGCTCGTTGTCGGCAGAATGGTCAACCGAATGATTGAAGAAATTGATATGATAAACATCAGAAGTGGCGCAGAAATAACATACGAAGTCAAAGAAGGCCAAATGACATAAAGCCATACGCTTAGTCGCCGGCTACTCTGGAACAATTCCAGCAAGTTCACATTACAAGAAACATTATGGGACTCATCCAGCCTATAATGGCAGCTTCTAATGCTAAAATGGGAAGAACAACTATCACTCCAAACAAAATAGTTGTTAACTCCATAATCCTTAAAGCTTTCTGAATATTTGTAGGTGAGACAAGTTCTCCATCACCTATCGTGTAGTGCCCTTTCTTTTCGAGTTGTGCATTCAACGCACCAGCCATGGCAGAGAGCGTCCACCCTGCATTGAGGCTAGCTGTCTTATTTTTGTCTCTTAGAAGAATACGCCATGAATTTTGCCAGTCCGCCCCTAGAAACATTGCTGATACAACCATCAACAATGCTGTTAACCTTGCTGGAAAATAGTTACACAAGGTATCAGCCTTTGCTGAAAACCAGCCTAAATATATGTTTTCATGATCTTTATAGCCCACCATGGAGTCAAGTGTGTTAATTACTCTGAATGCAATAGCGCCTGGAACACCAAGCAGTGCATAAAAAAGAAGAGGTGCAGTAATACCATCTGTTGTACTTTCAGCAATAGATTCTATGGCTGCAGAAAGTATGTGGCGCTCTCCAAGTTCTGACGGGTCGCGTCTAACAATATAGGGCAGCCAGCGTCTTGCAGTTTCCAAATCGCGTTTCTCAAGCGCCTCAGCTATTGGTACAGTGTAATACCTCATTGAGCTGACGGCTATAGTTGTTTTAAGTAGAATTGCAGAAACCGCGATGTATATTATGTAGCCAAAGCCACTGGTTTGGCGAATTACTTGAAGTATAATATAGATAGGAACTGTGAAAAGCGCTAAAACAGCAACACATAGGAAGATGCCATTTACTTTTTCAATCAAAGCGTTTTGGCTTTTCAATTTTGGCTTGATAAAAGCTATGACATTGCCCATCCATACTGTGGGATGCAGTTTATCAGGAACTTCGCCGAAAACTATATCAATAATTAATGCTGAAAAAAAAATTAACAGTGCATCAATAAAAAATGAGGCATTAAAAGGTAGCATCCTATCCACTTCGTTACAAGGGAATTATTTGAGAAGCGTTAGGCTGTTTTGTGTTGGAACCATGTAGCAGTATTTTTCTGAAAGTTTCTACCAGCATCTCGTTTTCTCTGTGGGTTTTAATAGCCACTCGGATATAGTAATCGTTAAGTCCGGTGAAGGAACTGCAGTCGCGGATTAATATGTTATATTGTAACATTTTCTTTTTTAGATGTGCCGCGGTAAAACCTGATCCGTGGATATCTACGAGGATAAAGTTGGTTGCTGATGGAAAAACGGTGAAACCTTTGATTTGTCGAAGCGCATTTGTTAGAAAAACTCTTTCAGTTTTAACGAGTTGACGTGTTATCTCTATATGTTCAGCATCTGCTAACGCTTCTATTGCAGCGGTTTGCGCTATGCAGTTAACGTTCCATGGTATTTTGAAGTATAGAAGGGTATTGACAATTTCTTCTGAACTTACGCCGTAACCAACTCTGAGCCCTGTTAGGGCGAAGATTTTGGTAAAAGATCGTAAAATGAACAAGTTTGGGAATTTTCTGATTTGGTTTATCATTGATAATTCTTTTTCATCTTCTACAAATTCTATGAAATCTTCATCAAGAAAGACGATGCAGTCCTCTTCTATTGCTCTTTCGAGTATAGAAATCAAGTTTTGTTGTCGTATAAGTGCACCTGTTGGGTTGTTTGGGTTACATAAAAATGCAACTTTAGCTTTGGGAAGCGCACGCTTAAAGGCAGTTACATCAAGTCGCAATTGGTTACCTGGTTTGATGTACTTTATTGATGCACCTGTTTTTCTTACAGCACGTGCATATTCGCTGAATGTAGGTATGGGAATAATCGCTACGTCGCCTTTGTTCAGAAACGCTTCAGCAAAGAGGTAGATGAGTTCTGTGGAGCCGTTACCTGCTATCACGTTTTCTTTGCTAATTATCTTAAAATGTTTTGCAATAGCGTCACGTAGAGCAGTTGAATTCGAATCTGGATAATATGGAATTTCCCGTATGCAGCGCCTTACTGCTTGAAGAGCTTTCTTTGAAGGCCCTATTGGATTAATATTTGAGCTAAAATCGATAATTTTGCCTTTGTATGGGGTTTTTTTGTGGATGTCCCATATTTCCCCGCCATGTATGCAAGGTTTTAGGTCGGGCAAATTTTCTGGATTTTTAGCTAAAATTGAGAAAGATTTCACTTTTTAATCACCTGCTATTATCGACTTACTTAATAAATTGGAAAAGAGCTTTCGCGTACTGTTGCAGAGAAATGGTGCAGAATAAAATGAGTACAGGGCTGCTTTTGACGCCACGGGTTTATTGTTATTCTGTGTGCAGTTGGGAGGTGATTTCTCTAAGCTGATGTGGATTGTGAATCTACAGTTTATATTAGATCCAATTGGTATGTTCGTGCTTGTTAGTGCCTCCTGTTTCGTGCTTGTCGCGGGTGGCTGGGGATAACCGAGGTTTGTTCCGGGTTTGAGGCATATAAATATTTGGTTGGATGTTCCATCCAAAACTCGAATGGTACAATGTTAACTTTTTTAGTACATCCGTAAATGTGGAGCGAGTCAGAAGGCAATGACGCTAAAGTAAAAGATGATTTCTAAAATGAAAATAAGTAAACGGAGCATGTTGGCTTAATTTGTTGTGTGAAATAGTTACTTTTATTTGTAATAGCACACTCAATATTCAGATTTATTTTGGATATTAACAGGAAATTAATTTTGAAAAAATTATTTATTTATAAGAGCTAATAAGTAGCGACACAAAAGTTGATTCAAATGGACTGGCAACAATTATTGACGGAATTCTTAAATCCACCTACAGGATTTCAAGCACTTACAATTGACCGCGTCCTTTTGTCGCTAATCATGGCGTTTATTATGACGCTGTTTGTTTCCTTTATTTACCGCAAAGCTTTCACCGGTGCTATCTATTCTCGTGACTTCAATATGGGATTGATACTTGTTGGACTTGTGGTGACCCTTGTCACGCTTCCCATAAGCTCTAATATTGCGTTGTCACTTGGCATGATTGGTGCATTAAGTATAGTTCGCTTTCGGACAGCCATAAAAGATCCACGCGACATTGTTTTCACCTTCTGGGCTATTACAGTAGGGATAATATGCGGTGCAGGATTATACATGGTAGCTGTAATAGGATGCCCACTTATTGGTTTCTTAATATTTGTTATAGGCCGGGTTAGCGTTCACAGCGCTGAACCATATCTTTTGGTTGCACACTATAGCAGCGAAGCTGAAGCAGCGATCCAACAAGCTCTTCCGAAACACAAACTAAGATCACGAACAGTAACGCCTACTGGTGTTGAGTTAATGGTCGAAGTTAGAATGAAAAGCAAGGACACACCAAAGATAGATAATTTCCTTAAAATTCCAGGTGTAAAAGACGTTAGCATAGTCAGTTATACCGCTGAGGTGCAATAAGACTTGCCAGCTTGTCTTCTCATACGCTTTCCATGTTGGTTGGTTTCCAATTCACAAAAATTTTTCACACTAACAGCGGTTACATGGAGATCTGAAGATGACTGAAGAGGTCGGGAAGACATTGCGCCACGAGTTCAAATATGAAATTTCCCAACTGCAATATCAGGTACTCAAAAAGAGAGTGGCATTACTTTTCAAACCAGACCCTTTTGCTGGACCTAGAGGCGGATATCACGTACGCAACCTTTACTTTGACGATTTTAGAAACACCTCTTTGTTTGAAAAATGGGCTGGAATATACACACGAAAGAAATACCGGATTAGAATTTACGATCTAAGAGACGATAAGATAAAGTTTGAGCGAAAAACCAAATACGGCGAATATATTCTTAAAGAAACTGCTAGGTTAACGCGGCATGAAGCAGATAATATTATAGCGGGTGATTTTAGTCTCTTAGCCAAATCAAAAGAGCCTCTTCTCAGAGAAGCTTACATTGAATCGCAAGCCAATTTGCTGCAAGCCGTCGTTATTGTAGATTATTACCGCGAAGCGTTCTATGATCCAGTAAGCCATGTCAGAATAACATTTGATACTAACCTGCGGGCAGGGCTTGGTTCAGTGTCCATGTTTGATCCAGATGTTCCTGCGATGCGCGTACTAAATGAGCCTAACATAATTATGGAAATAAAGTTTGGACACGTGTTTCCTCACTACATTCAAGGTCTGTTTCCACCTGATATGGGATTGCGATTAGCTATTGGGAAGTTCGCGCTTTGCAGAGCACAACAAACGTGTCTTTTTGGCGCTGCAATTGGCGGTCTTCCTTACGCTAGAACACACAAGATACTGCATGGCAACGGCGCCATTGGCTAGAACATGGAAGTGAAAAAATGTCTAGACCACCTCAAATAAGTCGGACAACTATGCAGATGGGTGATAATTCTCAAATTTGGAAATTGAATCTAGCAGGTTACAGCAAAATTGCGCAACAATATTATTGCGAGCTACACAGGAAGCGCCCACAGGCGCTATTAGGCGTAACAAATTTTGTCCTACCATATGAAATTAACGAGCAATGTCAACTCTGCGTAAAAAGAGAATATTTTAAGAGACTTGCGAGTCTAGTTAGAGAAAGGGTTATCAAAGACCCAGAATACGTTAACCAATTAATAGCTTCTAGACGTAACAGGCTTGAAATTCTCAAGCAAAATCTTTCTATGGAAACCGTAAAGCTTTGTTCAGGAGACATTAGTAGTTGCAAACCATTGCAGACTTTTTCATACTTGACTGATTTCGCATGTTTCTATATAGAGTACAATTTTCCATATTCTCTTTTTAAGGAACTTTTAGTAAATCAACTAGGTTACTCTGAAGAAGAGTATGAAAGTATTCGCTTGCGCCTATTGACCCCATATGAATCAGCTTACCTAACCTATTATCGCGCTATTCTGGAGTTCGCGTTGAAAAAACTAAGTAATGTTGAAGTTGACCTATGGTCCTTTAATTATCAATATAGCTGTATAGGCATTAGGGACTTGAAGAGTAGGTCTGATGCGGAATTAGAGAACGCGATTCAAAGGATTATTTTCATGTTTGAAAGTAGGTCACAGATACGCTACGAGATTATGAGAGTAAGGGCGGTTGAGCAAAAAGCCAAAGCAGAACATGCAAAAATTAAGCAGGAACTACTGCTCAAATGTCAGAACCAAGGAAATAACGTGGATGGTAACCTCGTTATTAGATTAGTGGATATGCTAATAGAGGCAGCATTAGAAAATGAGCAAACAAGCATTTGGAGAGGCCGCGTCTTTGCTTATCTTAAATGCTTAATCGAAAAAGTCGAAGTTAACCCTTGTACCGTGAGCATTGAAGAACTACAATCACAAATAAACAAAATTACTGGCTGCTAGAAGTGTTAGCTAATTAAAAATTCTGACTAAATGCAAAGAGTAATGATAAATACCGCGCCTTGAACGTTTAGTGTTAAGCAATATACATTTCATAAATGCAGGGGGATAAACAGGTTGCATATTGTTGCTTTGGCTTTTGATTTTGACGGCACTTTAGTTGACGTTTCTAAACCATATTCGATGGCATTTAACGAAACATTAAAACGGTTTGGACTACCACCCACAGATCCGATCTTATTATACGTAAATGGGGCTTACACTTTGAAAGCTCAGTTTTGCCAAGTGATTTCCCTTTCAAAAGCAAACGAGGAAATTCTTCTTCAGAAGTGTCTCGAAATGTATCTTGATATTTATATGAAGATTCATCTTAAGTATCTGAAGAAATTCAAAAATGCTCTCCAAGCAGTAAGAGTCCTTGATAAGAAGGGGTTCAAACTAGCGTTAATTGGAGGAAGACCAAAATTTCAAGTTGAGCCTGAATTGGAATTTATAGGCATAAGAGACTACTTTGATATAGTGCTAACATCAGAAGATGTTACCAATCCTAAACCCGCTCCTGATATCGTTCAGCGCACAGCAGAACTCCTGGGCATATCCACAGAGAAAATACTTGTGGTTGGAGATAGCCCTGAAGACATTCTTGCAGCTAAACGCGCCGGCGCTTACGCAGCGGGTGTGTGCAGTGGATACTTTTCTAAGGAAATTATTGAAAAGGTAAAACCTGACATTATCCTTGATTCAGCAGCAAGCGTGCTTGACATTGTAGCTAATTGCAGTGAACACATTGAAGACAAAACAATAAGAAACAAAACTTAATTTTTTGTGTTCTTAGCAGCAATAAAGTAGGAGCGCCTTGTGTCTACCTGTAATGAAGCAAAATCATTAACTGTGAACCCTTCTTCTTTCAAGCAGGCCACAGCAACATCTGGCTCCACGAATGGATAGTTCGGTTCTACTAGAATTTTGTGATAAATAAAATTTGATATTGAACTTTTGGTTTCAACTTCGACTATTAAAAAGAGAGATTCCTGCCTGAGAATTCTTCCAACCTCTCTAAAAAACCCACTCAGATTTGTTAAATGATGAAGAGAATTACGTATGATAGCTACGTCAATTGAATGCGCTCTTATTGGGGTGAATTCACAATCTGCTGTAACACAAGCAAATCCCCATTTTTTAAACGCCCGTGAATACCGAGCGCATTTACTAGAAATATCAAGCCCAATTATGTTCATTTGTCGGTTTTTCAGGAGACGTTTAGTTAATGAGCTACCATCGCCACAGCACAAATCAACAACGTTCAGTTGTCGACTAAAGGTATTACATAAAGCCACCAATTCATTATAGACACGATCGTCAGCTTGGTTAGGCTTTTTGCGAAGCTTGCGAATGCGACGAAGAATCCAAACATAGCAACGCCACTTCCACAAATTTTTATTCCAATAATCAATCTCAGCTTTTTTGCGTTGCTTGTCTAATTCATTCAAGTTACTCGCCACTTAACATGAGTTAAGGCATAAACACTTTATCAGTAGATTGTTGTTGTAATGCTAGAAAGTGTAAAACTGCGGTATTTTGTTCCAGGAGTATAAGTGCCACCCGCGTATAAGCCATCATTAACTGTGCCTGTTACGCTGCCACCATAGTAAATCTCATACGTAGTGCCAACTGCGAGAACAGGTGAAGAGAAAACTAGAGACTGATACTGCTTCGTAGGTTTAAAGGTAAAAAGAACCGTTCCCGTGCTGGTTTGGACATTAACCAAAGTCCCAGCTGATTTCGCTGTATTAAAATTAACCATCATCGAATACTGAGTTGAGTTAGTACCAGGCGCCATCGCCATGCCTGAACTGCCTACTGCAAGCAGAAAACCACCGGTAATTTTGAATGAAACATGGTCTAAAGCACCATTCATGTTGGAGGTGGGACCATTAATAATCACGGTGCCGCCTGTCATGGTCACCGCGCCATTTACATCAAAACCATCCCCCAAAGAATCAACGTAAATGTATCCGCCGTTAATGTTAAGTTGACAGTTACCTGTGTTCATGAAAAAATCTTGGCCTGGACGACCCCAAACACCCGGCCCGGGAAGCACGCCTGACGCGTCATTCCCTCCTGCACCATTTATGCCATCATCGCTCGAAACGAGATGAATTGTCCCGCCGTTAATGGTGATAATCACGCTTTCTAAACCCTCATAAGATTTTGTTATGATTATGGTTCCATTGTTGATCGTTAAGGACGCATCGGCATGAAAAGCATCATCCCCCGTAGAGATGGCGAAAACTCCGTTGTTAACTGTGATGTTCCCATTTGAGTTGACGGCATCATCAGCAGAATCAATTGTAAAAACGCCGCCATTAATAATGATGCTAACGTTTGCTTGCAGTCCCTTAGCAGAAGCTCTGGCGGTGCTGCTGCTGCCGCCACCTGATTTTAGATTGAAAGTGCCCGCCTCTATAACGACGTCAGACTCGGCATCTATCGCGTCGCCAGTAGATACGATGTTGATAACACCGTTTTCGATGAAAACGTATCCCTTATCGATTTCGGTATCATCTGATTTTAAGCCGTCACCGCCAACTTTTAAGCTTATTGTGCCACCTTTTATAGCGACGTAGCTTTTGCCACGTATGCCATCATCCACCGCGGT
>JAWBOE010000027.1:0-17984 GCA_038826755.1 Bathyarchaeia archaeon | reverse complement strand
AAACCTGCAGTTTAGCGTATTTCGCGAAGTGGCTAATGTTTTCGGTAACCTGCACGGCAAGCTCACGTGTGGGTACTAGAACTAAACCCTGAACCCTGCGTATTGCTGGGTCTACTCGTTCAACCATGGGCACGCCGAAGGCTGCGGTTTTCCCTGTTCCCGTTTGCGCTCGTCCGATGACGTCTTTGCCTTCGAGCAAGGGCATTATCGCTTGAGCTTGAATGGGGAACAAGTTCTCAAACCCAAGTTCTTCTATTCCTTTCAAGACTTCCCTACTTAATGGCAAGTCTTTAAATGATTGAAATTCCAATATTTTTTCTCCTGCCACAAAATTCTTCATGCCTTTTTTCTTAAGCTTTTAGAAGCTTCCGTTTGTTACATGAGTTAATGTGACGCAACATAAGCAGAGCCACGTGTATAAAAACATTTGGCATCCAACAAAAGCATTTAGCACGGTTTACACAGCAATCAACGGCCTGGCGCTAATTCTTGGGGCAATTAGCCTCTAAAGTTTTTTATTCTCCTTCCTCCTTAGCAAAGGAACAGTGAGGCACGTGAAAGTTATAGCATTCAACGGAAGCGCACGAAAAGATGGAAACACAGCCACCCTAATCCGGTGCGTCCTGCAAACTCTCGAAGCAGAGGGAATTGAAACCGAGCTTATACAACTCGCTGGTGAACACATAAGCGGCTGCAACGCTTGCGGGGCATGCTACACTACCAAGAACAAGCGCTGCTCTATCGAAGACGACAACGTAAACGTGTATATAGAGAAAATGCTGGAATCAGACGGCATAATATTGGGTTCTCCAGTCTACTTTTCCATGATGACCCCTGAACTCAAGGCGCTTATTGATAGGGCAGGATACGTAGCCCGAGCCAACGGCGACATGTTCAAGCGGAAAGTGGGCGCCGCCGTCGTTGCGGTCAGGCGTGCAGGTGCCATTTCAACTTTTGATGCAATAAACCATTTTTTCCTGATAAGCCAAATGATTGTACCTGGATCCTCTTATTGGAACATTGGAATTGGACGAAAAAAAGGCGAAGTTGAAAGCGACACGGAAGGTATAGAAACCATGAAAACTTTGGGGCAGAACATGGCTTGGTTGCTTAAAAAGTTGAGAAGCTAACGATGTTGCGTTTTCAGTCGTTGCAAAGCGTTACTTGCCGTGCCTGATAACTTCTATCGTTGTCTTCACCTGAAAAATCATCCAACCAGCCTGCGTTTTCATCAACGCGTCGCTTGAATATTATGCCCAGTTTTGCCTTATCTTTGGCTTCGTGATATTTGAAGTAGATGTCGCCGCCCATTATCCCCAAAATCTCTATTTTCCCTGTTCTATGCGACATAACATATTTGAAGCGTTTGCTGTGCCCATCACAACTTGCCTTTGCCTCTTCCACTATACGCACGCCTTCGCATATGGGAACTTGAAAATAGTGCTTAACCCTCCTGACGGGGCGACATTGAAAAACATAGTAGGGCGTCACACCGATACTCACTAAACCTTTCATTAAAGTCGCAAGCGTAGCTGGATCATCATTGACGCCTCTAAGTAAAACTGTTTGGTTGCTTAGCAGAACTCCTGCCTTGATAAGGTTACTCACTGCCTTAACAGATTGTGGAGTGATTTCTCGTGGATGATTAAAGTGGGTCACAACATACAATCTCTTATCGCTTTTAGAGTATTTCCTGAAGATAGAGAGTATTTCTTTGTCATAGAGTCTGTGTGGAAGAGTGACGGGTACTCTGCTGCCAAAACGTATGAAATTAAGATGCTTAATTTGTGTTAACATCTCAAGGAAGCGCTCAATGATCTCGTTTTTAAGTACAAGTGGGTCGCCGCCGCTGATTAAAACATTATTTATTTCTTCATGTTGCGTTATGTATGCTACTGCGTCTTCAAACCTTTTCAGAATCTCGTCACTGGGCAACCCAACAAGGCGTTTTCTAAAGCAGTACCGACAGTATGTCGCACAACGATTTGTAGCTAAAACTAATGCTGTTTCCGCATACTTGTGCTGGAGACCAGGCATTTTCGTGTTTTCAGCTTCTCCGCTTGTATCATAAACACCATCAATATTCAACTCTTCAATAGATGGCACAGCCATCTTCCTAATCTGATCTTGTGGATCGCTCCAATTTATCAATGACAAATAGTAAGGGCTAACGCGCATAGGGTGAACTTCAATAACTTGCTCCAACTGCTGCATTTCATGTGGAGTAAGCATCACATATTTCCTAAGCTGCTCTGTGGTTGAGATACTCTTCGCTAATGTTTCGTGTTCTGGCATCCGTATCTTCCTCACTTTGTGTTTATGCTCGAAAAAACCAGCGGAACGTAGCTAAAATGCAAAGTGTACTTGTCTCTGCTGGTTTTTTTCTCAAACAAAATATCGTTTAAACACTTAAAAAAGTTTTGGACAGCTACATCAGCATGGAAATTGCGCAAATCAGCGCCAGTGATTACGGAAAAGTTTTAAAGTGAAAAATTAACTTATTTCTATCAGCATTTGCAGATCTGCTATAAGCAACAGGGTTGTAAGCGATTTTACTCTGGGAAAAAATTCCATTTAATGTAATAGCAATCGTTTACAAGGATTTACCCTGATCCTGCACTGACGAGCTTAAGTGGATCTGGTAAATTTAAGACTTGGAGAAAAAATAAAAATGGAAAATTCCGAAAAAGTTGTTGTTCGCGGCTTAAGAGATGTTGCTGCTGCAGAAACTAAACTCAGCTATGTAGATCCCAATGGTGCACTCTACTATGTAGGCTATAACATTGACGACTTGGTAGACTACGTGTGTTACGAAGAAGTAGTTTACCTTCTGTTAAACGGCAATTTACCTAATAAACAAGAATTGGAAACGTTTAGCTGCCTGCTGGTTTCAGAAATGCAGTTACCTGGTGCAGTAATAGATAGTATAAAGTCTACGCCTGCCACGGCCCACCCAATGGATATTTTACGCACCGAAGTCTCTCACCTAAGTTATTTTGACGAGGATCACCACGATCACTCTGAAGAAGCAAATAAAAAACGAGCAATAAAACTAATCGCCAAAGTTCCCACGATAGTTGCTGCGATCCACAGAATACGCAGTAATCAGCCTGTGCTAGCTCCAGATGAGGCCTGTGGCTTTGCAGAAAACTTCCTTTACCTGTTCCGCGGCAAAACTGCAGATATGGAAGAAAAAGCCGCAATCGACCGTTATATGACATTACACGCTGATCATGGGTTTAATGCTTCAACTTTTGCCGCGCGTGTGACAGCGAGTACTAACGCTGACATGTACTCAGCGGTTGTTTCTGCCATTGGAACATTAAAAGGTCCGTTGCACGGCGGTGCTTCTGAGAAAGTGATGCATATGCTGGATGACATCAACACTGAGGAAGAAGTGGAAGAGTACATTCAAGGTATGCTGGACAACCAGAAAAAGATAATGGGTTTCGGTCACAGGGTCTATAGGGCTGAAGACCCGAGAACTAGACATCTCCGCAACTTGGCTGAAAATCTGTGCCATCGCTCAAATACTATAAACCTTTATAATTTGTGTATCAAGATTGAAAACGTTGTTTACGAAAAAAAGAGAATTTTTCCAAATGTAGATTTCTACGCCGCCGTCACTTTAGACGCTCTTGGAGTTACCAGTGAATTCTTTACACCATTCTTTGCGTCAAGCAGAATATCCGGATGGGTTGCCCACGTAATAGAACAGTACGTTGACGCGGTGCTTCTGAGACCTGAGGCAAAGTATGTGGGAGCATTCGGGAGAAAATTCATACCACTCGACCAGAGATAGTTAAGTATTTAACTTGTGAAGAAAAAAGGAGGATATTGCCGGCTACGCCATTATCGCCTTTAGATCTTCCTCCGCTGTCCTTATCGGCATAATATTGAACTTTTCCACCAGCACCTTTAGTATATTCGGCGTTATGAATGCAGGCAAACTCGGGCCCAAACGGATGTTTCTTATACCCAAGTAAAGAAGTGACAGTAATATTGCAACAGCCTTCTGCTCGTACCATGAAAGCACAAGCGACAGTGGTAAATCATTAACTGATACGTTGAAAGCCTCAGCCAAAGCTTGCGCTACTTTAATAGCTGAATACGCGTCGTTGCATTGTCCCATATCCAGCAGCCGTGGGATACCGTCGATGTCGCCTAACTCCTTATCGAAGAATCTGAATTTTCCACATGCGAGTGTCAGCACCACTGTGTCTTTTGACGCTTTTTCCACAAACTCAGTGTAGTAGCTCCTCCCTGGTTTTGCTCCGTCGCATCCGCCAACCAGCAGGAAACGTTTAATTTTTCCTTTTTTAACGGCATCTATGATTTTATCAGCCGCGCTGAGGACGGCGTTTCTGGCGAAGCCTACGGTCACGTATTTGCCCTCTATGTCTGAAGTGTAACCTGGCATTTCTAGTGCTTTCTGAATTACTAGCGAGAAGTCTGTGCCCGTGATGTGGGTTACTCCTGGCCAGCCGACTGGTCCTGAAGTGAAGATGTTTCCTTTGTAGTTGTCCAATGGTTTCTGAATGCAGTTGGTTGTCATTAGTATGGCTCCTGGAAACGCTGGGAACTCGCGTTGTTGATTTTGCCATGCGGTGCCGTAATGCCCATATAAATGCTTGTACTTCTTTAGCTTCGGATAGCCGTGTGCAGGCAACATTTCGCCATGCGTGTAAATGTAAATCCCTTTGCCTTCTGTTTGCTTGAGTAACTCCTCCAAATCCTTGAGGTCGTGTCCTGATACTAGGATAGCTTTGCCTTTTTTCGCTCCAAGAGGCACGCGAGTAGGCACAGGTTGTCCATAGGTTTCAGTGTGTGCGGCGTCTAGGAGTTCCATGGCTCGGATATTGATTTCTCCGCATTTCAATACCAAGTTTACAAAATCATTTACATTCAACTTTTTGTCCAGTGGGGCTGCAAGTCCTTGATGGATGAAATTAAATACCGAGGTGTCTTTCTTTCCAAGGGTATAAGCATGATAAGTGTACGCAGCTACGCCTTTTATCCCGTATGTCAATAACCATTGAAGTGAGTGTAAATCTGCATCTATAACAGGTTCAGATTTTATGCCAAAATGCTTGCCTTGCATTATTAGGGCATCTTTTGTTTTCTCTAAGACTAAGTTGGCAGCTTCACTTCTATTGTCAAGGTTTCCTCCTGCAGCTTCAATTTTTTTCTGCAGTGTGTCTCGTAGTTCAATAGTTTTTTTTATGTATGTAATTATTCGGTCAGGGTCGAAGTTCACGTTTGTTAATGTTGCAAATAATGCTTCACAGTTAAAGACGTTTAATGATTCGTCATGGATGCCGACTTTCGCTGCCTCAAGAACCCGTTGCGATAATCCTCTTAAAGCATAGACAAGTAAATCTTGAAGTGCCGCTACTTCTGGTGTTTTTCCGCACACACCTACAACTGTGCATCCTTGTCCTTTAGCTGTTTGTTCACATTGGTAGCAGAACATTTGCTCTTGTTGGCTCACGATTTATCCCTGCCCTTATTTTTATTTGAGCGTTTAAAATAATTTTTTCCCTAAAATGTTAGGGTTATCAGCCGATCTAAAAACAGTAGTTCAAGTTGTCTCTTTTTCAAAATAATGTTCCAGTAGCCGCCGTGTTCCTCTGCGGATTGTTTCTGAAAGCGTAGCAGGTTTTACGCCGAGTTTAGCCGAGAGCTCTTGTAGTCCGATTTTTCGTGGATAATCAAAAAAGCCGCTCTTTAATGCAACCCAGAACAATCGTTCTTGTTTTGCAGTCAACATTTCGGTTTTTGGATCAAATTTACCAATTTTCCGCACAATAACTTTGTGTCCTGTCGCCTCGAGAGCTTTAATTATACCTGAATATGCTTCAAAAGTGGGTACCATGAAACTATACATTATCACATTTTTTTCAACGCTTTTTCCTGAAACTAAAAAAGCATCATAGATTAAAATGGTATTACAGACTTCACAACCCTCACTTTCAAACCATATGGCACGCTTATCTTTGCTTTTTCCTTTTCGTGCTGCAACCTTTAACTCACGTGGAATTTTTTCCGCCTGATTAAAACCAAGTTCAATTAAATGTTTAACCACACCCACGCTCGAACTACGTATATCCACTACCTTTAAATGCTCAATACCGAACAAAGCAAGCTTTTGCAGCATTCTGCACTGCTTGTTTTCCACCTCGAGAACAACGTGATACGGCTCTCGCCACGAATTCCTCAATGTAGCACTGCTCCACGCTTACATGCTATCCGACTCACGTAAAACTATTTAGTTTTTATCAAACAGGCGGCGGTGGGCGTGTTCCCAATACCACGTCTACAGTAGTAGACTTATTGTCCCGTATTACAGTGATAGTTATATGTTCGTTTGGCAGGGTTTTCTCCGCAAGATAGCTTGCTAAATCGTCATTATTCCTTATGGTTGTACCATTTATGGCGATTATGATGTCGCCCGGGCGCAATTTTCCGTCTGATGGTCCTCCCTTGTTGACTTCGATAATTCTCCACCCATAAGTTATGTCTACGCCCAATTCCTGCGCCTTGGCATAACTCATGTCTTGTCCTTTGACGCCTAAGTAAGAGTGTCCATTGTATTTTCCTGTAGTTATCAAAGCGCCTATTTCTCTAAGTATAGTATTTGATGGGATGGCGAAGCCTAAGCCTTGCGAGTCGCTTACAATGGCAGTAGTTACACCAACTACTTTTCCCACGGCGTTAAGTAGTGGTCCACCCGAGTTGCCTGGATTTATAGGTGCACTTGTTTGTATAATGTTGGCTATTGAAAAGCCTCCCGCATATTCTTCCGTGATGGTTCTTCCAAGTGCGCTTACCACGCCTGTGGTTAACGAACCCACTAAGCCGTAAGGGTTCCCTATAGCTATGACCGTGTCACCAACTTGTAATGTGGATGAACTGACAATTTCAATGGGCTTTAATTCATTTGTGGGCGCATTAACTGAAAGCACAGCTAAATCCACATACGCATCTGTTCCAAGAATTTTTGCAGAGTAACCTTTCCCGTTTGGGAAAGTAACGCTTATGCTGGTTGTGTCATAAACTACATGGAAATTCGTTATCACCACTATGGTTCCTGAGTAATTGTAAACGAAGCCTGACCCTTGAACCTCTCCATCGGTGGTGACGCCTTGAACCATGACGACGGAGTCTCGCACGTTCTCGTATATGTCTGCTAACCATGTGGCGTTTTGATATATCGTGATACTTTGATAAGTAATATTCTGTGATCCTTGAATGCTGGACAGTTGATTCTGCAAAATTGTAATTCTGTTGTTTAGAGTTCTAATTTCCCGAAAGCTTATATAATAAGTCACTAATCCCCCGACAAGCAAGCCTACGGCAAATAAGAGTACAAGAAGGCTGGCTGAAACTTTGCCGTAACCATTGGCATTCTGCATTATGCTTAACCTCTGAAATGAGATTTCAGCGCTTATGCAGATAAAAGTTCCGATTGTTACGCATGCAGTCTGGCTATTGCTACTAGTGCAATAAATAAAGTAATTGCTAAACCAAAAATAAATGGGTAGTAGGGCGACATTTCATAGAGAATACCGCCAACATAGGGTGCAAAAATGGCGCATAGCATACTTATAGCCTGTGGAGTGGCAATCCAAACTGCACGAGATTTTTCAGGCGCGTGTGAGCCGATTATCGCGTTCATTAAAGGCCACGCCAAATAAGATGTGCCAATAATCACATGCGTTGCCAATAAGATGTGAAAGTCGCCGCACAACAAAAGTAGCAAAAGTGAAAAGGCATTTAAAATCAAGGCTGCAGCGAAAGCGTGTGACTTTTCGGTTTTGTCGCCAACTCTGCCTAACAATAGCCCCAGAACAGCTGAGCCAAGGAAAAAGAATGACCCCAAGACTCCTATTTCGAAGTTGCGATAACCATATACATCTGCTAGAAACGTGGGTATAAATGGGCGGAAAAGCAAAATGGTAAACATCGTTATTGCAAGAAAAAATGAGAACTTGAGCAGTTTCCTATCTCTTAAAAGTTCCAAGACAATGTGTCTTTGTGCTGGTGTGTCTTGTATTGGTCGTGAAGGCTGTTTGCTGATGAAGACAAGAAAAACAGCTGCAGCGGCATAAAAGATGGATGCAAAAATGAAAACGTTCTGCATTCCTGTAATCTGAGCCAAATATCCGCCTAAGGCAGGAGAAAAAACGTATCCAAGTGACCATGCTGAGGATATAGCTGTGAAAGATAGGGTCAACTTATTCCTGTTTGCGCTCGTGACAATATACGCTGTTGTTGTTGGCTGGCTAAACAATATGCCCCAAAGAACCATGGCAGGCACCATCCACGTCCAATGTTGCGCGAACGCAAAGATTAGCGGCGCCGGTATCCATACTGCCCAGTTTAGAATCAGAATTTTCTTTCGGTCATATCTATCTGCGAGGAAACCTCCTGCAAACAAGGTCACGCCAACACAAATGTTCGCAATGGCGTAAAGTATACCTACTTCAACAGGACTTGCCTTAATCGTGTCCTGCATATAGTAAGGTAAAACATAAGCGTAAAGTCCATCTCCGAAGGCGCCTACTAAGTTTGCAAAGAACAGCACCTTTAACTCTCTCGTCAGCAGTTCCGAGATAAAATGGAATTTTAATACAGTATTCAAGCGCACCAAAGGGTTATGAATCCCCTTTTTCTACTTAGAAAAACTTAACTGCTACTGGCGCATGCGGCAAGTATTGTAACCTTTAATGTGTATCGGGCTTTAATGCTCTTTTCTCCTATCGATGATATCCAAGGCTTCTGGACCTGTGCCTATCAGCACCACGGGAACACCTGTTCTGTTCTCCACTTCTTTGACAAAACTTTTTGCTTCGCTTGGAAGATCATCAAATTTTCTTACACCTTGACACTTCGGAAATATGCTGTCAATTTTTGTTAGCGCCGCCTGTGTGGCGCCGTTAATTTTAGCCGTCTTTTTTGCTAACTCAAAATCAAAAGGTGCAGAACGTCTATCGCGTCCTGTTCCAGCTGCAGTTTCAAACCATCCTTTCTTTATTGCTTCTTCTTTTGTCAATTCTCCAGGTAATGGTCCCGCTCCAACACGGGTTATGAATGACTTGTAAACGATAAGGACATTGTCAACTCTTGTAGGTCCGACACCTGCTTCGGAGCATATTGCTGCGGCACCTGTATCTCTGCCAGTTACGTATGGGTAGGTGCCGTGGAACAGTGAAAGCATGAAACCCTGTGTTCCTTCCAGCAACACTTTTTTGCCTGAGTCTATTCCGTCGTTTACTTCAGTTGTAGCATCTGCAATATATGGCTGCAGTTCTGGGATTTCTTTGGCAAGTTTTGCTGTTCTTCTAACTCTTTCTTCCAACGCTGGACCAACACCCCAGCCTGTTGTGCCTAAGCCTTTCAAATGTGCGCTGGTCTTGTCCTGTATCGAATGTTTTTCTTCAATTATTGACGCGTTCTGGTCTATGCCAATTCTGCCTTGAACCTTCGTCAACTCGACTTCTTCTAGGAATCTCGCGACGTGAACGTTGGCTCCTGCAGCGATTAGCAAGCGGCATTTTTCGTAAAGGAAAGCGGCTGGTACCATATGTAAGGCGTATTTTTTTCCTTCATTCCATACTGTGTGTGCAGCGTTTACGGAGCCTGTTCTCACGCAGAAATCAAGTTTGTCTTTAAGGGCTAAGTATGAGATTATTTTTCCTTTACCTTCGTCGCCCCAGAATGCGCCAACTATAACTGTGCATGGCATGTTTTTCACCATTGAAAAGGGTTGGCTTTGAGTTATTTAAGACTGTTGGGACGAAAAGCATATACGCTCATTTACAGCTTTCTTGTTCTTGTTTAGAAAGGCGTTGTGAACGTTTACTGAGGGGTGCCTCATGTCTGATATATTTACTGTTTACCTAACAGAGAGTATTCCAAATCTGGTTCGCGCAGTGTTGGCTCTTTTTATCGTGGTTGACCCTTTTGGAAACCTGCCTATTTTTATCGGTTTGACGGAGAAGATGTCTTCTCAGCAGCGGAAACGCGTTTTTCGTTCGGCAACAATCACAGGTTTTATTCTTCTTCTAATTTTTGCGCTTGCTGGTCAGCAAATATTGGCGTTCTTTAACATTTCAATCTATAGTTTTATGATTGCTGGTGGCGTCTTGCTGTTGATAATCGCAGTGAAGCTTCTGATCGAAGATGAATGGAATGTGCCTTCAAATGAATCTCTGGAGAAGCTTGGGTCTGTGCCGATAGCTGTCCCATTGCTGGTTGGTCCAGGCGCTATAACAACAACCATTCTCAATTTTCAATCATTTGGAACAATAATCACTGTGGCTTCAGTGGCAATCGTGTTTGCTGTTGTATCGTTAGTTCTGAAGCTTATTGAGCCTATTCACCGATTTATGGGTAAATCAGGTGCAGAAATAGTAACGAGAATCATGGCTCTTTTGATCGCGGCGATAGCTATACAATACATGATAAATGGTATAACCCATTATTTTCCTTTAACATGATCTGCTAGACAAGACCGTTTTAACGTAACTGATAGGTTTATACGTTGTAGACAATAATATACCTCTTTATTTAAACAATGGTTTTTGTTCATTTGAAGCTGTACAGCTTCTTGTTTTCAATTATTCACTGCAAAACTTGGCGGGCAAACTTGCTGTTAATCGTTCTGAGAAAGGAAGGTTTAAATAAATTATGAATTACTTTCGTAGTAGCTTCAAACTTTAACGGAAGAAAAATTGGAATGTCACAAGAGTTTCGTCATATCCTCAGAATCATGGGCACAGATGTTCAGGGTACACTAAAAACCTCTTATGCCCTTGCAGAAATCAAAGGTATCAGTCAGAGTCTCGCTAACGCTATATTAAAAAAGGCAAGCATAAAGCCTGATGTAAGAGTAGGTTTCCTCACTGAAGGTGACATCGCAAAAATTGAAGAAATTATCCGAGATCCTGGAAAATATGGTTTGCCTGCTTGGCTTTTCAACAGGCGAAAAGATGAGGAAACAGGAAAAGACATGCACCTCATAAGTGCAGATCTTGTGCTAAGAACAAAACTGGACATAGACCACGCTAAAGAATTGCGGTCGTGGCGTGGCTATCGGCATGCCTACGGCTTAAAAGTGCGTGGTCAAAGAACAAAGACTACTGGCCGTGCAGGTAAAGCACTTGGCGTGAAGAAGAAGGCAGCTGTTCAGAAGGCTGGTGGCGCACCTGCAGGTGAAGGAGGTAAATAGCAGTGGGTGATCCGAAGAAACAGCGGAAAAAGTATGAAACTCCACGTTTCGCGTGGCGCAGAGACATCTTGCAAGAGGAACTTAAGCTTCTAGGTCAATATGGTTTGAGAAACAAGCATGAACTTTGGCGGCACAAAACTATGCTGTCAAAGGCGCGTGGCATTGCTCGTTCATTAATTGGCAAGGCGCCTCAGGAACGTGCGAAGATGGAAAATGAACTTCTTACGCGTTTAAAGAAGCTTGGTATCCTTCAAGAAACAGCAGTTTTGGACAACGTATTAGACTTGACTATTGAAGACATACTCGAACGTAGGCTCCAAACGATTGTTTTCAGAAAAGGTTTGGCGCGTACGATTCATCAGGCGCGTCAACTTGTAACCCATGGTCACATAACTATAGGTGTGCGTCGCGTAACAGTGCCTGGCTACATAGTTCCAAAGGAAGAAGAGTCCCAAATTAATTACGCTCAGCAAAGCGTATTGGCTAACCCGTCGCATCCGACGCGGCAAACAATGACTATGGAAGTTAAGCAGCCGGAAATAAGGCAGCCCAAGGGCAGAAGTGGTCGTCATGGAGGCGAGAGGCTTTGAGTAGTAGCAAGAAGAATGAGAAATGGGGTATAGTTCACATATACAGTTCTTACAATAACACTATGATACATATAACCGACATCTCAGGAGCAGAGACTATTGCGCGTACAAGCGGTGGAATGTTCGTTAAAGCCGACCGCATGGAATCTTCACCCTACGCAGCAATGCGTGCTGCAACTGCTGCTGCTGAAATCGCGCGTGATAAAGGCATAACTGCCATTCACATTAAGGTTCGTGCTCCAGGAGGAGCAGGACCACGAACGCCCGGTCCTGGTGCTCAAGCAGCCATTCGTGCTCTTGCTAGGTTTGGTTTCCGTATAGAGCGTATTGAAGAGGTTACGCCTATTCCACATGATGGTACACGAAGACCAGGTGGCAGAAGAGGAAGACGCGTATAATCTTTTGTATCTGAAATATTTTTCCTTTAACCATAAAAGGGGCTTTTTTCAGTATTTCGTTTTTATTTCCATGATAGCTTGACCGTTGGGTGCATTTTTCGCTTAAGCTAAATTTTTTTTGTCACTTTTGCTTTGGGTAGTTTATTGATGTTTTATTGCGTAGCCTGTGTGTTTTTGTAAGCCGAAGGGCTTTGTTTTGAGAATCGATGGGTGGCGATTTGAAATAATAGATATTATCACGCGGTGGTGTGTGGTTTTTGACGTTTTTTATGTTGGCCTAGAAAAACTATGTATTGGAATTGAATGTGCGCATTTAACAACTTTTGGTGCGGTTGCCGGGATTTGAACCCGGGTCGTCAACGTGGCAGGCTGATGTCCTAAACCAGGCTAGACTACAACCGCTTTTACATGTTTCACGATGAGATACCGTATTCTTCACCGTTTTCTCTTAAAAAGCGTTATGTTTCTAGAGGTAGTACTTTCATGATTTTACATAAAAACTCTACATTGTTTATTTGGAATAAGTGGCTCTCACATTGGCAATCTGATGAGCCGAAGCTATTTACTGCTCTACCTTTTTCTCCGATTACTCGGGCAATACTGCATTCTTCGGTTTGGCACGCGTTTTTGTAAAATACGGCTGCAACTTTTACGTTACTATTGTCCAGCAAATAATCAATGTGCCAAAATTTATGCTTCTCTTTTTTCAAGTGGCGTTGCACACGCTTTTCCAGATTATTCTGTGCTGAGCCAACATAAACATACAAGCCTTTTTTGAAAGGTATTTCACCAATTGCCCCTACCCGCACGATAATATCGCTTGTCACCTGTAAAAGTAAGACATAGATACCCTTCACCCTAATCACACATTAATAGCATACGTGAATTTCATGCAATCGCAAGTTGCTTTAATATTTCTCTCACTTCATCAAAACTCTTCACTATGTGATCCGCGTGCACAACAATCCAAGGGCTCAAACACTCCATGGATGAAATAACTATGACTTTTTTGCCCTTGCGTTTAGCATAAAAAAGCTCCATACATGCCCCCGCTGACAACCTTGGCAAATAAGCAATCAACACGTCACATCGATCAATATCAGCTAGATCACGTTCAACAAAAGCAAAGGCCGGCACATTATTCCACCAGTATGGCTCATCTTTATTGTAAATTATTTTCTCACGAAGCCACGGATCAATTGCCTCGTAACCTAAATTAACACATATTTCGTTTATTATTCGCCTATAACTTTGCTCGTTTTCCATACCCTGAATCGGACCTGAAATAAACACTTTTTTACTCATGGCCAATGCACAAACTCTTTGGGACTATTCACTGCACAAGTATAACAATACAGTTAACGCGACAAATTCAAGCAGGTCTGGTAGCAACGCGAATGGTCCAAGACCGAACAAGTGGAAGCCTGCTGCCCTAATGACCATAGGGTTTGCAGCAAAATCCTTCATGAGGAAAACTATTGAAAAAATTAGCAAGCCAATAGTGAATTGTGAACGTGTTTTTCTATAAATATCCGCGTAAGTGAGGATCAAGAAGGATAAGAGTGCTATGTTGAGTGTGGATACTACTGTTTTTGCTATGTAGAAAAACTCTATGTCTCCCATAATTATTCCTGGACGGGGTATAGGCATCCATGGAGATTGTGGATTATAAAATGTTAATGCCGCCCATAAACCAGCCAAAAGTGCCACTGCTATTAATGTGATCAGTATTACTATCCAAACCTTTAAGTTCTTGTTCATTTGATTTTCCATCTTACTTTCTCCTTTTTTTACTTTTTCCACATTCCCTTCAAAATCTCCTCAAATACATTGTAGTTTTCCTCCATTATTGTGGATAAGAAATAAGTCATTCCGTACCCTTTGCCAACTGTTGTTATAATCCTGTTTTTTTCAAGCACTTCCAAATGGTGCCTTATTGTTCTGTAATCCATATTCAACTTTGTGGCTAACTGGTTCGCATTCTGCGGCGTTTCTTTCAGTATCTCGATTATCTTTGCTCTTGTAGCTCCGCCTCTTGTGCCTGCAATCAGCCAGCCGAGGAGATACTTGAAAGGACGCCCGCTTGCCCCCATTTCTACCGCCCATATGCGTCGGAGTTTTATTTTATCTATTTATGCTCAAGTAATAAAGATTCTCAATTAGCCCGCATTAAATACTGCTATTTACTGTATATCAATTTGGAACAGAGTTGGGTATAATTCTGAAAAATCGTTTAATAAAGCTACGGTGTTGAGCATGCAGACAACCAAAAAAGGGAGAATGGTCACATGGTCACAAGCTACTGCCAGCAGGTCCAAAGGAAAAAGCACCCTAACCCCTCTCTACTTACTCTCTCTTTTTTGGTTGTCCACCTTTTTCTGTGGCAGGTACAGTGAAAGAAAATGGGCATGGTATCAAGAGCTGTTAGAAACATTTCAAGACGCAAAATAAGATCGTTACTGGTGATTATCGCATTGGGATTTTCTATGGCAATTATGATCTCCATTCCTGTAGGCATAATGGCTAATCAAATGTCCACGGTAAGATTAACGGAGAACCTCAGCAGCACAATTGCTGCAACAGAAGCAACAATTAACCAAACATTAACCCGTATAGACTGCAGTCTCACCCCAAGTATGGAAGGCTTCGGGTTTACGCCGCCAATAAGTGGAGATTCCAACTTCACGATACCTCGTCGTGATGCTACCTTCACACCTGGGCAGTTTAGCAATGGCACAGGTGTACCTGGAGCATTTGGCGGCGGAATCTTCGGATCCAGAGGCGCAGTTGCAATGAATGAAAGCCTATATTACGACATAAGCCTAATCGAAGGTGTCGCAGCTGTCTCTTTTAATCTGCAGGTTTCAGAGGGCACAAACAGGACAATAACTGCTCCAAATGGGCGGACTTTCACGCGGCTTGTGCCCAACTACGTAATCGAAGGAATACCGTTGACGACCAAACTCGTAGATAACTACCCCATTCTGCCGACCAATATAACTGCTGGAAGAAACCTTCAAGCAGGCGACAGCGGCGTAGTACTTCTAAGCGAGAACAACGCTGCCTTCTTCAACGCTGATGTTGGCGACACAATTGAAATCCTCGAGAAAACCTTTGTAGTAATCGGCATCCATGGATCTTCAGGAGTGGAAGATAGAATTACGTTATACATGAACTTGTCAGACGCCCAAGCGTTAACCAATAACACAGGCTACATAACATCCATCACGGTGTTTACTGAAAGCAGTGATATCGTGAATGAAGTCGCCAACGCCATAAGCGCATTACATCCTGAATTGTCCATATCAACTGGGCAGCAGCGCCTACAGCAACTTGAAGCGTTAAAAACAACCTACGAAACAGAGTTAGCTAACGCAGAGGCAACACTTGCGCAAACTCAGAGTATTGCAATTCAAGAAATACTTGTTACAGTGGCGGCCACCAGCCTAATAGTGCTCTTTGTAATGTTGTATACTGTAAGAGAAAGAACTAAGGAAATCGGCACGCTTAAAGCGATAGGTTTCAGCAACTGGGCAGTTATGAGCCAATTCATGCTTGAAGGCGTATTATTAAGCCTCGCGGCAGGCATAGTCGGCATAGTAATCGGTAGCGTTGCTGCACCTATATTGTCGCAACTGTTACTTCCAGTTGCAAACCAAGGCACTTTTTGGCGTGGATTTGTGACAACGATAAACCCAACTTCAGCTGCAAAAATAACTCCTGGACTCATATTAATAGGAATTGGAGCAGCTGTTCTCTTGGGTGTGTTAGGTAGCCTCTATCCTGCTTGGCGTGCTTCAAGGACTAGACCAGCAGAGGCTATGCGATATGAGTGATGCAGTAGTAAGAGTAGAGAATCTCTCAAAGATTTACATGCTTGGTAAACGCAATGTGCAAGCCCTCTACAACGTTAACCTTCAGGTTGCGCGGGGGGAGTTCGTGGCGATTATGGGACCCTCGGGTTCAGGCAAAACTACGTTGCTGAACGTTTTAGGCTGTCTTGATAAGCCAACCGGGGGAACAGTTTTGATAGATAGAATCAATGTTGCTGAAGTGCCTGAAAAGGAACTTTGCAGGATACGGCGGAACAAAATTGGATTCATTTTTCAAACTTTCAATTTGTTACCCTATCTGAATGCGCGTGAAAATGTGGAGTTACCCATGGAAGGCATGGGATTGACAAAAGGCGAAAAACGGCAAAGAGCAAGCGAACTATTGGAGATGGTTGGTCTCTCTGGAAGGGAAGAACATCGCCCTCACAGATTAAGCGCGGGTGAGCAGCAACGTGTAGCCATCGCAAGGGCGTTAGCCAATAATCCAACGATAATATTGGCGGACGAGCCCACGGGAAATCTAGATGCAAAAAACAAACGAGAAATCGTTAATTTGCTCGCAGGCTTGAACCTAAGTAGGAATACGACCATAATTATGGTTACACATGACGGTCAAGTTGCTGCTCACACTGAACGGATACTGCTCTTGAAAGATGGTAAAATAATTAAAGAGCGGCAAGGAATGCATGCGGCTAAGAAAAAATTTATGTGTTCCCATTGTGGCAGTAAACTTCAAGGTAACGAAGTAGTTTGTCCTTCTTGCCAGAAACCTATTATGCATGGAGGAAAAATGAATGATGGAACCTAATCAGGCGTCGTCATCGAAGCAGTATTCAAAAGCATTTGTTGTGGCTGTAGTTATCATAAGTTTGGTTGCCGGAGGATTATTTGGTGCTTTAGTTAGCACCGTGGTTATTTCAGGAACGGTAAGCGATCTTCAAAGCCAAATTTTAATGTTGAATAGTCAATTGGCAGCGTTTCAGTCAGGGCAGACAGGCGTTATGCCAACGAGTATGTACATCACAGGTGAAAATATCTCTCTGTCCCAGCTTTACGAACGCGTTAAAGACGCTGTAGTCGTGATTAGGGCGCTAACGGTAGAGTACGATATTTTCCGTCGTCCTTACTACACAGCAGTACAAGGCTCAGGGTTTATTTACAATTTTGAAGGACAGAAAGTTGTTATCACGAATAATCATGTTGTACAAGGCACTATTAACATTACCATCACGTTTATCAACGGTAACAGTTACGGCGCGACATTGCTCGGTGCAGATCCCTATGCGGACTTGGCAGTGCTCTCCACAGAGGCCCCGCAAAGCGAATGCAAAGCTTTGGATGTTGTTAGTTCTTCAACGCTTAAAGTAGGTGATCCACTGGTCGCTGTCGGTGGACCTTACGGCTTAGCTGGGACTATGACAACCGGCATAGTTAGCGCGTTAGGCAGAACAATAACCGAAGAAATGAGCGGCGGCTACCCTATTGCAAACGTGATACAAATGAGCGTCCCCATCAATCCTGGCAATTCAGGCGGGCCATTACTGAACTATCACGGGCAAGTCGTTGGTATAACTACTGCCATTGTAAGCGACTCGCAAGGCTTAGGCTTCGCCATCCCATCCAGTACAATACTGCGGGAAATCAAAGATTTAGTGACCACAGGCTCCTACAATAAGCACCCCACGTTAGGCGCCTCAGGAACAGATATGAACTATGCAATCGCAAAAGTCATGGGTGTAAACGTGACCTATGGTTGGCTTATCGCTCAAGTAACAAGTGGCGGTCCAGCAGCTACGGCAGGGTTACGAGGTGGAACACGGCAGGTTACTGTAGCTACAGAAACTGTTATAGTAGGTGGCGATATCATAATCGCCATCAACGGTGTTAGAATCAGGGGTATAGACGACCTCTCAAGTTATCTTGAAGAGAA
>JAWBOE010000026.1:0-18153 GCA_038826755.1 Bathyarchaeia archaeon | reverse complement strand
GACGCGAGAAAAGATCCTGAAACAGCTAGAAACGTTTTTCAATTCTCTGTAAAATACGCTGCCTTTCTCGTGATACCTGCCACAGCTATTGTTATGGTGCTGGCAAAGCCGGGAATTGGCGTGCTGTTCCCAGAATATTCACATGCACCGCTGTTTCTTGCATTACTGGCTATTACCTATTTGTTTACTGCTGCTGGTAACTTAAGTTTAGGCAACTTCATAAATAGTCAAGGGCATACACGGTTTAACTTGTTGTTGGCTTTGTTGACCTCAGCCATAGGTTTCCCGCTTAGCGTAGTGCTTATTGCCAAATTCGGCATCATCGGACTTATTGCTACGTCGTTAACTGCAGGTATCCCAAGCCTAATAATTGCATTAATCTGGTTGAGGAAACGCTATAATGTGACTGTTGACTGGGTATCCTCTGCCAAAATACTCTTGTCAGCCACAGGAGCTGCTGCCGCCACTTATGTTGTTGTTGCATACTTGAATTTTAGCAATTGGGTATCTCTAATTGTTGGCGTGGTGATCTTTGTATTCACTTATTCATTAATGGTTTTGTTGACGCGAGCAATTGACAAGGCGGACATAAATAATATGCGTGGAATGCTTGGTGGATTGGGACAACTACGGCGCCCAATATATTTTGCTTTAGCAATTATTGAAAAATTGATGAAGCTTTTTAGGCTTTAATGTAGAGTTAACATATGGTTCTATATTATACTTGATGCAATTAATGCTACACATAAAAGCCAACAGTAAACTGCAAAATAGTGAAATTTTCGGTTAATAACAATTCGACTCAGAGAAAACAACGAGAAATATCCAACTGCCACCGAAATAGCTATCCCAAGTAAAATTTCAGACACGGCGATATTTGCTAAAGCTAAATTTTCTTGTTGAGTATACAGAGTTATGCCTAATGCGCCGATTATTGTTGGAATAGAAAGTAGAAAGGAAAATTTGAAGGCTTGATCACGGTTTATACCTAATAAAAGAGCCATAGCAATAGTCAAACCACTGCGTGATAGGCCTGGAACAATTGCTAAACCTTGGACGGTGCCTATTACCAATGCTTCTGTTAAGCTTATGTGATTTTTGCTTTCTTTGGCACTTTTAGAAATAAATAGTACCATGCCGCAGAGGGCGAAGGCTCCAGCTATAGGTAATAAATCATTGAACACTGTATCTATGGTGCCACCAAGGAAGAAGCCTATCAGCATCGTTGGTATTGTACCGATTATTATTGGTGGAATTAGGTTGCCGTTTTCTGTTTTGAAGTTACCTTTTGCAAGTGCTGCTAAAATTTTTTTTATGTCGTGATGGAAAAAGGAGAGCGTTACTATGAGTGTTCCCGCGTGCAGTAGCACGTCGAAGAGTATGGGTACATTTAAACCAAAGAAGTGTTCTGCTAAGCGCAGATGTCCTGTGCTTGAAATTGGTAACCACTCGGTTAAGCCCTGAATTGAGCCTAATATTGCTGCCTGTGATAGGTTCATGTGCCTGTTTATTTCTCCTTTTTTATTTATTGCACGCTGCTCTTCGCTCTACTGTGCAGACGGGCTTTTTTACTTTTGATTAATTTTTGCTCTGGTGTAAAATTGCGTGGATGCTGGCTTTTATTGTGTTACAGAGTGATACCAACTGATTATGTATTCGGGCAATTTTAAGCCTCTTTGGGCTAATCGCTCGGCAAGCTTGACGGGCAATGGGCTTAGGACGTAAGCGGCTCGTGTGTAAAATCGTCTCGGAGTGCCTGATTTGAATTCTTCGTCGAGAATTATCTTTAGATCTGCTTTTCTAGCTAATGTTGAGTCTTTTGAGGCTGTTATTCCTAATACTGTTCCATTGAATTTTTTCATTACATCACACCAAAGGATTACTGGTCTTGTTTCGCCTGATGATGAGATTAAGATTTCGAGGTCGCCTGCTCTCGGGTGGGGCGTGTTAACACCGCGTGTTACATAGACGTTATCGCCTAAGAAACTTTTTATGTGAAAAAGTCTTACGCCTGTCATTTTTGCAATTTCGTTGCCTGTGCCTTTTCCACCGAGAAACACGTTGGTTCTTTTTTCCAGCAGATCAACAAGCTGCGTATAGGTGTCTGAATTAACGTTGGCATCTATTAGAGTACCTATTTTTTTGAACTCTTCAGTACAAAGCTTGAACACGTCTTCAACTTCTAGATTTCTAAAAACTGCTTCGATCATCATGTTCAAGAGCAGAAGGCTGCCGAGCTCGAAAATGTCGCCCATCATGCCTGTTTCACTATATTCAAAGGATGGCTTAGATTTTCCACGCCCTTTGAGTATCACCACATGACCATATTTGCCCGTAATTTGAGCTAGAGGTGACTCTAAACTAGAGGTCACGAGTCCCATTGAGAATCTTGAAGTTTTCTTTTCTTCTATATAACGCGCTAAATCTTGCGCCATCATTAATGGGTCATCTGAATAACCGCTTCCAGAATTCATGAGCAAGAGCGTTTTTTTGTAACGTCGTTCGAGGTCAGCGGCGGCGTCGTACATGTTTCTTCCCGGAAAGCCGGGGTCGTCAGGTGTAAGTACTACCTTATTTCTCCATCCTACTTGACTAAGCGCGATTTGGCTCATAGCGGCGTTCAGTGAGTAAAGGGATCTGCCTGATCCGCTGCAGACGACACAATCGGCTGCTTTTAGCTCCTCAAATAAGGGTAGAAGGTTTTTTCGTCTAATACTTAGAATGTTATCTCTTATCCTGTTAACGTAGCCTATGTTGCTGATCTTGCTTTTGATGCTGATGCACCTCGCCACAGACTTCAGAGTTTTCTCTATATTATCCTTGTGCTACCTAAAAGCACAAACCAGCAACTTTGGCCAGACTATTTGAGTTTAATTTCTTTTGAGTATTGCCACAATCCGTGAATATTACAGAATGAAACTGCTATTAGAGTTCCTGCTTTGTTTGTCTTAAACCATGTTGTAACAGCGTGGTGGGTGTATATTGAACTTGTATTTGGACCTTGAACTGAGGCGCCATGGGCAGAGAATTCATAGTGCCCTATTTGGTATGGGAATTTTTCTCCTTCTGGGTAGAAATATAGAGATATCCAACTGATGTGGTGTTCTGTGGTATTTGGATGTGCTATCTCTTTGCCTATTGCTATTTTTACTTCGAAAAGCTCGTCGGCTTTAACTGTATCCGCGCAGTCGATTACAGGCACATGTTTTTCTTTAGTCCAATCTGCTTCTTGAACTATATCCCCAAGTTTCTTCATGATAGGGTACTCCTCTTTTAGTTAAAAAAAGAAATAACTTCAATTTATTAGTTTTGTATATTTTTGTCTTTTGAGAAGTGAACTATTTTCTATGCCTTCGAATACGTTCTTCACGCTGAGACTTCATGCGCCAATCGCGTTTTCGCTGTGTTTCTATAAATAAGCTTTCTTGGCGAGGCATTGGTTCCAATTTCCGGTAGTGCGCTATGTTCCTGTAGAATGTTTCACAATCTATTTTGTTTTGTTTAAGGGCCTCAATATTTCTATTCAACTCTGCTTTAGCCTCGTTGCCAACTAATGTATCAAACAATTCTGAATAAACTAGGTATGCAGCGTGAAACTGAAAATCAGTTGGAGTATCAATCAAAAGTTTAACTGGTGTTGAGGAGTTGGTTTGCTTAGGTTCTTCACTCATGCTTTTCCCGCTTCACAATGTTGAACAATATTTTTATCCTGTACATGCGGATTCAACTAACGCTTACTGTCAATTGGAAACATAGCTTTAATAGATTTCGGTCAAGAATATTCAACCATGCACGTAACAATTGATGACGTAGGAAGTTTTCCGCTGCCAGAAAACGTGAAGAGAGAAGCATTTGAGAAAGCATACATGCTTGCCAGAGACTACATCATAAAAAGAAAAGACCCCAGAACAGATGATTTTGTGCAAAGAAATTTCTGTGCAGTCACACTAGAAGCGTTTAAGAAAAAATGGTTTACAGGATTAGACGTCGTTACCTACCCCCAGCAGTACAGCGGCATGCGGCAAGTCAGCGACATTATTCATTTGACAATGGAAAAAGGTACCTTCGTCGTAGATGAGGCGCATGCAATTCTACCTGAAGTATACCTAATCAAGGAAGAGGCAAAACAACTTAGTGAAGAGTTGGGACAAAAAATTAGATTACGCGTAGCGTTGTTTGGTCCCATGGAGCAGTACTTGAACGAAGTTGGTAATGTAGCTTATGCCGATGTTCTATACCAGTTTGCGGAAACTATAAGGCGCTTCGCCCGAAACGCCCTCTTGGATTCCAAGTACGTTAAAACAGAAGTTATATCAATCGATGAGCCAAGTTTTGGACTAACAGACATTAACGCAAAAAGAGAAGTAATATGTGATGTCTTAGAGAAAGCGTTTGATTTTCATGGTGCGAAAAGGCAGATTCACCTTCACTCGCCACTACGGCTTCCCGACTTATTGGAAATAAGAAACATTGATGTCGTATCATTTGAGTACGCAGCCTCACCGAAGAATATTGAAAGCATCCCGAGGCGAATGCTAGAAGAAGCTGATAAACAAATCCGAATCGGTATAGCAAGAACAGACATCGACGCAATTCTCGCAGAACTACGAGACAGCGGCGTTACTAATCCCACTGCAGAACAAATCGTAGAAGACGAGGCTACGATAAGAAAACGCTTTCTTACAGCTAAAGCCAAATATGCTGATACGCTGGCGTTCACTGGACCTGACTGTGGTCTTGGCAGTTGGCCTTCACAACAGGCCGCTCAGCTTTTGCTAAAACGAACAGTCAAAGCTGTTAAATGCGCTTCACAAATTTAGGTAAAGAGCGTAAATCTAAAATATGCACATCCACAAGAAAATACAAAAAAACAAATCACAATGGTGAGCAGATGTTCCTTAAGAAACTAAAAGAGAAGTTCACAGCACCCAATGCGAACCTCCAATTGAATTTGGGACAATACAGCGTCGCATTGGGTGAAAATTTAACTGGCAAAATAATTGTCAATTCAATGGAAGATTTTGATGCAACAGAAGTGCGCTATGAAATATCTTGTGTAGAACGAGCTAAAGCTATCCGTATGGAATATGACGCCCAGTTGAGACGAATGGTGCCACGTGAAACAGAGGTGTCATCAGTGCTTTTCTCTGCTAAGCCAGCTCTCAGTGGCCCAACACATTTCGCTAATGGCGAAACACGAGAATTCCCATTTACCATAAACATTCCTGCAGGTGGGCGCCCAACCGCTCAAGGTATAGATAGAAGTGTAACATGGACGCTGAAGAGTGTTGTAGCCATCGATGGGAGACCAGACATTGTTAAAATTGCAGACATCCAAGTAGTTCAACCAGCAGCACAGCCAATAATTAAAGAAAAAGAAGTCGTCCGTCAAGTAGTTATGATACCTTGCAAATACTGCGGTATGCTGATGGATCAGCTTGTGACTGAATGCCCAAACTGTGGCGCAAAAAGAACAGGTTAAAGTGCTAAAGATATGCCCGGACTTTTGGCTAAATAGCTCTAACACTTAACTGCAAAACTGAAAAAATAGTGAAACTCAAGCAAGGTAATAAACAAGACGCATTAAAAAAGAAAAATCTCAGCCTTGACATTCACTGTCTCGGCTTGAAAGCGATTATTGAAATGCTCACAATTGATCGACGAAGAGCTTCAACACTTTTCTTATCTAGTGCCATTTCTTCATAGAAAAACCGATTAAAATCAAAGCTCTGCTCAGTATAAAATGGAGTTTCTTTAACGACCTTAATGTCCTTAAACCCAGCACTTTCAATTAACCTCAAGTATTCAGTCTTCAGCTCCGCTCCCGCAACACATGCAATATATGCTGGGACACTCGCCTTTAACTCCTCAGGAATCTCGTTAAGCAGCACGATATCTGAAATCATGATCCTACCGCCAGGTTTAAGCACGCGAAAAGCCTCATTGAATACACGCTGCTTATCAGGGGATAAATTGATAACGCAGTTGGAAATTACAACATCAGCAGTGTTATCAGCAACAGGTAAGTTTTCGATTTCGCCTAGACGGAACTCCACATTTCTATACCCGCCTTTTTTCAGATTTGCCCGTGCCTTCTCAAGCATTTCAAGTGTCATATCCACGCCGATAACTTTACCTGTTTCACCAACCTTTTTGGCAGCTATAAAGCAATCTAATCCAGCACCTGAGCCCAAGTCAATGACAATTTCGCCTTCTCGAAGCAAAGCTACAGCTAAAGGGTTTCCGCAACCTAAGCCCAAGTCTGCGCCTTCAGGAACAGTACTTAGCTCTTGGCAATTGTAGCCTATCTGCTGGCTTTTTCCTGAGCCACAACCGCAGCCGCATTGTTCAGTTTTAGCGATTTTGGCGTAGCCTTCACGCACAATCTTGTGTATTTTTTCTTTTTTCATGTTTCACATCTTCCTTAGACTAATGCTCCTTTAAAAATGGGTTCAAGCATGTTTTTCACGGTATCTTCAAGTGCGTCTGCCTTGAGCATTACAATGCAGCATAGTTCGCCATTACTACGTTCAAAGCCTATAAGCGCAAGTTTGTCGTTGGGCTTGAGCTTTGCTTTTTCGCGTAGGTCTTTTGGCAGTAGTATTTGTCCTTTTGTGTCTATGGTAACGATGGCGCTTATTTTGCAGCATTCTTTTTTGTTTTCCAATTTTCTCACAGCTACCTAAACTCTTTTTAGACTATTTATATTTTTCTGAAAAATCAGAATAATCTTACAATGTGCCCTGTAGTATGCAACAAGCACACTCAAAAATATAAATATTCAAAAACAAAAAATAACTACCTGTGAAAACATGAACTACAACTTCAGCCCAGAAAAAGGTATAATTCGAGACAAAGTGACGGGCGATAGATGCCTCATAATAACGAGAACCCAGATGCAGCAAATCTTCGAAAGACTCGTAGACATCTTCCAGTCAGGAGCCCAAGTAATCATCACCGAAGCCTTCAAAGCCGCAGGTGAACGCTACGTCACCGAATCATCAAACGCTTTAAAGTCTGACCCAGTAATGTTTCTCAAAGTTACCCTTGAAAGATTCGCTGAAGCAGGACTGGGAAAAACTGAAATCATACACGTGGATCCTAAGGAAGGGGAACTTACCTTCAGAGTTTACAACAATTTTTTCGCAGAAATCTGCAGCGGAAACTCCACATATTGCAACTGCGTGGCAGCTTTTGCAAGCGGCATCTACAAGCAAATTCTGAACAAGAAACCTTACGTGAAAGAGACTAAGTGCATTGAAGAAGGCGACGCTTACTGCGAATGGTACATAAAGCCCACTGAATAAGTTAAAAGCATAAAACTCACTAACGTTTATACTTCAGAGTTTGCTCAGCACAACCATTCTCACTCGTCTGTGCCTCTCCATATAGCTAATAATCCACCGTGATACCATGATAATTTGTTTATCAAACAATCTCGAGAAGAAAAGAGAAAATATAAACAGGAAAAGCCCTAAAAACACTGCTTGAACGACATTCACAGTTCCCAAATACCACACAACAATAAAGAAAAACAAAGCACTTATGGCACTCATAATCGCCGAACGCACAACAAAATACAACCGCTGCATTTGAATAGACCGCGAAAACGCATCCAGAATCATATCCTTTCGCCTTACGTCTGCAGCCTCAGTATTTGCTTGATTAAGCGCTTTAGTAAGCGTATCTTCAAGCTCATCCCTTAACGCGCTGAGCAATACATCTTCAAAATCCACAGGAGAATCCAACATTACCTGAAACACCCAATTTTCACTTAACCAAGCGTATACATTTCGAACTCGCTATATATGTAATTCTGCCTGCCTTAATGGCACAAGATACTAAAAACACACAATAATAGAAAAGAGCGTTTTCTCAAATTTGGGCTGTTTATTTTGATCAGGACAAATTTGAAGTTATAAAATAGTTTTATATATACCAAATTAGAAGATAATATAATCACAATTTTGTTACATTTTATGGAGAAATTCGCGTGACTCAGGAACCGATATGGCATAATCTTAGTGTTGACGAGGTCTTTAGACGGCTTAATACAAGCGAAAAGGGATTAAATGATATAGAAGCAGAAAAGAGACTGCAAATTTTCGGCTTAAACGAGTTGGAGGAAGAAGGAAAAACAGGAAAATTAACGTTACTCGCGCGGCAGCTAAAAAGCCCACTTGTAGGCGTCCTTGTTGCAGCGGCATTAATTTCGCTTTTAGTTGAAAAATATGTGGATATGGCAGTTATCCTCGTTGTTCTCGCTTTAAATGCGGCAATCGGCTTTTTCCAAGAATACAAAGCAGAATCAGCTCTCCAAGCGTTAAAAGTTATGGCGGCACCAGAAGCAGAAGTAATTCGCGACAGCCCAGAGACAAGTAGCCACATCGAGATGCGAATAAAAACAAGGGATATAGTTCCAGGTGACATAATAAAGTTGGATTCAGGAGATAAAGTTCCTGCTGACGCACGTATTTTTGAGGCTGTAAATCTTGAAATAGACGAGTCAATGTTAACAGGGGAGTCAACACCTGTTAAAAAGACAAATAGCGTGCTCAAAGGAGACTTGCCAGTCGCTGATAGGACGAACATGGCCTTTTCAGGCACAATAGTCATAAGCGGAAGAGGCAAAGCAGTTGTTGTTGCCACAGGAATGAGAACGGAAATAGGCAAAATTGCTAAATTAATAAAGGAAACAGAGAAAGCCGAAACGCCAATTCAGAAACAAACAGCAGACTTGAGCAAGAAACTTGGATTGCTTGCGCTATTAGCAAGCGGCTTCATACTCATAATTAGTATTCTCCGCGGATTCGAATTTCTAGAAGCATTTCTATTTGTTCTAGCTGCCGCAGTTTCCGCCATTCCAGAAGGCTTACCAATTGTAATAACAATAGCGTTGGCAATCGGAGTGCATAGAATGGCGAAAAGGAACGCCATCATCCGCAAGTTACAAGCTGTCGACACATTAGGTTCTGCCACAGTAATCTGCACGGACAAAACTGGAACGCTAACTACCAATCAAATGACCACGCAACAGATATTTGTAAACAATAAACTGGTTAGGGTAACCGGGGTTGGCTTCCTTCCAGAAGGAGATTTTGAAGTAGATGGCACAAAAATAGACGCGGCAAAAGATAAAGCTCTCAGTTTTTTGCTCAGAGCGGCTGTGCTCTGCAACAATGCTCGCCTAAGGCGACATAAACTCGACGATAAGCAGAAATGGGAAATTTATGGGGACACCACGGAAGGTGCCTTGATTGTTGCAGCTGCAAAAGCAGGTTTACAAAAAGACGATTTAGAGGCGAAGTATCCTCGCGTAGACGAGATACCATTCGACTCCCAAAACAGGTATATGGTTACTTTCAACAAAATTTCCACGGAAAAACTTCATATCTATGTCAAAGGAGCACCGGAGACGATACTAGAAAGGTGCTCGGAAATCCTTGAAGATGACAAAATAAAACTGTTAACTTCACAAAGGAAAGGTGAAATTCTCACAGTTAGCACTCAAATGGCTAGCGAAGCCTTGCGAGTTTTAGCCATCGCTTACGCAAGCATAGCTACGACAGAACTTGAAGACGTAAAAACCGCCATTCAAAAAGGACAAGCTAAACTCGTTTTTATAGGCCTTGCAGGAATGTTAGATCCGCCTAGACCAGAAGCCAAGTCAGCGGTTCAGCTCTGCAAAAAAGCGGGAATCAAAGTTATAATGGCTACTGGCGATCATAAGCTTACCGCAGAGGCAATTGCTAAGGAAGTGGGCATTAAAGAAGCAGGGCGCAAGATTCTAACGGGTACAGACTTGGACGGCATGTCTGATAATGAGCTTGACGCGGTGATAAATGAAGTTGCAGTATTCGCAAGGGTGTCGCCGACGCATAAGTATCGAATCGTAGAATCTCTACGTAGGAAAGGACATGTTGTGGCCATGACAGGTGACGGCGTCAACGATGCGCCAGCTTTGAAGGCGGCTGAAATAGGCGTCGCAATGGGCATCACTGGCACTGATGTCACGAAGGAAACGGCGGATATGGTTTTAACTGATGATAACTTCGCAAGCATTGTCAATGCCGTCGAGGAGGGCCGTGTAGTTTTTGAAAATATCAGGAAAGTCGTCAAGTATCTTGTTTCAACCAACACTGGCGAAATAATCACTGTATTGGCAGCACTCGTGCTTCTGCCGGGTATTCCTTTAATTTTCACGCCGGTTCAGGTTCTCTGGGTTAACCTTGTCACTGATGGCTTGCTTGACAAATTCTTGGCTATGGAACCTAAAGAAAAGGGTGTGATGGAGCGACCACCGAGAAAACCAAAAGAGCGGATAATCAACCGAGATATTATGTTGAATATTGCTTACGTCGGCGTATTCATGGCTATCGGCACACTATGGATGTTCATAACTGGTTATAACAGCGGCGGGCTTCAGAGAGCACAAACATTAGCTTTCACTACCATAGCCATGTTCCAAGTATTCAACGCGCTAAATTGCAGATCAAGAACAGTATCCATCTTCAAACTTGGCTTAACCACCAACAAATACCTGCTGGGCGGCATTGCAGCCTCTGTATCTCTACAAGTGCTCGCGACACTTTTACCGCCGCTACAAATCGCATTAGGCACCATTTCACTTTCGTACATGGACTGGTTGATAATAATTCTTGTCTCCAGTTCAGTGTTAATAGCTGACGAAATAAGAAAGCTTGTAAGAAGCAAAGTGAAAAGGTGATGCCTATGGCGTCAAAATATGAAGTTGAACTTATCGCCATCGAGGATAAGGACGCATTGATGGAAAAATATGGCGAGCGACTGTTCTATGAGGAAAGAGCAGACATATACGGTTGCTGCATAAAACTCTTAACAGACAGCAAATACATCAAAGATCGCTGGGAAGAAAACTTTTATCCGATGTCTGCGCACACCCGCTCACATGGGAGACTAATTGTTGCCCAAGAAAACGGTGAAAAACAACGCGTACTATACGATCCACTCTCAAAAACAGCTTTCTTAATCAATGTTGACTACTATGGCTGGGTTAAATCAATAGCCCTAAGCGTCGCAGGCGACATACTTGAGGACGAACACGGCATAAACTCAGTTCACGGCGCTTGCATAAGCATAGCCGGCCAAGGCGCCTGCTTAATAGCGCCATCTGGCACAGGCAAAACCACTCATACTTATGGGCTACTTAGGCTAAAGGGCGTTCGAGCCATATCTGATGACTGGTTCTTTGTACGTTTCATGGCGGACCAGAATGTGGCGTTTAGCTCCGAAAAGAACTTCTATATCCAAGCAGATATCGCAGAAATCTGGGGCGAATACAAGTTACTTATGGAAAAAGCCGAGTTCGACGCAAAGGGTAGAGCCGTTGTCAACATCAGATGGATTGTTGGGAAAGGGAAAATTTTCCCCATGACACCATTGGACACAGCAATTTTGCTGAAACGTGACATAGCCGATAACACAGTAGCTAAAAAGTTAACGGCAACCGAAGCGGTTGAGTATATCAAAAGCGTAGACTATTGCAATCCACATCTATTAGTTAAAAATTCAAGAAAAAACCTGTTACGCGAGAAGTTCTTCCAGGAATTCTTTAGCCATGTTGAAATCTATCTTGTAAATACCATGTTGCCGCCAATTCAGACACACAAAGTGATAAAAGAAATTTTAAAGGTAACTTGAGTGTGAAGCAACCAAGTGGCTTAGATTATGCAAAATCAGACAAAACAAAAAGTCGCATACTTTTCCATGGAAATCGCACTGCATAACGATGTGCATACGTACAGCGGCGGCCTCGGAGTCCTCGCAGGTGACACAATACGGTCAAGCGCTGATTTAAAGATACCTCTTGTAGGCGTCAGCTTAGTCAGCAGGAAAGGCTATTTTAGGCAAATATTAATGCCTGACGGAAAGCAGATAGAGCATGAAGACTCCTGGAATCCAGCACAGTTTATGCAGTTGCTTCCAGAAGAGGTTACAGTGCAGATTCAATCACGCAACGTGCATGTTAAGGCGTGGCTCTATAACGTTGTGAGCCAAACGGGCGGTGTTGTTCCTGTCTACTTTTTGGATACAGATTTTGATGGAAATAATAGCGAAGATAGAGAAATAACCTCTTTCCTTTATGGCGGAGACGAACGATACCGCCTCAAGCAGGAGATTACGCTCGGGATAGGCGGCGTGAGGATGCTGGAGAAATTAGGGATAAGCATACGAAAATATCACATGAACGAGGGGCACTCTGCCTTTCTTGCTTTGGAATTGCTGCGGCAGCAAAAAATGGATGTTGAAAAAGTTAGAAGTAACTGCATATTTACCACGCATACACCTGTAGAAGCAGCTCAGGATAAATTCTCTTATGACCTTATTAAGGAAGTCTTAGGCGACTATGTACCATTAGAAGTGTTGAAAAGTGTAGGCGGCGAAGACCGATTGAATATGACGCGGCTGGCACTTAACCTAAGTGATTACATTAACGGTGTAGCAAAAAGGCATCAAGAATCCTCAAGAAAGATGTTTCCAGGCTACGAAATTCACGCCATCACCAACGGCATCCACTCATATACGTGGACATGTGAAAGCTTCAGGAGATTATACGACAAATATCTGCCAGGCTGGGCGAATGAGCCGAACCTGCTTGTACGAGTGGATATAATACCTGATGAGGAAATTTGGCAAGCCCACAGAGAAGCAAAGAAAATGTTAATCGACCACGTTAACAAAGTAGCGAACATTCATATGAGCAGTGATTCATTGACCATTGGTTTTGCTAGAAGAGCCACAGAATACAAAAGAGCCACACTAATATTTTCTGATCCGCAAAAACTGCGCAGAATAAGCAGGAAAACGCCTATGCAAATAATTTTTGCTGGAAAAGCGCATCCAAAAGACCAACCGGGCAAGAAAATTATCGAACAAATTTTTAGCTACATCCAAAAATTAAAAGATATTAAAATTGCCTATTTAGAAAATTACGACTTGAAAACTGCAGCATTGGTGACCGCAGGAGTTGACGTCTGGCTGAACACGCCAAATCCACCTTTTGAGGCATCTGGAACCAGCGGCATGAAAGCAGCACATAATGGTATAATAAATTTCAGTGTATTGGATGGCTGGTGGATTGAGGGTTGGATAGAGGGCATAACAGGCTGGTCTATAGGACCGCCTCCAGAAGAACGCACATCACCTGAGGAGCGAAGCAACAGAGAGATAGATGACCTCTATAATAAACTGGAGTACATCATTGCGCCCATGTTCTACAAAAAAAGAGATGATTGGATAAGAATTATGAAAAACTCCATTGGAAAAATAGCCTACTACTTCAACAGCCACAGAATGATGCGAAGATACGTTACAGAAGCTTACTTTTAAGCAATCCGCAACTTGTCGGGCTATTACGGCCTATTAAATTCTTGAAAATAGAACCACTTCTCGTTATCAACGCGGCGTAAGTGGGGCTGGCCGGATTTGAACCGACGACCTTTACCCGGAAACAGCGCTTGGCTGCTCCTACGGGTTTCTCTAAGACCGCTCCAGAACTTCGTCATCCCATGCGGTCAGCAAACCCGTTGCTTGCTTTCTGGAGCCCGTCGTCATGCCTGCCTAGACTACAGCCCCACAGATGCATTAGCCATAAAGTTAACCTGCAAAAATAAAAATATATGCGTTGTCATGCTGGAACGTGAAGAAATACTTGTAGAAAAACCTTTTGCTTAAAGCTTTTATTTTAAGTGCACAAAATAACGTGGGTGCCACGGGGAGCGTCTAAAACGGATAAGCACAAATTATACGAAGACTTGGATGGTACAGTTTATAGCGTTGAATTACCCTTAATATCCAATGTTGATCCCCAAGCACTAAGAAACGCATTAGGTATACCAGCTTACGTTGACTTGGAATATTTTCCCATGAAAAGCGCCATGGTCACGCTCTGGGCTTCAATAAACGCGCCGAAACTGCATGAACAATATCCTGCTGCATTCGAAAAGAAAGTTAGCGACGCCCCTATTCCAGCGCTGCTATTTGGTGGTGCCGCGGTAAAAATCCACTGCCAAAGTGCCAATGGCACGGCACCGCTGACACGTACAATAAAAGATACGGATTTCATAGTTCCTAAGAAGCAGGGAACAAACTTTTACAAACTGCTTTTAAACATGGCTAAAGCCTTCGGAACTATGTACACTTCTTTTGCAACGGCTAATGATCGACGTTTCAACACGTGGCGATATGGTAACCGTTACCGCCTTACGACCATAAATGGTATAACAGCAGATGGTTTGCCTATGATTACTGTGCTGGATCTGTTTTGCGATGAAATAAACTTGAGGCACAACATCAAAATCAAAGAAATGAAGCTTTTTGAACGTTACAGGGAAAATTTTTATACCATAGGTTTAGAGGCTTTGCTACTTTCAAAATGTCAATTTATTTTCGATATGCCAAAGGTAACAGTGGAGGAACTGAAGCAGAAAAGCCAAGAATATCGCATTCTTCAATACCCATATTTTGCAAAAGACCGAATAATCATCGGCATGGAAGAAAAAGATCTGAAAGACGTGGCAGCCATATTCCTAGATCACGATATAGGCGGAGGAAATGAAAACATCGATGCACAGTTTATGAGAAAAACGCTTGAAAAAGACAAGAAACTCGCGTTAACAGTTATTTTAAATCTTAAAAATCTTGCCGAAAGACCAGAAATTCTTGAAAAATGGCTACGAAGCAACGAGGTGGCAATCGTAAGAGACAGAATCAACACTTTACTGAAGGAATTACCAAAAATCGACAGCAAATGGGAGAGACCGTGGTGGAACACCGAGGTTGAAACACCAGTAATTCAATAGAGCTATTTCTGCCGTTGCTGCACTATCTGTCGCACCATGTTATAGGTTTCACGTCTAGGCAGACCAACGCGTGATAGGGGCAAATCAAAAGTTGTGTCTTTCGACTTTAATCGGAGAAATGTTTCCATTTTTGGTGAAACAAAAATTGACAAGTTTAAGTAGTCACGCCATCTGCCTTCTCTTAGCTTTTTTCCTTCACGCAGTTGAAAACCCTTGCTGTCAATCACGACGGACATATGGTAACGCGATTTATAGATAACCTGACCTGCTATTAACGAAAAAATCAACAAGACCAAGAGCACAACAGGTAACTGTGCTGCCAACTGTCGCATGCCGGACATAATAAGAAAGACCAGAAATAATACACCTAAAGCGAAAGTAGCTGTGAAACTCTTCAAATAGTTTGGAACATCAAAACGTTCATACCTTGCTTCGCCAAGTTTCAAATGCTTCGAAAGCCCACGACCTAAAACGTTGCTGGAGGTTACTATATTCTTGGAGCCCACGCCATATGCAGCGATACCTACAGTTTTATCTTCAACGCCTTCAACCGCTTCCTTTAATGCTTTTCCGATAGGTTGGGCTTGTGCCAAAACTAAAAAAACCCAATCTTCAGAACCAAACTTGTGCTTAAGCGCCAAAATAAATTTGCGGAGAATACTAGGATTTATCTCGGGCGAAGTGTAAAGTAGCAAATGTACCTTATACTTGGGCACTACAAGCGCTGAATATATTTTCGAAAGGAAAAAACCCTTTTCTTGTAAACTACCTGAAGCATAAATTGGAAAGACAATATCTTCCACATGGTAATTTTTTTGAATTTCGCTGAAGTTTGCCAGCCACCTGAGATGCCCCCTTACAAGCTGCTCCTCAACAAGGTCAGCTATAAACCTCAATTCAAACATACATTATGCCTCTGACATGACACTTTAGAAAAATAAAAAGGGGGTTGAAGATATTTAAGACTATTCTGGCGGAATAGCAAGGTACACTGTACGCATGTCCATGCCTTTAGTTGAATTCTTGTACATATGGTAGACGTACAGCAATACCCCAGCCACGATGCAACCCAAGAATCCGATGGCACTAGCAATATCACCTGCACTTGCACCGCTGGTAAATAACGACCAAATCCATGGTGATTGCTGAATGAAGATGTAAAGGCAGAAACCAGCACCCAAAGTAGCTACAAAGCCAAGTAAAACAACGAACCACACGGAATGTTTAACGGCGGCGCGGTCATAAATATCTTTTCGCTCTAATGGCAGCAGCATGCATGACATACAGAACATCAACAAGAAAGTTGCGTCAAATATGTCTGTACCGACTACGCCAGCAAATCCTAAGTAGGTAGCTGCGCCTGGTGGGAAGTTTGCTTCTGCCATACATGCTGGAACCGCGAATACTGCGGTGATTATCAGCGACCAGACAGGGGCATGCCAACGTTCACTTACGTAGGCGAATTTTTCAGGCATCATTCTGTCAAAGGACATTGCGAAGAACGTTCTTGAGGCCACGAGCAGAAACGGCGGAATGTCATTGGCAACCCAGAACACTCCGCCTATGGCAATAAGGATAGCAAGCCAGCCGAGACCCATGCCTTGAGCTATTATTGAGGCAATTCCTGTACTCCACGCATTCTGGAAATTAGTAATTCCCGCGGCAGCGATAGTTGCTTTATCTACTCCGCCGTAGCTCAACCAGCTGTAAGCTTGGAATAAACTCCAGGTATGTCCGTCTACAGTCGTAGTGGCCACGTTCATGACAGAGAATGCCGAGAGCGATGAAGCAATGAGGTAGACAGCCATAATAACTAACCCTGAAGTCAACAGCACCTTGGGCAATTTTTTATTTGCTTCCTTGACTTCACCAGCTAAGAAAGTGGTTGCGTACCACCCCATATACGCCCAGAATGCACCGCCAAGTGCAAATGAGAAAGCGTCAAAGAAGCCAGCAGCGTTTTCAGCCATACCTGTATCAAGAGCTGTTTGAACATAAACATCTGGAGAAGCCCCAGTAACACAGGTGAACCCATCTATGACCACGTTGGGATTCAATACTCCAGCTATCCACATTGCAAAGAACACTATAGTGATTGCTGCAGGAATGTAAAACATAACCTCCATCAACCGCCCGTAAAGCTTTGTGCCCAGCAACGCAATGAATGCAAAGATCCAAACCAGTAGTAAACCACCAACGAAAATTACTGCAGGATCACTCATCGCACTAAGCCACTCCGCACCAGGCAATGCGATGTTGAAGAATATTCCAATACCTTCGAACACAGCTACGCCGATAAGCCCATACGAGAAGGCTTCAGCCAGGAACATTAGCCACCCTGAAACGTACCCAACAAATGGGTGAATCACACGTGAGACTGTAACGTAGCCGCCTCCTGATCTGGGCATTGCTGCCGCAACGTATCCTGCTGCGTAACCTGTTACAAGCACAACTAAACCTACGGCAAGGAACGCCCAGAACATTGCTGGAAGCCCAAGAGGCATAGCATCATTTGGCATTGGCATCGGCCCTGTAAATTGAAATGCACGCTTTTGCCAGCCTAAACCTATTACGTGGCTGAGAATAATGATAACGCCGAGGGTAAAGCCGATCTCCCTTACTAGTCCAGTAGCTTCTCTTGCGAACAATCCTGGTTTACTTGAAGACATTTGTTTCAAGCACCCAAACTAAAGGTTTTATTGCTATCTAAATTTAAGATTTTCCATAGAGCCTAGACTTAAATAGGCAAATTGATGATTAAAAAGGGTATAAACAGAGGGACTGAAGAGCATAAATGTCTTTTCTACTGAAAAAGAAAAAAGAAGAAGCAACAACAAGAATCCTCTTCGCCACAGACATGCACGGCTCCGAAGGCGTCTGGAGAAAATTTCTGAACGCTTCCGCCATGCTTAAAGTTAATGTTGCCATATGTGGCGGCGACTTGACTGGAAAGATGATTGTGCCAATAGTGGAGCAGGAAGACAGGAAATACGCCTACTACTTTATGGGCAAAAACTATGTTATCGAAAAAAGCGATTTAGACACAGCGTTCAAAAACATACGCGGAATAGGCTACTATCCATACTTGACTAATCAGAAACAATATGAGGAAATGGCCAGCGACTCAAAAAAAGTGGATGAAGTTTTTCATGAAGTAATGCTCTCCACACTTAAAAGCTGGTTTGACCTAATTCCTGCGAAGTTGCCGCCAGAAACCAAAGTGGTGGTCTGCCCTGGTAACGATGACCGCGCTGGAGTGGACGAACTAGTTAATAACCATCCTCATGTACGGAATGGTGAAGGAAACATCATA
>JAWBOE010000025.1:0-20716 GCA_038826755.1 Bathyarchaeia archaeon | reverse complement strand
ATGCGGCGTCTGCGAATACCGCGAAATCTGCGGAGGCTGCAGAACCAGAGCAGAATACTACACAGGCGACCTATTCGAAAGCGACCCCGCATGCGCCTACATACCCAAAACACTCAGAGAAAAATAGATAAATTTAAAGTACCTTTAGCAGTTTTTCAATTATTTTTTTGTAGTTCTTCATAAAGAATTTTTAATTCTGCATATTACGTAAAAATCGTTAGAGTAAATCATCTGTAGCAGCTTACAGTTTAAGAGTTTGCTGTCAAACTTGCTTTTCTCATATACCAAAAACTTTATGCCGAATTCTCGAATATAATCCGCGTAACTTCGAGAACTAACTGTAAAAGCAGGAACAACTCTAGACATAAACATGCTGTGCCAGTTGTCCAGTTGCGTGCCTTCAGCAATATCTGTTTCTGAGAAAGTAAGAACCTTGTAACGCACGGATGCCGACTGGCATGCTCCTATGCTACCTAACTGGTACTCAAAACGAATAGCATCTATCTGCATGCTGGCTAAGGCGCCGATGTTTCCCCAATCAGGTAAATCTTCAAACTTAACGGCAAAAGCGACTTTGTTTTTTTCATCATAGATACCAACATATTTTTCAGCTACATTTTCAGGTGAAAAATTCACCACAGCCCAATCATTTCCATGAGTAGTCGAAGGTTTACTCCATGGGTTTTCACCATTTAACACTGTGGGAATATACGATTTCGTGAACGAAAAAGCAAGATCAAAATTATGCGTTATGTACAAGGTGACATTTTGAATTTCTCTTCTCAAAGCCGAGATTGACCAAACAACATCTGACGGATAACTGTCGTTCTTAACGCTTAGACTCTCTGTTACCATTACATTGTCATTGAAGTATTTAATTACAAGTCTCTTCGGATAACTCTCTGTATCAAAATTAATCTCTCTACTTAACTTGGAAAGAGCAAAGCGATGCCTAACGCCATTTTCATTAAAAGATATATACACTCCCTCTTCATCCACGTAGGCAACTCGCCGCCATACCCCGCTTAAGGAAGTGTAAATTTCACTGGAGATGTATCCTTTTGCGACGTAACTTCTAATCAACGTAGAGGGGTGTGATATTTCGTAAGATAAGTCTAGAATAGCTTCAGCAACTGTGTTCCACTCAACAATAGGGTTAGTCTCAGCTATTATCGACTTACCAGAGTAAACTCCAAACCATGAGCCTGGTTTCTCAGTTACCACACCATTTAGAACTGTGTCTGGGAAATTCTTTTTGATCCATATAGCTGCATCATAACCGCTCAAATCAGAAGTCGAATAGAAATATGCGCTCTCATTTATTCTCGCTGTAACTGTTTGAAAACGAAAAACTATCAGTGTACACATAAATATAACCACAATAACTCCTATTGCCTTCTCTGTGTTTTTCTTTTCATTCTTAATGTGGCTGAAAGTGCTTAGAAGCGCGTCAATTATCAACGAAAAAGTCACAGCCGCAAAAACCACTAAGGGCGGCATTAGGTAATAAAGAAACCATTGATATGGCAAATACAAGCCTAAAAGATACGATTGCGACAAAAGAAACGGCACTAGTAGACTTAAAATCAAAATAAGATAAGGACCTATCTTTTTCCCTTTGATCTTGAAAAAAGAAATAAAAATACCTAAAACAGCAAAAAATAGAATAAATCCAAAGTTTCTAAGGAAGGCTGATGCGCTGACAAATGGGATCTGATAGGTCATTGTCCTTATTTCGAAGAAAACATGGGCTATTACCGTATCCAATCTGATTAGTATGGGTTGTAAGTAGTAGAGAAGAAATGCTATTGCGCCACCTGATATGGCAGCTATCGATGCCTTGAAATATCTGCCTTTTAATTTTAGAAGCGTGATTAGTATAAATGGCGGCAAAATTATGCCAGCTAGAAACGTGGCAAGTGGATGAGATGAAACCATTGAAAAAGCAGAAAGAAAAGTGACAAGGACAAGTTCGATTCCTTTTTCCATAAGCGATATGTACAGAAATAACAAACTCATAAAGGCTAAACTTAGTAAGCCTGTGTAACCGCCCCAGAAATTAAATTCAAACAAAGGAAAACACAGCAGCATTAAGGCAGAAGCAAGAACACCATATTTTTTGCCAAAAAATTTAGTACCTATCAAATAAACTGCGAAGATAAGCAACCAGTCTATTAACGCAGTCAACGCTTTCATCAGAAATATCATCTGCTCAATGCTCGCTGCACCTGTAAAAGCAATAAGTGACGATAATAAAATATGATACAACGGTGGGTACCATGCGAAGTCACCCATTGGAATTATACCGTCTTCTAAAAAAGAAACAGCGCGTTTCAAGTGGAATGCTGAATCGTTTCCCAATACTAAGTCATTCATTGAAATCAAGGCGAAGAAAAGTATGAAAACCGCTATTGAAAAAGTACAGGCAAATATGTTCTCCAAAGTTTTCCTAGTTACCTGCATGTTTATCAAGAGTTTGATTAACCCACAACTTTATTGAGGTTGCGCTTAACTTTAAACAAAGCAACTATGCCATTACTGTTATCGCCATGATAGCTAATGCAGCGTATCAAATCAAATGTTGGGTCCGCTGCGAATTTCGAAATCACGTCTGCGTCACGACAAACGACGTAGGAGATAGACCAGTTTTTTACAGCTTCCTGATAGTCAAAAATTACCCAGTTTGAATTATCTGTTGAACGCGCTTTTAATTCACCATCGCGTTGAATCTTTGTGAGGTTAGCAAAAAAGAGTTCATTCATATGCTTTGCAATATTTTCCGGCGTCTTGTAGACTGTATGGTTGTCTGTAACTGAAGAAGTGCTTATCGCAAGTTGTATTTCCGTGTTAACTGCACCACGCAAATCGTACATCAGTTCTAGTATGCATGGATTTTCACGGTTTATTTCGTAGACGCGTGGTTGTCCTTTGAAGAATATCAATTGCGACACTGCTTTTACTCCTTCATCCAATAACCCTATTGTTTCGTTAGTTGCAGTAATCATGTAACCTTTGCTGTAAACCTTGAAATGGATGTTCTCAAAAATCACATTTTCAACGTTGCTTTCCAATTTTACGGTCATGTTAACAAAACATTCACCACCATAAACTGTTATCAACTGTTTATAAGTGAATTCGTTGTTGCCTTTTATTACAGATATAGTCGCATGATCATAGCTTTTTTTCAGGCTCATCTGTTTTACAGGGAGTTCCATCAGATCATAATCCTCCACCGAATTACGTATTCGCACTGAAATCATTGTAAAACTACTATCAAAATGTAGAAAAGGATATGGAAAGTATGTCCAGTTAAGCTTTGTTAGAAACATCGGGTTGTGTCTGCCGATGTAACCGCCGTCTTCTCTCACTTGAACCAGACCATTGTCTATTATATAATCCGTGTCAAGCAGATTCTTGGCGATTCTTGCGGGTTCAAATTCGCGTGTAAGTGTCAAATATTGTGGGTCGACAGCGCTTAGTGTGGGTCTTTGCGTGAAACCTGAAAGCCACCATCCATAGTACGCGTCGGCTGCTAGAACTGAACTGTTGGGTGTTTTTTGTCCGATCCACTTTAGCGTGTCATAACCTGGTTCGTCCATGGTCTGGTAGAACTCTGCGATGGCCCTTCCTTTATCTGGCGTTAGAAATATTGGTACGGCTAAAAATGAGAATAGCAGGAGACCTATTGTGAACGTTACGTAAAGAGTTTTACGTGTTACGTGGATTTTATAGTGTAATCTGCTTCTGCTGTGTTTTTCTGCTGTGACATTTTTTTCTGCGAAAACGCGGTGAGTGTCTATTACGTATGCGAAGGAGTTTGCGCCATGATCGATGGCTATTGCTATCAGTATTATTACTGGTAAAAGAACGAAGTAGAGAAAACGGTGGTAGTCGATATATAATCCGATTATAAATCCTTGCGTCAGGATTGTCGGGATTAAAATCCATAGTGCCAATAGTAACGCTGGTGCTGTGAGAAATTTGTTGGTGTGCTTTTTGGAGAATATGAAAAAGAGGGGAAATAGAGCCAAAAGAGCAAATACAATTTCTGCGGGAAGTATTCTAGTTGAAAGTATTGCCTGTTGAATTTCAATGCTAGCAGAAGCTACGTTGCTGCTGGCGCTTGTATAAGCTGTTGAAAGTTGAAGCAGAAAAGGTGATATTAGAGCACTGCCTAGCAAAAGTGGTGCTAGCCACATAAGAAACTGTTTTGCTTGTGTACCTATTGTTTTTGTTAAAATTGCCGCAGTAATCAGGGTGGCTACTGTTATTGCTGTGAATATGGCGGAACTAAGTGAGTGAGTGAGAAATATTGCGCTGCTTAAAAGTGCAGTTGAAACCAGAAAGGTTATAATAGAAATTTTTGGTTTTTGTAGGAACATGTAAAGTGTAAGCGGAATCAGCGTTAGCGTTATTACGTTGGGATAGCCTCCCCACATTAGCATTTCAATGTCAAAACGTGAGATTGCTACTAAAAAAGCTGCTATTAACGCGGCAGCCTCGTTCCATATAGTTTTAGTTATCAGAAATGCGCAGATCACGGTAAATGCGGAGAAAAGAGCAGCAACTGTGAAATGCGCGAGATAGTCTGGTATTCCAGTCATAAACGCTATGTATGATACAAATATGTGATATCCTGGAAAAGTCAGGGAGATTCCTCCACCCATCTGGTAAAAGTTCCATAGGAAGTTCGTATTTCCTGATGAGGTTATCGAATGAATTACGCTTTCATGTAATCCTATGTCCGCGCCAGGCGGGTAAGTTCCGTGATGCATCAGCAACATTCGGTATATAAATGAAAAAACTACTATAAGAAACAGCAACAGTTGCTTTTTTGACATTGTGAGCATATCTCTCAATCCTTAAGTGGTCGTTTTTGAAATGTCCTTCTGTTAAAGTTAAAGTTTAAATATGAAATTCGAATATAAAAAGCGCAGGGTAAACCTAAAAGTAAGGTGTCGAAATGTCATTCCTTAAAGCTATGATGGAAAAAGAGCCTCCTGAACCTGAGAATCCGATAGGAACCGTCGTTATCGGCAACATTGAACCCGACATGCATGACACTGCTAAAGAGCAAGTGAGAAAGGCGCTGAAGAGAGCTGGTTTTAAAACAATTGATGCCGGTAAAAGTGTTGCTCCGCAAGTATTCGTTGATAAGGCAAAGGAAAGCAATGCTGACATAATTGCGCTTTCAGTTAATACCGTGCCTGCTAAAAACAACCTTGCGAAGTTTGATGAAGCATTGAAAGCTGCCGGTTTGAAGGGAAAAGTTACGTTGATAATGGGTGGTGCCGCCGTCAAGAAAGAGGATGCTGAAGCTATTGGTGCACTGTTTGGAAAAAACAAGGAAGAAGGCGTCGAGTTAGCCAAAAAAGCAATGGCTGCTAAGAAAAAATAAATTCTTGACTAGATGAGGTAATATGTACAAGTTCAATACACCGCAGCAAGTATATCAAGTTGGTAAAGTTAAGGTAGGCGGGCAACCGGGAGAACTGCCGACTTTTCTGATTGGGTCAATCTTCTGGCTTGGTCAGAAAATGGTTAAAGATGCCAACAAGGGAATCTTTGATACAAAAGAAGCAGAGAATTTAATAAATAAAATGCACACTTTAAGCGATAAAACGGGCGTTCCTTTTGCTTTTGACATTGTTGGAACCACTGAAGAGGCTTTTGTGAAATACATCGATTTTGTTTCCAAGCACAGCGATGCTCCGTTAATGTTGGATGCTATGAGTCCGAAGACGCGTATGGCTGCCGCTGAACTGGTTAAGAAGATGGGACTTCAAGACAATTGCATCTATAACTCGGTTTACAAGGGTGTAACAGACGTTGAATTGGCGAAATTGAAGGAAAGCGGTATCAAAATGTCTATTGTACTCGCTGATAACCCCAAGGATAACAGTTTAGAGGGCAAAATGAAGGTTCTGGAAGAAGCTTTAGCTATGGCTGAACGCGCTGGAATTACTAAACCTTTGATTGATACAGCTATTCCTGCATTTGCACCTGATATGGGTACTGCAGTTAGGGCAATTCCAAAGATAAAAGAGCGATTTGGTCATCCAACAGGACTAGGCACAGGAAACGTTGTTACGACGATGGGTTGGGTTAAAGCTAACTTTGAAAAAGAGTTCCGAAAAGGCTGTGTTACAGCTACAAATGCGATTATGCAAACTTTAGGTGCAAACTGGCTAATGTTTGGACCCGCAGAACAAGCTGATTGGGTGTTCCCCGCAGTTGCAATAGTAGACACTTATGTGTCTTCTGCGATGTCAGATTTAGACATTAGGCCACTAGAAGAATCCCATCCGATTTTCAAAGTGTTCCTTTAAATTTCCATCTTTATTTTTTTGTTTCTATTTAAATAACGTATTGAAGGATTAACTGTGAAATCTAGCTGCTGGCTCATTTTTGTTGCTTTATTCACGTTTCTAACAATGTCAACTGTATATTTTGTTACAGCTGATTCACCTATTATTATTCTAAGATATGTCCGCTACGTGTTCGGATTTATCTTTGTTGCATTTTTGCCTGGTTATTGCCTCACTGAATTCTTGTTTTCAAAAAGAAACAAACTTGATCTTATAGAAACCGCCGTACTGTCAGTAGCCTTAAGTTTCAGTTTATTCGGGTTATGTGGTCTCTTTTTGGGTCTGTCTCCAATTGGGATACGCTTCGAGTCGATTACTGTATCATCAATGACTTTAGTTCTTGTTTTAGCTGTGCTGGTTTTTATAAGAAAACGGAACAGCGAAAAAAGCACGCCGCAAAATTCGAGTAAAACGGAAAATTAAAACCATAACCGCTCAGACTATCCCGCGCATATAACGGAGTAATTTTAATACACCTTATTTTAACAAAAAGGTTCAATTTAGTTATCCATAGACCAAGAAATGCCTAAATAAAAAAGGACAGTGGTGCATCGGTTTTCTAAGACTTGTGTTTGCAACCATTATTATAAGCAGTTATCAGCACATTCATGCAGTTAATTACGGCATCCATACTTGCCATTACAATGTCTTCGCGAACACCCATCGCAGTTGCTGTCCTGTCACCTTTGCGCATACGAACCATCACTTCAACCATTGCATCGGTGCCCCCTGTTATTGCCTTTACGCTGTACTGCTCTAGGTGTATCTGTTCCACTTCGGCAACTGCGTTCTTAACAGCATTTATCGCTGCGTCTACAGGACCTACACCAATAGCTGCGCCGTGAACATCATTCCCATTAAGTTTAAGCCGCACCGATGCCGTGGGTGTAACCATGTTACCACTAACCACGGTAACCTGCAAAAGTTGGATAGGTTTTGTTTTATTTAACCCAAGCACATTTTCCGCGATGGCCAATAAGTCTGCATCTGTTACAGTTTTACCTTTATCGCCTGCGGCTTTTACACGCAAATAAATCTCATTTAACTGTTCTTCGTTAGGTTGTAGCCCCATTGTCGCTAGGGTTGCTTTTAAACCTGCAGAACCAGCATGCTTCCCAGCTGTTAAGCGCCTCGAAGCACCTACCAACTCGGGATTGATAGCTTCATAAGTTGAAGGGTGTGCTAATAAGCCATGTGTATGGATTCCTGATTCATGTGTAAATGCATTTTGGCCAACGATTGCCTTGTTTGGTTGTACTACAACACCTGTCAGTCGCGAGACCAACTGTGAAGTACTATACAACAATTCTGTTTTAATGTTCAATTTCCGATTATATAATGCTACCAGCGAAACCACAATTTCTTCTAATGAGGCATTACCCGCTCGTTCGCCTAGACCGTTAATTGTTGCGTGAAACTGGTTTGCCCCGCCACGTAAAGCAGCGATAGTATTCGCTACCGCCATTCCAAAATCGTTATGGCAATGTACGCTCAAAATAGGCACATTAAGTGAACGTCGCAGATCCGAAAACAAATCATAAGCGTGTTCTGGTGTTAACACACCAACTGTGTCGCAAGCAACAACACGATCCGCGCCTGCCTCAATGCCTGTAGAAAAAACCTTTTTTAAGAACTCCACATCTGCGCGAGTTGCATCTTCAGCTGATAACTCAACAATTAACCCGTGATCTTTAGCGTAACGCACCATGTCACGCGTAATCTCCAATACGTCAGCCCGTGTCTTCCGTAATTTTGCCTCAATGTGCAAATCTGAAACAGGAACAATCAAATGGACACTATCGGCACCGCTTTTAGCTACCGCGTCAATATCACTTCTTGTAGCACGTGCAGCACTACAGATCTCCGCTTTTAAATTGGCCTCAGAAACAAGTTTAACAGCCTGAAACTCGCCATCAGAAACTGCAGCGAACCCAGCTTCAATAACGTCAACACCTAACTCGTCTAGCCGCTTTGCTATCCGCAGTTTAGCTTCAGGAACCAACGAAACACCGGGGGTCTGTTCGCCATCACGTAGTGTAGTGTCAAAAACTCTTATTTTTTCAGGTAATCCACTAGATAAAGCAATACCCCATTTTTCATCACACGCAAAACAAGATGCAATCATATACTACCATATAAAACTTGTGGATTCAAAATTAAACTAAACAGAAATTTACTTTTCAAGGCATTTGAGGGGCAGCCCTTAAAAACACTTTGTAACTAAAAACAACGATGTCCAGCCTAAACACAATAGGCTAGATTTAACACTTTAAATAAGATTAATCATATAACGAAACATATGCATACTCAAATTACTGATATCAATTCTTTATAAGAAAAAATTAAATTAAAAAACGCAAACGCCTCATCAACGCGAGTTTCGTGTGTCTGAATTTCAATAATCTCGCGAAATGTTTTTATCATTGCCGCAGCACTTCGTTTGTTGCAACTAAGAAGTATTGGCGCATTATTGCGTGTGGGCACCCTATTCGAACGCAATGGCAGATTAGGGCGCAAAATTGAAATAATGCACCAAGACTTCTATTGAATTACCCAGTCACATTCGTAACCGATTATGGAGCGACTTAACAAGTGAAAATGGAAGTGTCTGAAAAAAACTCGACCAACCTGCGTCTAATAATTAAAGAAGTAGATCTCCCGCTAATGAACGCACTACGAAGAATAGCGCTTGCTGAGGTTCCTAGCATGGCTATAGATGAGGTTGTAATGATTGAAAACTCGTCTATACTGCAGGATGAAATAATAGCACATAGACTTGGTTTGATACCGCTAAAAACAGATTTGGATACCTATAACTTGCCACAAGAATGCTCGTGTAAAAGTGAGTTCGGCTGCAATCTTTGCCGCGTAACATTGACACTTGACGCTGAAGCAAAAGAAGGTACACGAACCGTGTATTCAGGCGAGCTAGTTTCAGAAAACCCAAACATCGTACCAGTCTCCGACTCAATACCAATAATCAAACTAGCCAAGGGACAAAAACTGAAACTCGAAGCTTATGCACGATTGGGCAAGGGAAAAGACCATGCCAAGTGGCAACCTGTTTCTTTATGTGCTTACAAGTATTATCCAAAAATAACACTGATAGAAAAAACCTGCGAAAACTGCACAAAATGTGTGGACATATGCCCAAAAAGAGTGCTGAGCATGAAAGATGGTAAACCTGAAGTCAGGGACTTACTTTCATGCACATTATGCATGGACTGCGTAGAAGCATGTCCAAAGGATCCCAAGGGAATAAAAGTCGAATGGGAAAAGAATAGTTTTATATTAAATATCGAATCTACTGGTGTGCTTCCTCCAGAAAGAATCCTGTTGGAAGCCACGAAGATACTAGATAAGCAATTAAAGGAATTTGAGCAACAGTTAAAGGTGGATGTAGCATGAGACAAACAAAATCCACAAATCCTGAGCGGATACAGCTTATCAATTTCCTAAAAAAGCAAGCAAAAGAAGCGAAAGCTAACATTTGGCGAGATGTAGCAGAAAACTTGGCCAAACCAAATAAGCGCCGTATAGCCGTGAATTTAAGTCAAATAAATCGCACTACAAATAAAAAAGCAATAATAGTTGTCCCAGGCAAGGTTCTAGGTACAGGTACGTTAGATCATCCGGTTACCGTTGCTGCCTTCAGCGTATCTGAAAAAGCAAAAGAAAAACTTGCCAAGGCTAAAGCAAACTTTCTCTCCATTCAGGAGCTTGTTAAAGAGAACCCAAAAGGTACAAATGTCCTAATTATTCGGTGAGAACAAAATGCAAACGCAAAAAAACATAATTACAGTAATAAACGCTGAAGGACTCATTCTAGGCAGAATGGCGAGTAAAGTCGCGAAAAAACTGCTGAACGGCGAACAAGTAATAATAATTAACGCTGAAAAAAGCGTCTTATCAGGCAAAAAGAAAAGTAAAGTATCTGAAGCAAAAGAGTTTCTTGAAGTCGGCGCACCTGAGAGGGGTCCTTTTCACTACAGGCGACCTGATAGAATAATGCGAAAAACTATTCGCGGAATGTTGCCTATCAAGCAGCCAAAAGGAAAAGTTGCGCTTAAGAGACTGCAGGTGTTCATGGGTGTACCTGAGCAACTCAAGGGACAACAAGCTGAAACTATTGCCGAAGCACAGGCTACAAAGTTAAAGGGTCCTCACTTTACACTTGCTGAGTTGGCAACAGAAATTGGGTGGAATCAAGGTGAATAATTATGACTGGAAAGAAAGTTTTGGTTGTTAGCGGAAAAAGAAAAACAGCTGTTGCAAAAGCTACTGTTAAACCAGGTATAGGTCGAATACGTATAAACAGGATTCCCATAGAGATTTATGAACCAGAAATTGCAAGAGAAAAAATTATGGAGCCGCTTTTGCAAGCTGGTGAAGACATCTGGAAGCAACTGGACATAGATATTAAAACAATGGGTGGTGGTTACATGGGGCAAGCTGAGGCTGCTCGGATGACCGTTGCTAACGCTTTATTGAAGTGGACTAAGAGCTCGCATTTACGTACTGTGTTTTATGAGTATGATCGAACCATGATCGCTGGCGACTCTAGGAGTAAAGAACCCAAAAAGTTTGGTGGTCCAGGTGCTCGAGCAAAAGAGCAGAAAAGTTATAGGTAAAGGCGAAGGTGCATGATAATTCCTGTGAGATGTTTCACTTGTGGAAAGGTTATTGGTGATCGCTGGGAAGAGTTTGCTAGACGAGTTAAGACCGGAGAAAATGCGGGTGACGTCTTGGACAGTTTAGGTATTAAACGCTACTGTTGTAGGCGAATGTTGCTGTCAAATGTGGAGATTATTGATGAGGTTTTAAGGTTTTTTGAGGAAGCCGAAAAGAGGAAAGAAGCACGTAACTTCTATTAAAAATACTTTCGTAGCTCGGGATCTGACTCTAAATTCGTTTGATTTTCAACAATGCATATATGTCGTGTTTTTGAAAAACACTGTACCAATAAAGATTGTGACAACACCGAAAACCATGAACAGTAAAATGTCAAAAGATATATGCTTTTCAATGTGAATACAGCTTGCCATAGGGTCTCGTAGATTTAGGGATTATCTTTTTGAATTGTACATTAATGATATCATCAAACTTGTAGTGGAAATAGCTGCAGAATTCCCTCACTAAGCTGTCAATTAAGCTCATGTCGCGTTGCCTAGTTGGAAGCACCCGAATATCCTCACATACTTCAAGCAAATCGCCTCGTTCGTAAATGACGCCTCCATGCATACCTGTACCCACAAACCGTGCTTTACACCGTTCACCTTCAGGCAAGGTTAAACCGAGGATAAGGATAATGCCTCCTGCCATATATTCGCCTAAGAAGTCCTGCGCAATTCCGCCTATTACAATTCGAGGTTTTTTGTTTTTGTACTCTTTCATATGGATACCCCCGCGGTAACCTACGTCATCGCGAACAAATATGCTCCCGCCACGCATAGAATACCCAGTGATGTCGCCTGCACTTCCATGGATAATTATTTGCCCAGTATTCATTGTATTACCACAACCATCCTGCACGTTTCCATGGACTACCAGTTTAGGTCCACTCATAAAAGCGCCTAAATCGTTTCCAGGAGTCCCATAAATGTCAATTTGAACTTCTTTATCCAAGTCAGTTCCAATATAACGTTGCCCCTGCACATTGTGAATTTCTATTCGTTTAGCGCCATTGTTGCTTAATGTTCTCAAAAGACTGTTAAGGTCCTTATAGTAAAGCCCGTTAGCATCGATTTTCCATATGTTGTTTTCCACCTTAACATGCGAGAGTAGCTCTGTGTTGGTATCTAAAACTTTTTCTCCTTCAAACATATCGTGTCTATTCCCCTGCCATTTTAACGCCTAATACCTTTAGTTCAGTATCTGTTAAACCCACACCACGTAATGCCAAACGATTACCACGCAGACTTTCGATGGCGTTTATGCCCATGCCGCCCATCATTTCCTTAATCTCCGCACTCCAACTGCGAAGTAAATTCACCAACCGCCTCGTAGCGATATCTGGATTAAGCCTTTTAGAGATCCATGGATCGCTTGTTGCAATACCCCACGGACACTTTCCTGTATAGCAGCGCTGACAAACAGTGCAGCCCATGGCTACAAGAGCAGCTGTAGCGATATACACTGCGTCAGCACCCAAAGCAATGGCCTTCACCACATCGGCGCTACTTCTGATGCCACCAGCTGCAACGATAGACGCTTTATTGCGGATGCCTTCATCACGCAACCGTTGATCTACTTGTGCAAGAGCCAACTCGATTGGTATGCCTACATTATCTCTGATGATCTTGGGAGCAGCACCAGTGGCGCCTCTAACACCGTCCAAGGCTATTATATCGGCTCCAGCACGTACTATACCGCTGGCGATTGCAGCAGAATTGTGAACAGCGGCTATTTTCACCGAAACGGGCTTAGTATAATTCGTGGCTTCTTTTAAAGCATAAATTAACTGCCTAAGATCCTCAATTGAGTATATATCGTGCTGTGGTGCAGGTGAGAGCGCATCCGTCCCTGTTGGGATCATGCGTGTTCGTGCCACATCCTTTGTAACTTTTTCGCCTGGAAGATGCCCGCCGATACCTGGCTTTGCGCCTTGGCCAATCTTAATTTCTACGGCAGCGCCAGTATCAAGATACTTTGGGTGAACGCCAAAGCGTCCAGAAGCAACCTGAACAATAGCATGAGAGCCGTACTTGTACAGTTTTTGATCCAAGCCACCTTCACCAGTATTAAAGTACGTGCCGCATTCGGTTGCAGCACGTGCCAAGGCTTCATGCACATTCAAGCTTATTGCGCCGTAGGACATGGCTGAAAACATTATCGGCGTTTCAAGACGCAGTTGTGGTGCCAGTTCCGTTTCTAATACAACACTGCCATTTTCCAGTTCAATTTCCAACTGACTAGGTTTTGCGCCAAGGTACGTTCGGATTTCCATAGGTTCCCTTAACGGGTCTATCGATGGATTTGTCACTTGGCTAGCATTCAACAGTAGTCTGTCCCAATAAGTGAAATATGGTTTATCGCAGCCCATGCCAGTAAGAAGCACTGCGCCTGTCTCCGCTTGTTTTTTAAGGTCTCGGATTGCTTCCCCTGTCCAGTTGTAATTTTCCCTGTAAATGTTAGGGTTTTTGCGTATAGTTATTGCATGAGTTGGACAAAATGTAACACAGCGCTGGCAGTTAACACAGTTTTCATCCTTACTGCGAACAACATCATCTTCTTCATCATAATAATGCGTATCGTAAGTACACTGGTTCACGCATACTTTGCAACGGATGCAGCGGTTTTCATCCCTTTCCACCAGATACTCAGGCAGCAAATAAGTTTTCATTTAGTCACTCCCTCGCCATACTCAAGACTTCAACGGTTTTTAAACTGTGAAGTTTGCCCACTACTGGTTCGCCGCCACGTGGCTGCCAAACCCTATCTAGTGCAGAAGCGACTAAACGTATTGCCGATTCCTCAGAAGACAGATACAGAAAATCACCTTTGGTACCTGCGACTAGCGGTCTAAGTTTAATTCTGTCCGTTAACCCTATCATCTCACCATGGTGCGCAACAATAATGCTGAAGGGGCCGTTCATCAACAAGCTTCCATAAGTTTGTCGGAGCGCGGTGAAAACACGTTGTTGGTATGGTTCCATTTGGTCTATTTCATTCCACAAGGGTGGAGCAAATATTTTTGCGACTACATCCATTGGTAAGCGCTGTTTGCGCATTAGTAGGTCTACTGCATACGCTAATACTTCGGTGTCAGTATGCATTGTGCATTTGTAACCGAACATTTCCAAGTAACGGCGGTTTATACCATACGAAGAGAGTTCACCATTGTGAACGACTGTCCAATCTAGAATATTGAATGGATGAGCCCCGCCCCACCAGCCTTGGCTGTTTGTTGGGAACCTGCCGTGGCAAGTCCATATATATGCTTTGTAGTCTTCTAAGCGGAAGAAGTCTGCTATGTCTTCTGGAAAACCGACACCTTTGAATACGCCCATGTTTTTGCCGCTTGAAAACACAAACGCTTGTCCTGTTTCCGTGTTTATTCGCATAGTTTGTTCTATCACATAGTCGTCTGCTGTTTGATTCTCAGGTTTTCGCTTATTTGGCTGAACGAAGTAGCGCCAGACTAACGGGGGGTTCTGAACGCTGGCGTCTCTTGTAGGTATTTCCTCTGCTTTTGTGACTTCAAATTTTTCTTTTAGAAGGTTTTCCGTTTTCTCTTTTGCGCTTTTGCTTAGGTACATAATATGGAATGCATAGTAATCTGCGTATTCTGGATAAATTCCGTAGGCTGCGAAGCCTCCGCCCAGCCCGTTGCCCCGTTCATGCATGTTCGCTATCGCCCTTATGGCATCTTTTGGAGGGAACCGCTTGCCCTCTAAGTTCATCATACCGAATATTGAGCAACCAGCAAAGTCTTTGTCATCATTGTATGGATTGCTCATTCTGCTCAAATTTTTCATATTATTCCCTCTGGATACAATTTTCTCCTTATTGATGATGGTAAAGTGGCAAGGCTGAAGTTGTCTGAAAGAAGTGCTTGTTTGAACTTTTTCACGTTAACGTGGTTTTTCATCAGGTGTAGCAGTATGCCTGCTCTTTCGATGTCGTTCACTAGAATTATGCCTATAATTATGTTGTCTTTGAGTACTATTTTTTTATAGCAATTCTTTTTCGGTTCATGTCTGGTTAGGATTTCGTATGTGCCATCTTCTATTGGGTTGGCTAAGCCTATAGAGATAATGGGGATACCAAAGTATTTCAGTGCACTCATGGAAGTGCCGCCTTCATATTCTTCTTTTTTCCCAGCCATGTTGTAGCCTGCAACTTTTCCTTGCAGTCGCGCAAGCGGCCATAATGGTAGTAAACGGTTATCGTTTAAACCGAAGTCGTAGGCTTCGGCAACGTCGCCGCTGGCATAAACGTCAGGTACACTTGTTTGCATATGCCTATCGACTATTATGCCTCGGTTTGTTTTCACAGCAGTTCCTGTCACCAGTTCGATGCGTGGAGTAACTCCTATGGCTATCACCACAGCGTCACACTGTATCTCGTCACCGTTTGTCAAAATGACCCCATTGACAGCATAATCGTTTTCAGGTTTACCTACTATCCGCTGCACTGTCTGTCCGGTGATTATTCTGACCCCTGTTTTTCTTATGGCAGTTTCAATGATTTCTGATGCCGTGGCATCTAATAGAAGACTTAGAATTTTGTCTCTGAATTCAACCATAGTTACTTCTAAACCACGTTTAACTAGAGCCTCAGTAACGCTTACACCAATTAAACCTGCACCGACGACCACAATTCTTCTGACGTTTTTGAGCTTAGCTAACAAACGTTCCGCATCAGCCAATGTGGTAAATGTAAATACACCTTCCTTATCTGCGCCGACCATATTTGGAACAAATGGTTTTCCACCTGTGGCGAGCAAAAGTTTTTCGAAAACTATTCTTTCACCGTTGTCAAGTTCCACGTATTTCTCAGCCAAGTTGAGACGAACAGCAGTTCGTCCAGTCAATGTTTGAACCGTATTCAGTTCCCAGAAATGCTCTTCGCGGCATTTCATTTTTTCTGGAGTAGCTTTTCCGCTAACGAAATCGGAGATCATGGGACGCGAATAAAAAAGGTAAGGTTCTTCTGAAATTACCGTTATAGTGCCCACTGGATCCACATCACGGATTGCTTCAATCGCACTAGTTCCTGCAGCTGAAGCGCCAACAATCACATACTTTGCCATTAAGATGTCACCTCTTTCAGTAACAACGCCTCATTAGGGCAATTGGCAACGCAGGCAGGCACATCCAATTCTGGGCAGAGATCACATTTTGTAGCCACTTTGCCCGAAGTGTCCATTCCAATGGCGCCGTATGGGCACACCATAATACAGGACCAGCAACCTATGCATTTTTCAGCATCGTGTATCACTGTGCCTGTTTTCTCATTTTTATGCATGGCACCTGAAAGACAAGCTGTAACGCATGGTGCAGCATCACAATGTTTGCATTGGATAGCGAAAGAAACAGGCTTACTCATTTCTCGTCTTATTCGGCTAAGTGGTCGAGGCTGTTCCCTATTGTAGGCTTTGATAATGTCCTTTGATTTGGAATGCTGCACTGTGCAGTAGACTTCACATAGTCCACAGCCCATGCATGCGGATTCTTTTGAAATTATTTTCTTCACGTCCTTTAGCACCTCACTTTCTTAAGCATGAGCAAGTATCCACGGGAAACGTGGATTTCGATGTCTCTACTGATTGAATTGATGCTTTCTGTGAGTATTTGCTCAGCTAAATCCACATGGTCTTTGCAGGTTTTCTCTTTCATTAAACTCACTTTGCATATGGAAGTTTAGACACCTAAGCACACATCTTTCATATAACTTTGTTGAAAATCATTTATATGTAAGATAATAAATACTATTATCTAAATGAAATATATGTCAGGCGAGTAAACGTGGCGGAGAAAGACTTAGGGTATAGACGAGTTCAATGCACTGGAAGAGGTTCATTTATAATATCTCTCCCAAAAGAATGGGTACAGAATATTGGATTAAAAAGAGGAAGTGAAATCGCCTTTGTTGTGCAGCGCGATTCTTCACTGTTATTAATTCCTAGAAAACTGAAAGAAGGCACTAATAAGGATGAAAGTTCAAAGTTGAGAGAATACTGCATTTCTGTTGATCCAAAAAAAGACTCTGAATCTTTGTATCGCATGGTAAGAGCCTTATATGCTATTGGCGCTGATGTAATTCGTGTTCGCTTTAAGAGCACCGAAGCAGCTGAAAAGCAAAAGGCAGAGTTAAAGAATCTTGTACGTGACACTTTTCTCGGCTCAGAGATAATTGATGAATCCCCTGACGAGATTACTTTTCAAATTCTCATACGACATTCTGAGTTTCCGATTGAAAAAGCCGTTAGAAGAATGACAATAGTTGCTCTTTCTGCTAATAAAGATGCGATTTTAGCATTAAAAAATCTGAGTTCTACTACTTTCCAAAGTGTAGTTAGTGCACATAATGATGTTGGTCGTTTGGCGCTCTATGTTGTGCGCCAATTGAAGTGGGGTATCGAACGGAACTTGTTTAGAGAACTGGGGTTCAATACACCAAAAGAATTCCTATTATATAGGATTGCTGTTAACAATATTACTGACATCAGTGATGACGCGCTTAATATAGTGAGTAGTCTGCAGAAGTTCAAGAAAATGATTGAAGATCAATCTCTGTTTTTGAAGGAAACAGTTGACGAAGAAATCTACTCACAGCTTCTCAAATTTAATGCCACGGTGCATCAGTTTTTTGAAGAAGCCATTCATGCAATGTTCAAGAGTGATTACCACGATGCAGAGCAAATAATTACGAGGCGGAAAAGCCTAAGTACCTTGGAGAGTGAATTAATAACTTTGATGTCAAGCAAGAAACTTGATCCCAACATAGCGGCAATACTGCGGTTGATGCTTGATAGTTCAAGGCGTATATTGGACTACGGTGAAAACATGGCAGAGTTAACGCTAAACCGAACAGTCGAGGATATCTGCACAAATTACTTGGTTAAATAAAATAGTTTAGCAGGCTTAGTTTTCTGGAGTTTGCTTTTATAAAATTTATAGCCAAATTCTAATTAGAATTTGAATGTGGGACTTAAGTGTTTTATCGGTTACGCGTTGTCAGGCAGTAATGTTTCACAGAAGCAGTGCACCTATTATTTAGGTTTATACGGTAGAGATTATGCAGATATGTACTCTTATATTGTTTAATACAAAATATACATAATTTATGAAAAAAATCCACAATATGCAAGAACCAATGTATATATATAAACTATTTGAAACCAATCGTATCGCTTAAAAAAGAGGAATATGGCGACGCTCAGTCAGGCAGTTCCAAATTCAACTGCTTCTTAAGCGTCTTGTAGCGGTTTCTAACAGTGACTTCAGTGACACCAGCAGCTTCTGCTATGTCTTTTTGTGTTTTCTTTTCGTTACCTTGTAAGCATGCTATGTATAATGCGGCTGCAGCTAAGCCCATCGGGTCTTTTCCTGCAGCAGCACGCTTCCTTCTGGCATCGCGTAGAATTTGTATCGCAGCACCCTGCGTTTGACCAGAAATTCCTGTTCGCTCCGCAATCTTTGAAACATAAGTTAGTGGATCAGCAATTGGCATGTGAACCTCAAGTTCACGCAACAAAAGCCTATAGCAACGAGCAACGTCTTTCCTGTCGACTAAACTTGCATCGGCAATCTCTCGTAACGTCCTTGCTGTTCCGCTGCCACGGCATGCCGCATAAAGCGCTGCAGCTGCAATCGCGGCGATCGACCTGCCGCGAACTAAGCCCTTATCCAATGCTTTTCGGTAAATGACAGCGGCCTTCTCCTTGATTGGTGGTGGAATATACACTTTGTCTGACAGTCGATCTAGTTCTGCCATGGCTTGTGCAAGGTTTCTATCAACTGAAGAATGTACTCGCGAGCGTATTTGCCATTTCCTTAAGCGCCACATTTGTAGCCTAGTAGATAGCGGCAATTTTCTGCCGAAAGCATCTCGATCTACTTGGCTTATAGCTGTTGATAAACCTTTATCATGAACTGAATACGAAGTTGGCACGCCGACGCGGCTTCTAGACGCCTTCTCCTCTTGTGTGAAGGCACGCCATTCAGGACCCTTATCCATCATTTGCTCATAAAGAACAAGACCACAGTCGCCGCATACGGTTTCACCTGTGTCATAATCATGAATAAGGTTGTCACTACCACATTCTGGACACTTGTCAACGAGACGCTGTTGTGTTCGAATTTCTTTTTTGCTCAATTTCTCAACTCCACATATATCTGCGTAGAACCGTCACAGCTTGTGCATTAGGCTGAGAAAACAGCACAATCCGGCTCAGCGCAGATTAAGCCAATCTGCTGTTCTTATATATAAGCTTTATGGTTTTATTAAACATTTTCTACAAGTAACTTAAAATTATCAATAGCGGCTCAAATTAACCTCATGGTATTACTAACAAGAAATACTCAAAATCTGCATTACCCTTTCATATACTCGCATGAAGACTCATAGGCAACTCAACTTGCTGGTGCAACCACGAAGCTGTATCTGACAATTATCCAAATATCAGAAGTGCCGACAAGGAAAGCAAGAAACCCAAAAAAGGCATTTACCTGTTTCATAAATAAAATATGTTGATGTAATAATTGCCCTCACTTCCAATGCAAACGCTAAAGCAAAAGTAAACAACTAGACAGCTCTTCACGAAGGCGGTTCAGAAACTTTTTGGGTTTTAGCAAATATTTAACTATACGGCGCATAGCAACACAAAAATGTGGGAACGCTTATTAGGAAAAAATGTGCCCTTTTAAACCTATCACTGTGCAGCACAGCACCTAACGATTAGAGCCCGGTGGTGTAGTGGCCAAGCATAGTGGCCTTTGGAGCCATTGACGAGAGTTCGAATCTCTCCCGGGCTACCTTTCCCGTGTTGTAATTTATACCGTTTTTAGTGCTGTGTCAGTTGGTTCGGCGGTGATTTCTTGTTTGAGCTTCTGCTTCAAGGCTTTAAGCAGCGTGTCCACGTGGTCTTGGTCAATGCTTGTTTTCGCGCCTGCTGTGATCAGGGTTCTATGAGGCAACGCCAATGCTTTTTCGGTCAGGATTTCCTCAGGGTTCAAACCTAAGGCTCTGACCATTTCCTTTAGCATCTCTACTCTGCTGGGCTTCGTCTTAGGCTTCACGCACAAGCCTGAAGCGGCGTAAACGCCCCTCAGGAACTCAATGCCTTTCATCTGAATGTCGTGGTACGTGCTTATGGTGTGACCCATCATGTACTCGATGTAGTCTGTCTGCACGCCTAAAGCCGCCATCTGCGTCCTGAAGAACTTCCTTATGCTATGCGGTCTCATGGTGTAGCGTCTTCCAACCCTGCTTCCCAATAGTCCTGCTTGAGCCATAAGCCTATGCAGCACATTATAGACTTGAGACGGCGTCAGCGGCTTAACCACTTTGGAATGCTCGTCTCGTATCAGCGGCGACTCGTCGTCAACGCTTTCAGGCGGGATCTTGTTGGGTAATCCGCCGTTTCTGCGTGCCTCCAAATACGCCTTCAAGTAGTCCGCTGCCTCTTTCCCCACGAAGGTGTCGTAGTCATGGTACTTCCCCTTGGTTATCGTCGCCTCCACATGAATGTGGACTGGCGCCGTACCTCTTTCAAGGTCATGTCTCACATGCCTATAGCGGAGCTTGCAGAGTGTTCCTATTCTGAAGGCGCCAAGCGCAAGCATTGAAACGATGACTTTGCCTCTCACGTCTGCCAAGTCTATGAGCTGGGCGATCTCTTC
>JAWBOE010000024.1:0-24429 GCA_038826755.1 Bathyarchaeia archaeon | reverse complement strand
TTTGATGTTGGTCTCTTTGCTTCACCACATTTGACACAGCTTTGAGCACATAACTCTAAGTATTTTGCCTCATCTTTGGAATCTATGGCGTCAGCGGCTTTTTGACACAAGGCACTGGGTTCGTTGCAACCTTCCTCGCGGCAAAGGCTAGATATGTAACTGCAAATTTCTTTAACGTCCTTTGGCTCCAGCACGGCGCGGTTAGTGCGTATCAGGAGGCATAATTCTCGCGCCATGGCACAAGTTTTTATGTATTTTATGCGCTCAAGAACCTCTTGTCGAAGTTTCTTCCGGCTAATTTCCACTTGCCTAATCTCCTATTGAACAACAATACTTATGCAATGATAAGGCAGCTCATCGCTTAAAAAGGTGTTGATAATACCCTAAACCACCAAAGAAGCACACGTCATAAAAAGTATATGGGGCACTCTCCACTATTCAAATCGTTTGCTCAGCGCCTTACGCTCAGCTTCAATAACTAATTCGTAGAACTTGTCTGTGAGTCTTGGCTCCTTTTCTAAAATGCTGGACACATCGTGCACGTTCACTTTTCTGGCACTTAAAGCTACAGCAGCGGTTTTACCATACTTTGCGATCAAGCTTGCAGTTTCCACTGCGATTGTGCGCAATTTTTCTTCAGCCTTAGATAGCTTTTGATCCTTTTTCTCTGCAAGGGCTAAGGCTACCTCCTCTTCTACTTTCAAAAGCCCGATGGCGTGTGAACCACACAGTGGACACTGCGGTTGATTAGGCAAATCTTTAACACGAATCAGCTCCAGATATTCCCAGCAACTTGTACACAAAAAAGTATTTGTCTCATTTAGTAACCTCGCCTTTGTGGATTCAATCAAAACAGCCCGCATACGTTCAGGCGGGATTAAATCCGTTTTCATACTTACGCGCTCAATACCAACACGTGCGATTGGTGTCGCATTACCGTCTGTTTTAACAATTTGCAGTTGTATTTCGCCCTTGCGAATGTTGGCTATTACTTGAATTAATTTTATTACATCAAGATCTTTAGTAAAAACTTCCTTTAATCCTTCTTCATAGATGGGCGTGTCTTCGAAGCTTGTTACCAGTTTCTGTAGGCTGATATTGCTAAAGTCTGCCCACTTTTTTAAGGCACCAAAGCGACGTGCTACATGAATAATGCGGCGTTTGAAAAGTCCTGTTTTTACTGTTGAACGGGTAAGGTTTTCCTTGATGGCTGACTCGGGCATTGTGCATAGCTCATTGAATATTTCGAGAATTTGTGCTGAGTTAACCTCGCCTAAGGTTTGCACAAAAATACGGTAGGGATCATGTTGCACGACTATCCCATGTCCCAGTTTGTCACTAAGAATTTGACCTAGCAATTGCGCTAATGCACGGTTCGTAAGTGAACCGAAGTTAGCATGGATTATAACGAAATCTTCCCAGTCTTCGATAACTATTCGATGAGGCGATGGCACAGGTATTCCAGTTTTAATCTGCTCAATGGTTTCAGCCAGAGCACGCTGGATAGTTTCTTTTTCTGCAGGATACTGCTCACTCAATAAGGTGGCAACTGCCTCGGGTGAAACTCCGTTATGAATTTTATTCTCCACGAATTCACGAATTGCTGCGACTTCCTGTGCTATTTCAAAGGGTACAGGAATCTCTTCACCTATCCAGCTAGGTATCGCACCAGCGGGGTCATCAACAGCGCGAACATACACCTTGTCCTCGGTAGTGTGTATTATTTGCCAAGGGCTACCGCGAATGATAAATTTAGTGCCTGCCTTGCCGTATTCAGCCATGAACGCCTCGTCCAAAACACCTATTGAAGTGTCGCTCGCTTCATCAACAACGAGAAATTGTTTCTCCTCAGGAATCATGGATAAATTATCAAAGTAATATTCGAAAAGTGCGTTAGTTCTCTGCGGTTTAAGTACAACTTTGTCTTCAAAAGATGCCCAAACCAGTCTTGGGAAGCGCTGATGCATGTAGGCAAGCACTTTTTCCACATCTGCTAGTGTTAAATCTGAATATGGGTAAGCATTTCGCATTATCTCTAGTATCTCGCTAAACTCCAATCGTTTGCTTTTAAGCAGAACTCCTGCAATTTGATGCGCTAACGCGTCATAAGGTTTGTCAGGAATATCAACAGGCTCTAACTCCTCTTTCAAAGCCCTACGTGCAATAGCTAAAGCCTCCAATGTATCATCGGAGTCCATACCGATAATTACGCCTTCCGCAACATGTCCAACACTGTGCCCTGCCCTGCCTACGCGTTGAATAAGTCGTGTAACTTGCCTTGGGCTCATGTATTGAATGACGAGGTCGATACGGCCAACGTCAATACCTAACTCGAGACTACTTGTGGCAATAAGCCCCTTCAATTCGCCCCTTTTTAATCCTGCTTCAGCTGCGATACGAGAAGATTTGGCGAGGGAACCATGATGAATAGAAACAGGAAAATCCATGTCCCAAACTTTAAGCCTGCTAGCCAACACTTCAGAAACCGAACGAGTATTTGTGAACAAAAGCACTGATTTACGTTTACTCATATAATCACGAATTATCCTTAACCGTGCAGCGACTTCAGGATGCGTATAAAGTTTTCCTGCAAGCCGCACATCCTCCTCAGTCGGTTGTGGAAAAATAACATTAAGCTTCACCATCTTGGCAACTGGCACCTTAATAATTTCAACGCCTCGACCGTTTCCAACAAGAAATTGCGCTACCTTTTCAGGGCTGCCAATCGTAGCAGATAATCCTATTACTTGAAAATCTCTTCCAATTAGGGCGCGTATTCGCTCCAGAGCCAGAGCAAGTTGACTGCCCCTCTTACTGTCAGCCAGTTCGTGCACTTCATCGATTATCACCCACCTTAAGCTCTGCAAATGTTGCCTAAGCAACCAGCCAGAAAGAATAGCCTGCAAAGTTTCAGGCGTAGTTATAAGAATATCAGGTGGACTACGCGACTGCCGCGCACGCTCCTTAAGATCAGTGTCTCCATGTCTAACCGCCAGGTGAATATCCAAATTGTTACACCACCACTCTAAACGCTCAAGCATATCTCTGTTCAAGGCACGCAACGGCGTAATGTAAAGCACCTTGATTCCTGGCGATTGCTGCTGTTGAAGAAGCATACTTAACACTGGAAGAAACGCCGCCTCAGTCTTTCCAGTCGCCGTAGGCGAAATTAATAGAACATTTTTTCCTTCAAGAACCCGAGGAATAGTCTTTTCCTGAGGCTCAGTCGGTTTGGGGAAGCCCTTCTGCTCAACAAGCCGCCTAACAGGCTTTGCAAGCAACTCAAAAACATTTCCAAAAGGTTCCTGCAACGCTACTTAACCTCGATAGCGAAGACAATAGCAAAACGCAATTGTAAAAACATTTTGGCACACCCAACTAAAAACAGTGCAAACCAAAATATGATAATGATGCTTTATATAAGGGGGCTAAAAGTCTTGTCTAAATATAAAACTATAATGCCACCAATAATGGGAGAGAACCTGAAAAATGCATCTTGAAGAAATGAAAAAGGAAATTGAAAAACTAGTAATTGAAAAAGGCTTCTATAACAAGCCTGAAGACGTCCCAAAAAAACTCCTTTTTGCCTTTATCGAACTAGGCGAAGCTAGCGACTCATGGAAAAAGGGAGAAACAGAGGAGAAAATAGCTGAAGAATTAATCGACGTAATATTCTACATACTCGACACAAGTCGCTTGGCATGCCCCCACATTAACATGGACTCAATGTTTAAGGCTAAACTGGAAAAAAACCTTAAGAGACCATATCAATATGGCGAAGAACACAGAAAGAAATAACACTAAACAGGACAACCCAAAACGCAGGGAAAAAGTGTCATTTGAATACCCTACAAACGTGCGTTTCGAATGCACGAAATGTGGATTATGCTGCGGAGATACAAAAGAAAAAACTCGCCACATTCTCCTCTTAACGCATGAAGCGGAAGAAATAGCCACGTACACCAAGCAACCTATTGCCAAATTTGCAGAAAAAACTACAGACAAAACACCATACACATACGAGATAAAAAAAGACGGCAACGGAAAATGCAACTTCCTAGCAACCAACAACAACTGCGGAATTTACGCCATAAGACCACTTATCTGCAGATTCTACCCATTCGAACTAAAAATAAACAAAAATAAAAAACATCAATTTCTGTACACGACCGAGTGCCCCAGCATCGGCAAAGGCAAAAAACTCAATAAAACCTACTTCAAAAACCTATTCCAACTAGCAGAGACAAAACTACAAAAAGCCTAAAGCTGGCGCAAAACATCAGCCTTTTCCAACAAACCACCACAATAATGACACTTCAACAGCAAAGGCTCCTCGCACTCAACATAAAACCGTGCAACAACAGGCTCACCGCTATTGCTCACACAAACGGGATTCACGCACTTAACTAAACCCTCAATTACGCGCGGTAACTTTACCTCCAATTTCTCTACCACACAGAAGTCACGAACAATATTAATCGTAGCATGCGGTGCCACCAACGCAATACGATTAACTTCACGCGCGTTCAAAGCACGACCCTCAACCTTCACTACATCCTTTACCCCAAAACGCTTACTAGGCACATTAACAGCAATAGTCAACACGCGGCCCTCACGCCCAGTAATCCCCAAAATCTTCACAACATCCAAACCATAACCGCCATCAATATGGTCAATAACAGTACCATCACGAATCTTCGAAACACGCAACACACGCCCACCCAAACCGAACACCAGCATAAAAGCAAGCGCACACAAAAATAAAAACATACAACCCAAACCAAAAATACAACACAAAAAAATAAAAACCCCCACAACAAAACAATACACAACCAAAAAACCCCAACACAAAAATGATCGAATTTAGCGGAAACAAGGCGGGGTTGCCCTAGCCTGGTAGGGGGCAGGCCTGCTAAGTCTGTGGCCCAAAAGGCCGCGTGGGTTCAAATCCCACACCCCGCGCTTTGCGAGGCTCTTGCGGAGACTTTTGAATTTAAAGAATTCACCGCAATGAAGAGGATACTTAGTTTGTTTATATTGGTTTTGAGATTGACGCTCGGTTTAAAAAAACGGTTGAGGGAAAGAGTCTTTGTTTGGGATTGTTGGATTAGAAAGCCGTTGTGAGCATTGTGCTCAATGAATTTCCCGTGAGTGTGAGTCTGGTTGGAGTTAGCCTCTTCCAGCAATGTGCTTGTTGTGGGTTTTTTGAGGCTTTGGATTACCTATGTGTGACTCTTTCCCTCAATTCTATAGTAACGTATTAATGTTATTTAAAAATTGCGTTTTTGGGTAATTGCAGTTTGTGTGTGATGTTTTAGGTTCCTTATTTATACTGGGATTTGCTGTTTTTTATGGGTGAATCGGCATGGGGAATCGAAATACTAAAAAACCTCTTCTTGTTTTCCCTATGAACGCTTATTACGTTTGGGTGGGGCCCGTAGCTCAGTAAGGCTAGAGCACCGGACTTTTAATCCGGGGGTCACGGGTTCAATTCCCGTCGGGCCCGCCACACACGGCACGAATTTATCCTGTTTCTCCCTCCCTTTTTTGATTCATTAGTTTATCGGAGTTTTTTGGGGAGATGAGATTTTGAAGGTTTATAGTGATGACCCTAATCTTCCGTATAAGACTACGCGGTTGAAGGCTCTTTACACTAAGAGCGAGATTGACGGCTTATTCGCCAAGTGGGGTGTGAAGGATGTTTATTGGCGTTGGGATCCTGAGCACAACGATGTCTTTGTTCAGTTTAAGATAGATATTCCACTCATCACCGTGATTATCTACGCTGTTTTGGTTATCATAAATTTTGTCCCAATAGCCTGTGCTAAAGTCAAGAAGGTACACACCCCAAGTATTATCATACCACACAATGCAGACTTCGTAATAATGTTCTGATGACAAGCAATTGAATTCATACTCTTTCTTTTTGTCTGCCTATAAATCAAAAGCCACAAAATTTTCAAGTCAAATCGTAGAAGCCCAGTTCTTCGATTATTTTTCCAATAGTATTGGAAAAGAAAAAATAGGGATATTATTTAGTTCGCTTCTTTAATACTATTGTGGCTATGGCAACTACGGTTATAATCGAGACTGTCACGGCTATAAGATAAGTGTTCAGTGGTGAATTTTCGTTGTTTTCTGATTCGGGTTTCGTGTCAGGCGAAGTTGGGGGCGCTGTTGGAATTGGAACGGTTAAGGGGTTCTCAGCGTTGGGAGAGTTACCCAGAATGCCTGTTGGGTGGCTATACGCTATTTTTCCCGTGTCTGCCCAAATGCCGACTTGCCACCCCGTAATCGTAGAGTTAGGGTAGTCAAGCGGCAGTTCAACAAACCAAAAAGGATACAGCGTAAAAGGCTCTCTGGGAAACATGTGCAAATCCGCTCGTAATGGACGATTTCCAAAGTTAAGCGTTGCTGTCGTTGCATTATTTGCTTGCTCCCGTGCGATGCTTATGGCTTCTTCCCGTGAAATTTTTATGCTCTCGCTACCTATCTTGAAAAGACCCCAACCATCACCAAATCCTGTCAACGCCCCATCTCTGAAGTGAACATTCACACTTTTAGGAGAATCAGCACCGTTAATGGTGTACATAAAGTAGATGGATATGGACGTGGATGTGGTGTTATGAGAGACGACGTTTGTGTTAACAGTTACCAAACGTTTCAAGTTTCCTATTGTTGCGTTTACAGAGTTTATGTCAGTAACCGCATCCATCGAGTTGCGCATTGGTTGAATATATGAAGCACCTGAATACGTTTGGAGCCTTTGAAGAATTACTTTTGTCGCATCGAGGATGCTAATGGGCAGTTGCTTAGCGTAATATGCTGAAAGCAATGAGCTGTTATAAGGATTTATATCAACAAACCACAGAATCCCATTCACGAATCTGAAACTAAACTCCATTTTGCTTCTCCCTGATTCCAAGGTATACATAATATTTTCCCGAAGAAGTCCGCCATAATCATCAGGACGATCCGAGAAGTAACTGGATAATTCAACACTGTACTTTGTCATATCAAGCCCGACTACATCTTTTATAGCCGAGATGGCCTTCTCTTGAACAGTCAACTCCGCCGAATAGGCTTTAGGCATCTGTGCCAACGAAACGGTCAAGACCACTGCAAGAGCCAAAGCCACACAAAGCTTTTTCTTAGAGGTGCTCATTTTCGTTCACTCCTTTACCAAGGTAGTATCATGCTTCCGTCGCCGAAGACTCGCATACGGCTCCTCCATGTCTGACCGAAGGCATATGCATTGTATCCATTGTAAAGCGCGGAAGCACCAAAATTTTGTGCCCCAAAAGTCATATCGAGCATTGCCCAATTAAGAGCCGTGTTTATTTGGTAGTGACTAACTAAGGCATAATAGTAGAAATGTCTGACAAAGTCACCATAATTGTAGTAAACAAATTCTGAATTATCGCACATCCACTTTGAAATGTTCTCAAACCCTATATAGGCATAACCGCTATAGTCAGGACTGGCGTAGCCATTCCAGCTTAAGTCAGTTCTCTGCGTCCAAGCGAAAGGCATTCCCACTATCCCTGTGCCATTTTGCGTGTCCACGAAACCATAAAAGTCGTAATATCCATCACCGTTAATGTCGATTAAGCCTCCGTTAGCACAAGTGTAAATAAATGTGAAGCGGTGTTTTGCACCAGTGTGCGAGTAGAGATACAAGTCTTCGATTCCATTGGATGCTCCTTGAGAGCCGTAGTAAGCATAATGCCGTGTTGTACCTACATAAACATATTCATATATTGGCCACCACATTTGATACTCCTCATCCCAATACCAGCCTACAATCTCCCAAGCATAGCCATCCACCAATTTTGGATACATATCCCCGACATGAAAAGTCGCCAAAAAATCGTAGCTAGGATTGCCTCGAACAAGATCAGAACATTGATACACATAAGAAGCAGTTGTGCTACTACCATAGAAATTGTTGCCAACCCAGTTAGATCCAGCCTGACCTGACCAGATGAGATTCGTAATGTAAGAAGCGGTATAACTCTGTGCTGGTTGTTAATAGGTTGACCACCAATACGGATCTGGATCCCATGCCGTGTTGTGATAAGTAGAGCCCCATGTTACGCCTACATGATATCCCTGCACAATTGACGGCAACGAAACGACAAGCAAAAGCAGAAATAGCAATGAGCAACTTCTTACGATAGTAGTCTTATCCATATGTTTTCACTCCCTTTTCATATGGAACTTACTCTCTTGCCTACAATATTCCAAATGATTTATTTATTTCTACGTTTTAGGACACCTGTCCTAAAGATTAGGACACCTTTATGACTAGCTCGAAGGCACATCAGACTTTAGGAGCAGTCAATTTAAGAAGGGAAGTTGCTATAGGCTGCCTTTTAGCCAAACTCTCACGGTTTCATAGCAGAAAATTAAAACAAATATTAACGTTGCAGCAACAAATAAGAAATATTCGCGGTTGAGAACAACTGGCCTGAGAAGGACGACCTCAATTAGTAAAATTGCGATGGCGAATACGGAGTAAAAGAGGTACCTTGGAATGAGAAACCGGCTGATCCTTACACAGTTTTCCAAGAGAACCTTGTTTATTACGTAATTGCCTATTTCCCTTTTTAGCAGACCAGCTTCCTCAAGTTTATTAAGATGATATTGAGCTTGGGATGGACTGCTCAAGTTCAGAGCTCTTTGGATCTCTCTAATTCCGAGCGGTCTATTAATTTGTTTTGTATATTTGCTTGTGTGAGATTGTAGTTTTTGTTGATTTGCACTGGCTGAACAGATGCTTCGTTGTTTTAAACTGGTGCAGGGTTCAGCATTGGCGGATAAGAGTTTGCGGGGTACTTTACGTGTAGTAGTATAAAGAGACCGAGGACTGTGGCGTGCCAGTCTGAATTTCCTGGTGTTTCATGGAATCGTGTCCAGCCTCCGTCATCGTTTTGAGCTTCAATTACGCGATCGATAAAAGCGTTACTAACGAGATCGCCTCGTCCTGCTAAATAGAGAAATGCGGCTGCTTCAAGCTCGAGGTCTTCAACAACAGGGTCTACTCCGATTAGTGCGGCAGTGGATTGATATATGTTTTGTATGAATTCGTTGGGTACTGGTGGTTCACACCCGTTTTCTTCGATCCAAATTAATGCTAGTAGTACATGGGTTAAGTAGTATCCGCCGCGGTTTGCTTCTCTCTCAAGTGTTGCAGCGTAGTCGTCAGGCAGTCCAAAGCGGTCGCAGTAAAGCGCTGGCACGGTTACGCGGTCCGTGTCAAAGGTGACTGCTTGTAAGTCGCCTTGATGTAGCTGGTTGTTGTGGTCAGCGATGCGGCGGAACACGCGTAGGATTGAGGCTTCACTTGGCCGGTTGGTGATTTCCTCATCATATTTTTGAATCGCATCAGCGAATTCGGCGATTTGGAAGCGTCTGTACATGGCATCGAGCCATAAGAGCGCGTAGGGTTCGCGTGTGTCTTTGATGTAGTTAATTGCTTTTGTAATAGCGCTGTCGAGTATTTTTGGTTGATTGGGAGGATTAAGGGCAGGGTAAATTAACACAGCAACTGCCACTATACAACAGAGTAAGGACACGAAGAGGGCTAATAGTAGTTGGCGCTTCATCGATTACGTATCCTTCTTTGTTTAAGTATTAAAATTTTAATTACGATATGGCTTGAAAAATTTTTGGATAAGGAATTTGCGTAACTGCATTTCGCTTCGTTTAGTAGATATGAGAAGACTTCTGTACCTACCTTGGCGGTAGAATTAACACAAAACTAGTTGGCCTACAATGTTTATTGGTTTTTTTATTCTATGCTGAAAGTCAGCTACTCTCGAGGCGGGCAAACTGGCTAAAAGCACGGTAGCTGGACCTGCAGATTTTTGTAAGTCTATTTTCGGATTTCTTATTGGTTTAAATTTAAGTTTTGAGCTCTCTGCTAGCACGTTTGCCTCGTATAATACTCCTTTTGATCCAACTGGCAACACCTCGTGAATAAAGTTAAGCCGTAGTGAACGTGAAACGTCAAGGAGATTCGCTATTTGCCCTTTGTTTTCGGCTGAAATTACTTCTTCTCCAAAACAGGGCTTGCCTATCGCCATAACAACGTCGTTTGGCTTTGAGACGCCGATTTTGAGTAAAATTTTGTCTACAGCACCGATTACTGTGACACCCATTCCTGTTTGTTCAACTTGGAAGTTTTTCTCTAAACTGCATGTAACTGATGTTTGCGGGTTTAAACCAGCTTTTGTAACCTCACTTTTTATTCCGTTTAAAATTGCATTTCCTGTGGGTTCAGGTTCTACGCCTATAGTACCTACTGCACAGAAAGGTTTTGCGCCTGTAGACAGTACTTCCATTAATGCCACTCTTGCTGCAAACTTTCCCACTGTATATCCATCAGTTTTTACTTTGTCTAAGGGTTTTGGTCCGATTCCGCCTGCTGAATCACAACCAACAACAATTACTTTTCCATATCCAATTTCAAAAAGTAGAATATCTCTACGCGTTGGAATGGGAGAAGGAAAAATTGTCAAACGCGTTGGCGCCCTCTTATTAAAACATACGCCACGCCTGCAACAACTGCGTTTAATATAGCGGCTATCAACAAGAATGGCGCAAACGACAACGCTGCTGCCCAACCAATCCCAATAGGTGGATCTGGCGCGGCAACCACGAACAAAGCTGTATTGATCAATACACCTATGATTAACGCGGGCATAAAACCCCATTTTCTACTGATCCTGTTTACAACGCCGATAGCAGCACCTGCTAACGCCATCCCGAGAGCGATTGGAATGTGAAGAATTCCGAGCGGAAATCCATTTATTACTGCCGTTACGATATGCCCGAGCCCACTAACCAAAAAACCTTCAAATACACCGAAGTAAAGAGCGGAAAAAAAGCCAGGACACGAATCGAAAGCCACTGTTTGAATAGGACTCGGCGGATGTATAAACGAACCTACCACACTAAGCGCTGTAAAGACTGCAATACTTGCAGTGCGTTTTGCAGGGGAAGTTTTTGGTATTTGTAAAACGTTTTTCGCGGTCATTTATTTTTCACCTTTTTATGGGGAGCAAGTCTGGTAAACAATAAAAGTTTTATGTCTTGTATTACATCCGTAGTGTGTGACGTAAAATGAAAGTTATAAATGTACGCTTATCAAACAAAATAGTCACAGACATAGACAAATTAGCATGTAAACATGAGCTCAACCGTTCTGAAATCATCCGCCAAGCACTTACAATTTACCTACATATTGTAGAAAACGTTGGAACATTATTACGGCCAATAGTTTTCCAGATTCACCCTGCTCAGATTTCATACGCCAGAAAAGGAGATGTAACCATATTAAAAACACCTACAGGGCATGCCATCATTGTAGGCTCAACATCATCTGGCGGCGTGGGATCAAAACCAATGGACCGTGTTAAAGTTAAAGGGCGCATTTTGGGCAAGTTTCTAGCTAGAGTGGCACTCATGGATGTTGCAGCAGTCGGCGCTTTTCCAATCCTAATATCTGTTACACTGGGCGTAGAAAAAGAGCCAACAGGGCGTGAAATCCTAGAGGGGATACGAAGTGAAACAATGCTACTTGGACTGGAACCCAATCAGGTTATTATGGAAAACACCGAAGACAACTTTGAAACAGTTCAGACAGGCGCCGGAGTCACAGTTATAGGCTTTGCAAACGAGAATGAACTGCGGTTAGGAAAAACAAGACCTGGCGACTTAATACTGGCAATTGGTAACCCCAAAGTTGGAGATGAAGTAATCGCTGCCGAAGTAAAGGGTGAAATCGCCGACCTCAAAACAATAATTGCACTGACCCAGAAAAAATATGTCCATGACATAGCGACAGTCGGCACACATGGAATCGCACATGAAGCTACAGTAATAGCACATGGTATTAGACGCCAAATAAAACTCGAAGGATCAATACCGCTGGATTTAAACAAGTCCGCTGGGCCTGCAACAGTGGCACTCATAACCGTAAACCCAGATAAACTTGAAGATTTAAGGGCTACAGTACACAAACCAATCACAATCATAGGAAAAATAGTTTAAACGACAAAAATACTTGCATCAAAATCAATAAGAGTGACCCACAAACACACTTCCTTGTAAAGTATAAAAAATTAATCGCCTCTAAAAATAAACACCCATGAGGTAGCTACGTATAATGGAGAAACATGAAATTATTGATTTAAGAAGCGACACAGTCACCTTGCCTACAGAAGAAATGCTCGAGGCCATAAAACACGCACAGTTGGGCGATGATGTATTTAGAGAAGATCCAACAGTAAATAGGCTTGAGGAAATGGCAGCTAGCCGCACAGGCAAAGAGGCAGCGCTACTTGTTACAAGTGGCACTCAAGCGAATCTAGTCTCGTTAATGAGTAACACAAAACATGGCGAGCTTATAATACTTGAACAAGAGTCACATATTTACTGGTACGAAGTAGGCGGTATTTCTGCCATAGCAGGTTTACTGCCTTGGCCACTTAAAAGCGAATTTGGAGCATTAAGCCCAGAAGACGTTAAAAACGCTATAAGACCAAGAAATATCCATTTTCCAGAACCTAAACTAATCTGCGTGGAAAACACACATAATAGACACGGTGGAACAGTAATAACACCCAAACAACTCCAAGCGTTAAGTGAAATTGCACGTGCACATGGACTAAAACTTTACATGGATGGCGCCCGTATCTTTAACGCTGCGGTAGCATTAAAAACAGATGTGAAGAACCTAACGCGTCATGTGGATAACTTGATGTTTTGTCTTTCTAAAGGTTTAAGCTGCCCAGTAGGCTCCGTGATAGCGGGATCTCGAGAATTCATTGAGAAAGCACGAAAAATACGTAAACTTTTAGGGGGAGGTATGAGACAAGCAGGCATAATTGCTGCTCCAGGCGTAATCGCACTAGAAAAAATGATTGACAGGTTAGAAGGAGATCACAAAAACGCGAAGCATCTTGCGGAAGGACTTGCAAAAATTGACTGTGTAAAAGTTGACATGAGACGTGTGCAAACAAACATCGTAATTGCTGACATAAGCGATTTGCATGTTTCTGCCGAGCTGTTTCTTGAAAAACTTAAGCAACAAGGTGTTCTTGCACTGGCGAATGACAAACACAAGATTCGCATGGTAACCCACAGAGGCGTCGAAAAAGAGCATATTTCAAAAGCAATAACCGCAGTATCAAATGTGGTAAATGAACTCACTATAGGGTCTATTGTGAATAAAAAATAATGAGGTGGATAACATTATGAAAAGTCAGCAGTTAACCCTGTTGATTCTAGTGGCTACTGCTATTGGAGCGTTTTTATTTGCGGACAAAACCCTGCTTAAACAGAACGATGTTGATGGCAGTTGGTTTGGAATCTGTGTGCATGCTCTCACAATGGATGATGCGCGATTGGTTAATGAAACAGGTGCATCATGGATTAGAATAGACGTTTCTGAAAACTTCGAAAACGCTGTGCAGAATGCTAGGGCATATAACCTTAAAGTTCTCGGAATACTTGATAGCTGGATGTTCAACAAGAACACGGTTTTTACGCTTGATGACTGGCAAAACAATGTAACACATTATGTTTCTCGATACGCCGATTATGTTGATGCATGGGAGATTTGGAATGAACCAGCCACACCAGCCTATCCATTACTAAACCTCAATGTAAAAGAAAACTTGACTGAAATAGTTGTTTGTTACCTAAAGATGGTGCAGATAGCCTCACCAATTATACGCCAGTATGATCCTACGGCAAAAATTGTGCTTTTAGGCGGCCTAAACCTGTGGTCAGGCGGCGATGAAAATCTTTTATTAGACAAAGAGTTTAGTCGTCAACTATCTGCTCTAAACGTCGGGAAATATGGCGACGTTATCTCTGTGCACGCTTATCCTTGGGGATCAAATATCGGATCATGGCTCTGGGAAAAATACGATGAGTCTCTCGCTTATTATCGCGGCCTATTTCCAACCCACGAGTTTTGGTTAACCGAAACCGGCTGTCCTCTAGAAGAGGCAGGAGAAGAAGGACAAGTACAATACATGTGCAGCGCTACCAAACATTTTAGTGGAAAAGTGGAACGTTTGTTCTGGTATTCGCTACTGGATAATATTGATGATCAAGGAAAAAGTTTTGGTTTGCTCAGCAAAGAAGCACCACGCACTGCATACTATACGCTGCAAAAGCTTGCAGGAACAGAAAAATAGCCTTAAAGGTCGTCGCTTATAAGGTGGCACAACCACAGCATTAACAGCATTCTTCCTTATTTAAGCAATACGACACAAAATAATTAGTTCATAGACAAAAAACATAAATCGCGCTACAATGTTTTTAGACATGTAACCTATTTTCGAACGACGAAACATATATTTTATTCTCAATGTAAAACACCGATAATCAACAAGGAGAGTGTGACAAACAAATGAGCACAGAACCCGAAAAGCAGAAACCAGATCTTGAACAGCAATTAGAAGCAGAAAAAAAGCGTTCAGAAGAATACTTAACACGACTAAAATATTTACAAGCAGATTTTGAAAACCTGAAAAAAAGAACAGAACGACAAATTGCCGAAATAAAAGAATACTCAACAGAGCGCTTAATTATAGAGCTCTTAAATGTGGTGGATGAGTTAGAGTTAGCGCTTAAAACAGCACAAAAAAGTGACTCTGCAAAGGCGCTAATTGAAGGTGTACAAATGACACTTAAAAAACTTAAAAAAATTCTCGAGTGCGAAGGCGTTTCTCAAATAGATTGTGTAGGTAAGGCATTTGATCCTACACGCCACAATGCGATAGGCACTATCGAAAGTAGCGAAGTTGATGGATGCGTTGTGGCTGAAGAGGTGCGAAAAGGTTATATCATGAAAAATAAGGTGATTAGACCTAGCATTGTTAGAGTCAAAGTTAATACTTCAAAGTCACAAGGGGAGCAGTGATAAATATGAGTAACGTTAAATCATCTGAAAAAGTATTAGGTATTGACTTAGGAACAACAAACTCTGCCGCAGCCATATTTGAAGGTGGACGCGCAACGGTAATCCCAAGCGCTGAAGGACCCACAATGGCTGGAAAAATGTTCCCTTCAGTAGTTGCCTTCACAAAAGACGGCCAACTACTTGTAGGCGAACCGGCAAAACGGCAAGCTACTGCTAATCCTGAAGGAACAATCTTCGAAATAAAACGCAAAATGGGCACAAACTACAAAGTAAATATCTTCGGCAAAGAGTACACGCCCCAACAAATTTCCGCTTTTATTCTACAAAAAATCAAAAAAGACGCAGAAACCTACCTCGGAACACCAATACGCAAAGCTGTTATAACAGTTCCAGCACACTTCGACGACAACCAGCGACAAGCCACTAAAGATGCAGGCGAAATCGCAGGCTTTGAAGTCATGCGCATAATAAACGAACCCACCGCAGCTTGCCTCGCATACGGTGTAGACAAACTGGAAAAAGAAATGAAAATTCTAGTCTTTAGCTTCGGCGGCGGAACACATGACGTGACCGTCATGGATTTCGGCAAAGGCGTTTTTCAGGTACTGTCCACCAGCGGCGACACACAAATAGGCGGAACAGACGTAGACAAAGCCATAATGGACCACGTTATAGATGAATTCAAAAGACAAACAGGAATTGATCTCTCCAGCGACAGAATGGCCATGACACGCCTAAAAGAAGCAGCAGAAAAAGCCAAAATTGAACTATCCACATTAATGAGCACAGACATTGACCTACCATTCATAACCGCAGACAACACAGGACCAAAACACCTACACATGACACTTACCCGCGCAAAAATAGAAGCACTAGCACAACCAGTAGTCGAAAAAACTGGCAAAACCATCATGAAAGCTCTAGAAGACGCCAAACTGACGCCAAAAGAAATAGATAAAATAATCCTCATCGGCGGCATGACAAGAATGCCCCTTGTCCAACGATTTGTTGAGCAAATAATGGGCAAACCAGTAGAACGCGGTGTGGATCCCATGGAATGCGTCGCCGTAGGCGCAGCTATTCAGGGCGCAGTTATAACAGGTGAAGTAACAGATTTACTCCTACTCGATGTTACACCGCTTTCGCTGGGCGTAGAAACCCTTGGTGGCGTGTTTACAAAGATAATTGAGAAGAACACGACTATTCCCACAAAGCGCAGCCAAGTGTTCACCACAGCAGCAGACTTTCAAACAGCAGTCACAATCCACGTACTGCAAGGTGAAAGAGCAATGGCTGCAGATAACGTTTCATTAGGCATGTTTAATTTAGTTGATATTCCACCAGCACCAAGAGGGGTCCCACAAATAGAAGTTACTTTTGACATAGACGCAAACGGAATCTTAAATGTAACAGCTAAAGATTTAGGCACTGGAAAACAAGCAAAAATAACCATTACGGCTTCTACAAAACTCTCAAAAGAAGAAAAAGAACGTTTAATTAAAGAGGCGGAACAATTTGCTGAGCAGGATAGGAAGAAACGCGAAGAGGCAGAAATAAGAAACAACGCGGATAGTCTTGTTTATACTGCAGAAAAAACCAAGAAGGATCTTGCAGATAAACTATCGCAAGAGCAGACAGCTAAGATAGACACGGCGGTTACTGCGTTGAAGGATGCATTGGCAAGCAACGAGATTGGAAAAATAAAGGCAAAATCAGAGGAATTGCAAAAAGTTCTGCAGGAAGTGGGCACAGTTATTTATCAGCAAGCGGCTGCTGAATACGCAAAGCAAAAGAGTCAGCCAGGCCAAGAGGCGGCAGGCACTCAAAAGAACACAGATAAAAAAGTTGTTGATTCAGACGATTACAAAGTGAAGTAAGCGCCGAAACAGTTTTGTCCAAGTAGACGCATTTCGAATCTAACGGTTAGGCACATGGCTGAAAAACGAGATTACTATGAGATACTAGGTGTCCCGCGAAATGCAACTAAAGAACAAATAAAAGATGCTTATAGAAAACTCGCTTTACAATACCATCCAGACAGAAACAAGTCACCAGATGCAGAAGAAAAATTTAAAGAAATCAGTGAAGCTTACGCGGTTTTGTCTGATGATGAAAAAAGGCAACAATACGACTTGCTTGGACACGCAGGCTTTGATCAACGTTACACAAGAGAAGACATATTCCGTGGAACCGACTTCAGCAGCATATTTCGCGATTTAGGTTTCGGATTCGCAGATATTTTTGACCAAATTTTCGGCGGCGGCTTCGGAGCGAACTTCAGCCAGCGTATTAACCGTGGTTCAGATATTGCGTACGATCTTGAAATTACACTTGAAGAGGCAGCTAAGGGCACAGAAAAAGAAATTAGTATTCCCAGAACCGAAAAATGTGATGTGTGCGGCGGATCTGGCGCGAGCCCTGGCACCTCACCACGCACATGTCCTCGGTGCAATGGTTCTGGCAAAGTGCAACATATGCGCAAAAGTAGCTTTGCTATGTATGTTCAGGTAGTTCCTTGCGCCAACTGTAAAGGAACCGGGGCAATAATAGATTCACCTTGCAGAAATTGTCGTGGTACGGGATTAACTAAGAAGCACCGAAAGATAAGCATCAAGATTCCAGTGGGCATAGACGAGGGCTACCAGTTGCGGCTTAGAGGAGAAGGCGAAATGCCTCAGAACGGCGGGCAACCTGGTGATTTATACGTAGTTGTTCACATTCGACCAAGCAAGGTTTTCACCAGGGATGGGGACGACCTACTTTATGATCTTCAGATAGGTTATCCGCAAGCAGCATTAGGTGCTGAGGTGACAGTACCCACGTTGGAAGGGCCTGCTACTGTCAAGATTCATCCAGGAACGCAACCAGGAGAGGTTATTAGGTTAAAAGGGAAGGGAATGCCGCACTTTGGCGGCTACGGTAAAGGTGATTTATTAGTGCGGGTGGGCATTTCTGTTCCAGAAAAACTTACTCCGCGACAACGTATATTATTGGAAGAATTGGCGAGAGAATTAAATCAGAACGTTAACACTAAAAGTCGTAAGTTTCGCTTCTAAACCAGTACTTTGTTAACAAAATAGTATTATCAAACTTTTAGTAAACAAATCAAAAGATGCCTGCAACGACAATTCATTAAGATAAGGGGGGCTTTTTTTGTGCATACTGGTATCGTCGCGGTCTGCCAATTCTCGTCAGCACATTTTCTTTGACTAAGTCTACTAGAGCATGTGCTACTGCTGTGCGATCATAATGAAATCCACGTCTTGCAAGTTCAGAATGTACTTCATCCAAGCTATGTGGGGTATTAAACCAGTTTTCTTCCCAGAGTTTTTGAATTATGCCTTTGCATGTTTCAGCTCTTGGGGTTACTGTAACCTTCTCCTGTAGTCTTGTTTCTTTCAAGTGTTCAGTGACCGAGGCGAGTATACGGTTTACTGCTGTCTGTAGTTGGTCTTCTTGTGATTCTATTTCGAATTCTATGTCGCCAATTTTCATTTTTACTCGTATTGGCGGTTTTTGCTCTGCTTCTGGCAAATTTTCACCCATTGTTTATTGTATTGTGCAAGATGCACATGCACAACACTTAAATACTCACGATGACTTTATTGAATATTGGTGAATTTAGTGATTGAACAATATACAATAACAACAACTCCCAAATATAACTTTCCACAACCAAGTACAGACACAACACTTCCACAACGCCTCATGGAATTAAGTGTCCAATCGCTGAGGCAAGTACAAAACCAATCAATCCAACTACAACAGGCACCATTCCAACAAACCATAAATATAGAACCACCAACACCCAACCTTCAACTCAAACAAACACCCATTATGCTTAAACCGGCATACCAAGAAACAACAATCGCAGCTGTAGACACGTCCACAATAAAAATCGGAGAAACAACAAAAGGAATAATAATCGCCATACGTGGCGCCACCACATGGAAACAAAACCACAGATACCACTACACAAGAATAGGGCCATTCATTTTTCACATAACAGAAGACAACAAAAAAGAAGTGTACAATACAATAGAAGCAACATACTTTCACACAAGTTACCCAAGCAATTCTCAAACAGCCCCACCTCTCATGCAGATGCCTACACGACTAGCCAACCTGCTAGAGAGATGGCTCCAAGCAATGACTGCAAAATCCACCTCAAACAGTTTAATCCTGTTTGATGGTTCACTAACATCAGGAATCCACGATACACCAGCGCAGCGCCTCCGAGAAATTTTGAGCACAGCAAGAAAAAACAGAAACACAGTTCTCGCCTTTTCCAAAATGACCAATCTGCGAATCAACGGTTTTCTAATAACAGACATCATGCCTGAACATGAACCACCATATTTGCTGGAAACCACGGAATTGCAATTTAAACCACCAACAGTGATGTTGGGTGACATTTACGTAGCACGATTAAACAGGGCAAAAATCGCGTTCAGACTGGACATAGACCGAGAAATCCCAAGGCAACAACAAACGTTAGCAGTTGAAAAACTAATAGGCAACGATATATACACGCAGAATTATCCTGAAACTCTTCGTCTAGCCCACATTTTATGCACTTTCACAGCAAATGAAGTGCTCGCCATGCAGCACTTTGTAACTCACAAACACGGCATACGCATAATTAACCGCCCTGATATGCATAGGCTACTATTTGGCCCGTTCGGCAAAGGAGAAGGATTAGCATGAAACTTTACAAAAAAGAAGGCAATGTCCTTCAAATCTTAAGTTTTCCACATGACAACGCGGAAAAAGGCGATTATTTACTGATTGAAGATACTGAAGCTGGAAAAGCGATGATAGCGCAGGTAATCGACGTACAATTTGCTTGCATCCCAGGAGTATTAGAAGAGTTACTGAGAACCCTACCAGATGGAGGAGAGCCAATCCAAGGCGAAGACATCGATCCCTTAGAAATCGCGCCACATATTACATACATTCAGGATGCAAGCTTACTCATCTGCAAAATCCGCGCTACACTTGAGAACAACACGTTAAGTCCAAGCAGTTCTTGGCTGCCTTCGCGTTCACAATCACTTGTAAAAAAGCTGCCTATACCAACACTACTGAAATTAGCAAATATTGAAGGGAAAAGGCCCATAATAATAGGTGGAACAAAAGATTCAGCATTACTGACAATAGATGCTTCAGCTTTAGACGGCCGCTTAAGTATAATTACAGGTAAAAAGGAAACAGGTAAATCTCATCTTTCAAAACTTTTAATGGTAAACTTGGTTGGCTACAAAGCGACAGTTGTTGTGTTTGATCTTAACGGCGAGTACGCCAGTCTAGGAATTAGTTCCGATGGAAAAAGAAACATGTATTATGATAAAATCCACACATTAACACCTGCACAGAACTTTAAAGTTGCCATCAGCGAACTACACCTAAATGTTATTATGGGAATTCTTATCCACGCCTTACATTTGCCAGGTACATCAGCCCGAGAGTTCAGAAGAATCTGGAAAATGCTAAAAGACAAAGGTGCACTCAACTTACATGAACTTGGAGAGGCAATACGTAATCTAAACTGCAACCAGCATGTTCGAGATGCGCTGGCATCACGTTTTCACGCTTTAGTCAACTCAGGCTTCTTTACCGACGACACCGCAGACGCTGCTTTGCTTGACGAGTGCATAGCAAAAGCTAGGGAGAACGGAGGTGCATTAGTTATAAACCTACGTAACACATCTACCATCGACCGACAAATAGTTGTTGAGTATGTACTCGGCAAACTCATAGAGTTACTAGCAAACTGGAAACTAAAGGCAGTTTTTCTATTCGCTGAAGAAGCACATCTGTATCTACGTGAAACATATTGGGATGACATAGTTACGCGCATGCGGCATTTTGGGATTTTCACAACTTTCATAACCAACCAGCCCGATACAATACGTGAAAGCATCTACAGACAGGCAGACAACATCTTCTTATTCAACTTCACAAACGAGCATGATTTGGACGTAGTTAGTAGGGCTGCACGTGTAGACGCGGAAACAGTTCGCAGCATAGCACGGGATCTGCCACCACACCACTGCCTAACACTGGGTCGCGTTGTTCGCGACTTTCCGATGGTCGCGCGGGTTAGAACATTGGATCTTAAAACAATGGGTGAAACACGGTTATTTTTCAAAGATACAAACTAAAGTTGCTCTAATTTTTGCCTGTTCCGCTTAAAGAAAACTCGGAAGGAACGCGTTAAATCAAAGTCCTCTACTTCATTTAACTGCACCCATTTTAAGTCAGCAGCGTCGCTTGCAGCCTTGGGTTCACCATGCCACGTTTTTACAGCGTAATTAATTATTACAAAATGGTATTTAACCCTGCCATTATTGTCTAAACTCACATCTGAAACAACGTCAATGAGCAACGGGTCGTAAACATCCAAACAAGATTCCTCTGCAACTTCGCGAACTACCGCTTGCTCAAGACTTTCCCCAAGCTCCACCAAACCACCCGGAATACTCCATTTTCCTCTTCCTGGATCATTTTTGCGCTTTTCAAGCAATATTTTACCTTCGCTAAGAATTACAGCACCAACACCAACAACTGGTTGACTAGGGTAAAGACGCTTCAATATCCATAACCTCTGTTGGAAAATATGCTACTGTACCTTAAAGCTTCTGCGGACTTACCATGATAAAAGCCAAACTTGGCGCAAAGCAAAAAAATCACCAGACTTGGCACGGGATAAGGCACAACAATTTAATGAGGGCACCTCAGTAGTCCACAACTCAGCTTTGATAGCACCTATTTTTTATATATAAGTGCTCAATTAACGGCGCCACTATAATGTTTATTATGTAATATTAGCAACTAGCATTGAAACAAAAGTTGCGCTTGATTAAAGAATTCCACATTTGAAAACTTAAGGAACAGTTTATTTATTTAAGAAGCGCCACGAAAGGACAACTCCTATTACTGTCAACACTAGGGCGAACATGCCAACGTAAGCAAAATCTAATAGCAACAGCGAATAGTCAACGGTATCAAAGATCAAAAGCTGCCGCATACAATCGATGGTGTAAGACAACGGATTAACCCTTGCTACGACCTGTAGCCAGCCGGGCATTCGTTCTATTGGGAAAAAGGCGCTACTAGCAAAAGTTAACGGTAGGTTCAGCAAGTTCGTTACTGCCATTGGAGTTTCCATTCTTGTGGAACGGATGTTAATTGCGATAAACATTGAGGAAAGGCCAATGCAGATTAGGAACAGTATTGCAAAAACGCCTAGTATGTTAAACGGTGTAAAGGAGGCGCCAAAAGTAAAACCAAAAGGAATCGCGATTAACAAGATTACTGCAGCTTGGAACATAGACCTTAAAGTAGCAGAAAATACTTTGGCTAAAATTATTACTCCTCTCGATACAGGCGTGCTTAAAACTTTATTTAAGAACCCTAGGCGTCTATCCCAAACGACGGACATGCCACTAAACATTGTCGTGAATAGAGCGGTAAATGCGATCATGCCTACTGCCATAAAGCTCAAGTAGCTAGTTGTGCCAAAAGTGCTACGCATAATTTGATCCTGTAAGCCGCTTAGTAAACTGCTTAACGCCCCAATTTGTGCTGGGCTAAATTGGGCAGCTATTTCAGGTGGAATCTGGATTAGGTTTGAACTGAACAAGCTGCCTATGTTTAAGGCATTGCCAAGTAAACCTAGCCAAATTACTGGTTGAATCAGCGTAAGCACGAATACAACTGGTGCCTTATACCATTTCTTAAGCTCGCGGTTAGTTAACGCCCATAAACCGTGAATCTTATTTTGGGAAACATTATTGCTTGAACTCATTTACGTGCCCTCCTCATGATATGTCTTTGCGCAAAGAACGTATCAGGAGACTCATCAGCGTTATCACGCATTGATCTACCAGTATATTGCAAGTAAACCTCGTTCAAAGTCGGTTTTGTCAGCGAAAGCCTAGTCACAACATGACCCGATTTTCGAAGCGTTTCAATTATCAGTGGCGCCGTGACTTCACCATCCTCTGATTTAACGATATACAGGCTATTTTCTTTTTTTACTTCTTTCACATGATCAATGGAAGCAATCAGTCCAGTGATATCTACGGCCTGTTTTATTTCCAGCGTGATTATGTCGCCTCCTAAACTATTTTTTAACTCATCGGGAGTACCAACTACGATGATTCTGCCGTGATCGATAATAGCAATACGATCGCATAGTGCATCAGCTTCCTCCAAATAATGTGTTGTTAAAAATAAGGTCATGCCAAATTCCTTCTTTAGCATTCGCACGTAATTCCATGTGGCAGCTCTGGTTTGGACATCTAGGCCTAGCGTCGGTTCGTCTAGAAACAGGACTTTAGGCCTATTAATCAAGCCACAAGCAAGTTCTAACCTGCGTCGCATGCCACCTGAATAGGTTTGTACTTTTTTGTCTTTAAAAGCTGTCAACTCAACTAATTCCAAAAGTTCATTGGCACGTTTTTTAGAAACTTCGCGGGAAATCCCATAGAGATCAGCGCATAATAAGATATTCTCGTAACCTGTTAGATCCTCATCTGCCGTATATTCTTGAGGCACAACGCCAATGTTGTGTCTTACATCATTGCTTTGTTTGGCAATATCATAGCCCAATATTGAGGCTTTGCCTTCTGTAGGCTTTAAGACTGTTATGAGCATGCTTATGGTTGTAGTTTTGCCTGCACCGTTAGGTCCTAAAAAACCAAAAATTTCGCCTTGTTTAACACTAAAGTTGATGTGATCAACTGCCACAAGGTTATGGTTAAAGATTTTAGTTAAGCCTTCAGCTTTGATTACGTCTTCACTCATGCTGTTCACACCTCAACTTTTCATATATTTCTTCAAGCTTCCTTGATGTTTCATTAACAATGCTTAATGATTCATTGAGCACTTGTTCCGAGAACTTCTCTTGTAACGTACTGCCAACTTTAAAAAGGGCTATTGCAAGTTTTCTTATAGCGCCATAGATCTCGACGGATTTTTCTGGCGGCATTCTTGTAAAGAACGCATCAAAAAATGGGGCAGGAAAGAAGCCAGCTTGTTCCCTGAATTTTTTGCGTATTGACTTTTGCTCTTCAAGAAATGCTTTTCCATTTTGAGTTAATTCGTAGCGTTTCATTCCATTTTCTATAGGTAGTTCTTTTATGTAGCCGTTATCTTGTAGCCATGCAAGTAAAGGATAAACGGAACCTGGACTGGGCTTCCAAAAGCCACATGTACATTTGCCGATTTTTTCGATTATTTCTGAGCCGGACATGGGTTTTTCGTTTAAGGCTTCGAGAACTTGGTAGCGTAGAAAGCCTTTTGGCACCATTGCTGTATGGCGTAGCCATTTTCTAGGCGGAAACATAAACATCACTATTGATGTCAAATGCGATATCAAAGGTGATATTTAAACTTGACGCGACGATGGACGAAAATTCTAACTTATCACTGTGCCAACACTTTCACCGCTGACCGCTGCAAGAATGTTTTCAGGATTAAAT
>JAWBOE010000023.1:0-27471 GCA_038826755.1 Bathyarchaeia archaeon | reverse complement strand
CAAGGGATCCAGAGGCGAAAGCCGGGCTTAGCGATCATCCATGTTCCCCGTTGGTGGGGGCTGGATGTGTCAGAAAAATTACCCTAGGGATAACAGGCTCGTCGCGGGCGAGAGTCCCCATCGACCCCGCGGCTTGGTACCTCGATGTCGGCTCTTCCTATCCTGGCCCTGCATAAGGGGCCAAGGGTGAGGCTGCTCGCCTATTAAAAGGGAACGTGAGCTGGGTTTAGACCGTCGTGAGACAGGTCGGACTTTATCTGCTGGGAGTGCTGGCTGCCTGAGGGGAAAGGGTCCCTAGTACGAGAGGAACGGGACGCTGTGGCCTCTAGTTAACCGGTTGTCTGACAAGGCAGTTGCCGGGCAGCCACGCCGCTGAGGATAAGAGCTGAAAGCATCTAAGCTCGAAGCCTCTCCTGAAAAGAGGCAGCCATCCCGCTTGTTGGGACGAAGGCTCCCATAAAAGATGGGTTTGATGGAACCGGGGTGTACGCTGGAAGACTTTGGTCGACCAGTTCAGCCTGCGGTCCCCAATCGCCTGAGGTGTTGGGCTGGTGGTGTTTGAGCGATATTTGCGTGAAAACCTTGTGAGAAAAGCGCGTTTATGGCCTGTGCATGGCTTCATTTGTGGAGAATAAATTGGCATTTTTTGGTATCGTTTATGTTTTGTTTGTCGTTGTATTGGTTTGCCGTTGTAACCGAAGATTTTGTCGTTCTCTTGGTTATAACTACTTAAGGGTTTTGCTATAGCGAGAAAACTTGAAATAAGAAGAAAAAAGTGCGTCCAGCAGGCCTGCACAGAGCAGGTAGGCTGTGGAGAAGTAGCCTGCTGATTCTCTATGGGTTTCTGCATAGAACTGCTATTAGGCTTCAAATATGTTGTTTTGTTATAGTTTCCTTATTTTTTGCTTTGAATTGGGGCTTTGGTCAAGAAAATTTGACTAATGACCGAGCTGGTTAGTCAAGAAACCTTGACAAGAAGGCTTTTACAGCGGAAAACACGCAATATTAGACCGATAAGAGAGTTGGTGCCTATGAAAAAATTGGCATTAACATTCTTCTTGACGCTGTTGATTTCAGCAGCAACCGAAACACAGATAGTGTCTTTCTCTTTCGCGAATTTCTTTCCTACTCCCACTCCTAATTTACCAAATATAATAATCAAAAGTGATGGCACCATAGAACCTGAAACAGGCCTCATAAGGCAAGATGGAAACGTGTATACTTTAATGCGTAATATTATTCAGGAATACGCCCTTAAAATTCAATGCAGTAATATAGTGTTCGATGGTGCAGGACACATTATAGATGGCTCCATTTATGATGAGCCCTATGATGGACCTGGCAACAAAGGTTTGAGCCTTGAGAGCGTGAGTAATGTAACAGTCAAAGATATCGAAGTAAGCGATTTTGGGGATTGGGATGTTTTCGTAGAAAATTCACGCGAGTGCATCCTTCTCAGGGTAAAAGCAAGAGAGTTCAACTTAAAGAATACTAATTCTAGCAGAATCGCAGAATGCAATATTGGCTACAACTTCTATCTTCAAAGATCAAATAACAATACAATTTGTAAGAGTAGCTTTTCGTCTTTGGAAAGCTTGTTTTTGGTAAACGTGGATGGATATACAAATACTTTTTTCGAAAACAACTTCTTTAAAAAACCAATTGAGATATTGCTTGAGAAAGGAAATTTTTGGGATAACGGTTCAGTGGGCAATTATTGGGTTGGCTATAACGGCACAGACGCCAACGGAGACGGCGTTGGCGATACACCCTACGTGATAAGCGCTGAGGCTCAAGACCGCTTCCCGCTGATGAACCCATGGGATCCAGTAATGCCGTATGATACTGTTCCTCCCCACGTAGTTATTGTTTCGCCTGAAAACAGGGTTTACAATCAAAGCGATGTTCCGTTGACGTTTCTAATATACGAGGCTCCTTCATCGATTAGCTACAGTCTTAACGGGCAAGACAACGTGACAATTACTGGCAACACCACTTTAAATGGGTTACCAAACGGCAACCATAACCTAACAGTGTACGTAACTGACCGTTCTGGTAACACTGGCGTTTCCGAAATAACACATTTTACCGTAGCTGCGCCGGAACTTTTCCCAATAGTGCCAATCGCTACTCTTTTAATAGGTTCACTCGTGACAGTGAGTGTTGCTTTGCTGGTGTACCTCAAAAAACACAAGCGGTAACAGCTTGTTCACCAACAAATATAATTGTAAAGCCAATACGGAAATTATTGCGGTCAATAGCAGAGCTATAGTAGCCAGTAACTCCAAGGCTGACAAATTTGCGTTTTGAAAACTTGAAATGGAGGTGTTTTTACATACTGTATCATTGTGCTGGTGTATTTAGTCATGCCCAGCGAAGTATGTTAGATACAAACGCAAATGCTTTTTACTTTGGAAAGTAAATAATTACTCCTGTGCGAAAGCAACGTGTTGCTCTTGTTCTAATGATCGCGTTAGTTATTTTGCGATTTCACGGTTTTGCCCTTCCTACGCCCCCTGGTTTTTACATTAGTGCTGATGGCTCTGTGAGCGGCACAAGCGGTATTGTCCGGAATGGCGATTCATACGTGTTTGTTACGGATATTATGGGTCCTCTCATTGTTGAAAGAGACAACATTGTAATTGACGGTGCATCACACACTTTAATAGGTAGTAACGGTAGAGGCATAGTTCTAGCTAATAGGCACAACGTAACACTAAAAAACACATGTGTAACGCTTGATGGAGGATACATCATCGACTTCGCCGATGCCAAGAACTGCACATTAATAGGAAACACACTCATTGGGACACCCCAACCTATACCTAGTTTACCGCCTCCTGTGACTCCTCTAATAGGTCCAATAGGTGTTAACTTACTTAATTCGCATGGTATAACAGTCAAGGACAATACAATAATGAATTTTTCTAGCGCGCTTTCGCTGGCCTGGGCAAGTGACGTCATAATCGCTGGGAATTATCTGGTTAACGGCATATTAGGTATAGAACTAGTTAATGCAACAGCATGCGTTTTCAGAGATAATCGCATGATTAATAGTAGCTTTTCTGTGGTTTTGTATCCTTCATATCTTTATGATAACGATTTGGATTCTTCAAATACAATTAACGGCAAACCTATTTATTATTGGCTCGATGTTAGCGATGCGGTGGTTCCTTCAGACGCAGGTTATGTTGTGCTTGTTAGGTGCAGAAACATCACAGTTGAGAATTCTCGCCCGCTTGGCATTGAATTAATTTCTACAACTAACGTCACCATAAGCAGCGTAAAAATGATTGAGAAAAGTGATGGCATTGATCTGCTTGATTGTTCCAATGTTAGTATACTCAACAGTATCCTACGTACTCATGCGATTGGTATTCAAATCGAAAATTCTCAAAACATCCTCATCAAGGGTAACGAGATTTCAAATCATATAACTCGCGGAATAAATCTGGGAAATGCGAATAACAATTTAATTGTAGACAATATTTTTGTAGCCAACAGCTATGCTATAGCACCATCGCAAGACAGTAGCAGTAACGGCAACATAATAATCTCAAACAACTTCACAAAAAACGATCAAGCGCTAATTGTCCACGGCAGCATGACTATAATAGGTAATTTTTTTGAAGATAATACCAACGCTATTCATTTATCAGATAGTTCAGGCAACATAGTAACACAGAACACTTTCTTAAGGAACAAAAATGCCATATACATTAGTGCTGCTTCAAACAATCACGTCTATCTGAACAACTTTATAAACAACACAAATCAAGTCACCGATGCAGGCATAAACAGTACACAAACAACAGAACAGCTTGCAAAAACAAACAGCATTTTAGGCAATACAAAGCTGACTATAAGCGGCAACAGAAAAGTTAACTTCTTTCCTCCACCTGCACCATCTGTTAACCACTGGGATAACGGGTCAAAAGGCAATTATTGGAGCGATTACACTGGTGCTGATGCCAACGGCGACGGAATAGGTGATGTACCTCATTACCTCTATGAGAACAACAGGGACAATTATCCACTTATGAACACCGTTACCGTATCTGACGCGACGATATCCCTCTGGAAACAAGGAAAGCTATCATCTATCGATAGTATAAATGAAATTACTCTTCCAGTGGAAAAACCGAAGTTCCAAGATGAGATGGCAAAATTTGATTATGGTGCTGCCGCAATATTAACGCTGATCGTAGGTGTAGTTTTGATCGGCGCGTATTGTCTACTTAAATGCCGAAAACCATATTTTTCGCGCAACCAAAAAATAATACACCATTCGATAGAGTGTAAATAGCAATTTTAGATCGTTTTTTGTTTGTCTTCAGAATTGCCTCTTCTCTTTTTCTTGTTTTAATACTTGATCCGCCATGCCTGTGAGAAATATAATTGCGAACACCAACGCCGCTATGGCAATTTTGTATGTTAATTCAATCTCCGAATAGACCACTGCAAAAACAAAAAGCAAAATTAAAGCTAAAACTAAAACTTCCTGAACGCTTATGCGCTGTATGCCTGACCTGATGCTCATTTTTGCAAACGCCACTCCCTATTTTTTCGCAGTTGCTTATTAACATTCACCTGCTACAGCCTTAAAACAAATGATAAAACTTTTTTGTTCAGATACCATCTAAATTATAAAAATAATAAAAATCTAGGCAACAGTTGTTGCTGTTTAAATGTATTAACGCAATATTATTTGACTAAAAATGTTTCAGTTTCAGCCTAGATATTCGCCAAAAAGTGAAGCCGCCATCGCCCTGCCGTAACTTGCAGTTCATTTGATTATCTTACCCACTCTTACTACTGTGCCGCGGATTTAGCCTTAAAGCCTCCTGCTTTTTAGCGGCGTTTTTACCATAACTAATGCTATATTTTGAATTTTCCACTATTCTCAGTTTACCCGCAGGCAGAAAAGTCTAAACTTTAGAGGACAATTACAGCGATGTAAGTTTTTATAAGAAAGAACGACGAGTTGTTTAGTTGAGCAGGGTTTGGCCGTTTATAGAGGTGAGGGCTCAAACTAAATGCCCTACATAAAAAAAATTGAGCTAAAAGGTTTCAAATCATTCGGACCGCAACCAGTCAAATTAGTCTTAGATAAGGGATTCACAGTCATAACTGGACCAAATGGAAGCGGAAAAACCAACATTATGGATGCCATATTATTTTGTCTCGGCGAACTGAGCACGCGAAGATTACGTGCTGAGAACGCGGCTAAATTGATTTTCCACGGCTCAGAAAAAGCAGGGCTAGAAAAAGCAAAAATGGCTAAGGTTGTAATTCAATTTGACAATTCAGACGGCGTAATGCCTGTTGATACTTCTACTGTTACTGTTGCACGGGAGGTCTACAGAAACGGTCAAAGTGTTTACAGACTTAACGGTAGAAGAATTTCACGCGCGCATATTCTAGAAATTTTGTCTATGGCCGGAATAAGTAGTACAACTCAAAACATTATTCCGCAGGGTACTATAACGCGGTTAACAGATGTTACCCCGCTGGAGCGCAGAAAAATCATTGAAGATCTAGTTGGGATAGGTCAATACGACGCTGAAAAGGCTGAAGCAGAAGAGAAACTGCGCACGGCAGACATGTCCATACGCACCGCAATGGGTAGAATAGACGAGGTCCAAAAACGATTAGACGATCTTGAACGCGAGCGTAACGGTCTCTTACGTTACAATTTCATCCAAAATGAAATCAAAAGGTTTGAAGCCATAAAAACATCTAACAGTATTATCCAGTTGAATAAAAAGCTGGAAGAAACATCTGTCCAACTAGCTAAGGTCAAAAGTAAAGTTGACAAGTACCGAGAATTACGTGAAGCCCATAGGTCTAAAAGACGCGAGATTGAAAGTGAATGGCGAAAATTAAGCTCAGATATAGTTGAGGAAGGCGGTTCAGAAGTAGTTAGAGTTCAAATGCGTATAGGTGAATTAAAATCCAAACTTGCGGAGCTCACAACAAAAATAAGTTCTGGGCAGTCAACTTTTGAAGGACTAAAACGTATTAGAGAAAACACGCTAGCGCAATATGAGTCTATCCGCAACGAAATTCGTGAAAATCGTCTTAAAATTAGAAAGCTCAAAGCTGAACACGAGTCGCTTCAATCACAAATTAGCGTCAAACAATCTGAGCATGATGCTTTAGCCCAGGAGACTGCGCAACTTTGGGCTAACCTTGGCGCAAACAGCAAAAAAATACGCGAAGTTGAAATGCAAATTGACAACCATTACAAGCGTCTCGCCTTTCTGAGGTCAGAGTATGCAAAAAGCAAGAATATCGTTCACCTCGCCATGGGCCGTCTCAAAGAATTAAACGAGCGCAAGGAACGATTCACAACTACCCTAGCAGAATTTGGAAACTCGTTAACTGAACTCGAAAAGGTCCAAGAAGATCAGAAAGCACAGCTCAAGAAACGCGAAGCATTAATAGAACGGAGAACTGCACAAAAAGACGCTGCAGAAAGAGAAATTTCTGAAGCAGGAAAAATAGCAAATTCAGCAAAAGAAGCAGTGATCGAATTCGCAACGCAGCGGGAACTAGCAGAAACAATAGCGGCTGAAGAAAAAGCTCTGAGAAGCATTGAAGAACTAGGCGAACTCGGCGCAATTTCCGGTGTCCACGGCAGACTACGCAACTTAATTAAGATAGATAAAGCATACAAGAAAGCTATAGAAGCCGCAGCGGCAGGCTGGCTTGACGCTCTCGTAGTTAAAGATGTAGAATCAGCTTTTACATGCACTGAAACACTGCGGCGGATGAAACTGGGCAGAATAAAAATTATTCCTCTCCAAGGAGCCTCAACCCCCCAACCTCTTAACATTCCTGAAAGAGAGGGCATCAATGGTGTTGCCTCTGTTTTTATCAAATGTGATAAGACTCATGAGGCTGCAGTGAACTATGTTTTCGGCGATACTCTAGTCGTGTCTGATGATAAAACTGCTTTTGCTCTTTCAAATGAGGGTTATCGTACAGTGACAATTAATGGTGACCTTTACGAGGCTGGAGGTGCATTGGAAAGCGGCTATTACCGAGCACCTATTGATTTCTCTACGATAATTCCAAGTGAAACAGCAATCAAAAGCCTCGAGGAGGCGGTAGCAGCTCTTCAACAGCACCTTTCCCAGAGAGACAGAGATCTGTCTTCTTTTACAGAAGAAATTGAACAAACCAAAATCGAGATTGCACAACTGTCTGAGTCGATAGCTACGCTTGACCGAGAAATAGAACGAGTTAAGCGTAGCATGCGCCGTGTTGAGAGTAACATTAAATATGTTGAGAGGCTCTGCGAAAAACTTGAGGCAGAGATTCAAGCTGAAAAATCGCAGATGGGCATTTTTAAATCTGAAAGGCATGCTATTCAGAAACAGCTTCAGCAGCTTAAAACAGAAGTTGCAGAGTTAAGGAAAAAAACTGATATTGGAAATATTCAGGAACTTGAAGTTAAGCGGGAACGACTTGCTGAAGAAATAAACACGCTTAGGCAGAAGCAGGGTGCTATTCAAACAGATATTTCTACTCTGCAGTCGCAGTTTGACAACGTCTTGCGTGTTAGTTATAAAAACGTTAAAATCCAGCTATCGAAGACTGAACAGCAGCAACGCAAAGTTGAAAAAGAAGTGTCTGAAGCGCTTCAAGAACGTGAAGCACTCAAGCAGGAGTTAGTGGAACTGGAAAAAAACCGCAACGAGCTTTCCAAGGCGGTTTTCTCAGCAAAGGAAGAATCCAAAAAATTCACCTCGCAACTTGATGCCATCGATACTGAATTACGCTCGCTGGACACGGAATACGAGCAAGCTGAAGCGCTTTTGAACCAGCTTAACTTGAGCTTTCAAACTTATCAACTGCAACTTCAGCAACAGCAAAACCTGCTTAGGCAGCTTGGGTTCGAAAAGCCATTAGATGTTACCGAGAAGCAGCTTGAAGAAGCGGAAACAACCGTCCGAATGATGCGTTTTGAACTTGAGCGAATAGGCGCCGTTAATCAGCTTGCGCTTTCACATTATGCAGAGCAGATTTCAAGGTACCGTGAACTATCTCTACGGTTAAATGAACTTGAACGTGAAAAACAGGCTATTGTACAGTTCATGGATGAAATTGAAAGTAAAAAGCGAAGAGTTTTCATGGAAGCATTCGACAAGATTAATCTGAACTTACAGAAATACTTCGGTAAATTAACAGGGGGCGGCGTTGCCACTTTGAAGCTTGAGAACCCTGATGAGCCATTTTATGGCGGTATAGACATGATTGTGCAGTTTCCGAATAAGCCCTCCATAGTGGTTAGCGGCGCAAGCGGCGGAGAGCGGTCTGTTTCGGCTGTTGCTTTCATATTTGCTCTTAACGAGTTTACTCCTGCAGCGTTCTATATCTTCGATGAAGTTGACGCGCATTTGGATGCTTTTCATGTTGCAAAGCTTGCTGACGTTTTTCTAGAGGATTCGGCGAAAATTCAGTTTATAGTAATCACGTTGAAGCCTGAGGTGGTGAATAAGGCTCAGCGTGTTTATGGTGTTTATGAGCGTAATGGTGTTTCAAATGTTATTGCTGCTAAGTTACCGGAGGCTGCGGGTTAAGTGTCTACTGCTGCTAAGAAACCGTTTTATCTGCGTCCTCCATGGAATATCCTGTTTGATATAAGTAAACTCGAGAAGCTTACGCCTTGGAACGTGAACATATCCTATTTGTTGACTTCTTTTCTGTCGGAGATGGAGCGGACAGGAAAGGTGGATTTTCGCGCTTCAGGCGTGGCTTTGGATTCTTCTGCGCTTATTTACTTAATGAAGTCCAAGCTTTTGCTTGTTCTTCAGGAGCCGCCAGCGCCGCCTAAAGTGCCAGCAGATTTTGTTCCACCGCCTTTGTTTTTGCCTCTTAGGCGTGAGTTGACTTCGACGACTATTAGGCATTTGCTGGAGGTTTTGGATGAGGTTTTAAGAAGTGAAAAGTTGCCTCGTTTGGCTTCTGTTGTGGCGCAGCCTGTGCTTCCAGCGGTATCTGATGTTTTGCCGCAGTTGGATCTTTTTTTGATGGAGATTGAGTTGCAAATTGAGAAGCTATATGCACTTTTATGTGAGAAGGTTAAGGGTGCGGGCATAATTGAGTTTTCGGCTTTAACGAAGGGTTTCACGCGTATTGAGGCTGTTCGTGCCTTTATTCTATTGTTGTTTTTGGCGCAGGATGGTAGGGTTAGTTTGTGGCAGAATGAGGAGACAGAAGAAATCTATATTGCTGTGGGGAACTTGAAGGATGCAGGAGATAAAGGATTCGTCAGCTAATTCAAAGTGTTCAGTTCAGCAGCAACCTGAAGACGCCAAGACTAGGCATCGGTTAGCGTTGGTAGAAGCTGCGTTATATGTGGCTGGTCGTCCCTTAAGTATTAATGACTTGTGCGCTGTATTGGGTACACGGTCCAAAAAGAATGCGCTGAAAATTGTTAAACTACTCATGCAAGAGTATGCAGCGAGAAATTTGGCGCTTGAAATTTTGGAGTTAAAGGACGAACGATATGTTCTGCAGTTGAAGGCAGAGTTCACGCCGTTGGTTAAAAGGTTTGTTAATCGTCCGCTGCTTTCGCCTGGTCCACTAAAAACGCTCTCGTATATCGCTTATAGACAGCCTATTTCCCAGAAGCGGGTAATCGAGGTGCGTGGTCAACATGCTTATGGGCATATTAGACTTTTAAAGGAGATGGGTTTGGTTGCAATTGAACGTAATGGTCGCTCAATGAATCTGCGTACCACTGAATATTTTGCAGATTACTTTGGGTTAACTCAGGATGTAACTGCTATGAAAAAGGAGCTTAAACGCATATTTGGAGAAGCGTTGAAGGAAGAAGGGCAACCATAAATTTTTTGTTGATGGACTTGATCTCCGCAGTTTTTAGATCCCCGTTTATAAATAGTCACTGGGACGTTTGTGTCTCTTCTATAAGGCTTTTTCTGGATGCGTTTACTGTTGTGGTTTGGCTAAAGTTTTTATGATTCAAACGAAATATTGAGATCGCATGTGTGTAGGGGCTGTCGGCTAGCATGGTCTAGGCTTGTAGACTTGGGCTCTATAGACCCCGGTTCAAATCCGGGCAGCCCCACCACTTCTGCTGTTGGATTTTGATTTAGAGTTTGTGAAGCGTTGGTTTTTCGTTTGTAAGTTTGGTTTGGGTTTATTTGTTGGTTTAGGGCTTGGAGAATGTTGATTAGTTGTTGGATTATGGGGTTTGGGGCAGTCCTGGATCTAAGGGGTTTCCAGATTGTGCGGGGCTTAATAGTAGGCTGGTTAGGTAGTCGTTTATGCCCATGTTGGTGGCGCGTGCTTTGTTTCGTAGTAGCTCTGCGACTTCGTTTTTTAGGCATAAGCCTGTCATTCCCTTTTTAGGCAAGTTTTTCACCTTCCATTACGTATTATTATGGCGGATGCCATTTTTAAACTGCAGTAAAATAGTTTTTGTAAAGGTATATTGTTCAGTTTTTTGGGTGATGGTTGCCTTTGACCTCATTTTAGTTGTTGGAGTTTGCCGATTAGTGTTTGTCTGGTTGCTGGGTTTTTGAACTATTGTTCTGAGTAGGCTCTTCTTTCTGCGGTAGATTTTGTTTTTTCTTCTTAGCTCGTTTAGTAGGTCGTTGAATGTGGCGAATTGTTGTTGCTCTTGTAATGCTTGTTCTTGAAGTTTTTTCGTTGGGCTTCTGTGATTATTTTTGGTGGTGTGTGATTTTCATATTCTTTTGCTAAATAATACTCACAATAGTCTCTTACTTCACATTTTCTACACTTTGGGTTCTTTTCCAAACATATTCCATCCTCTAATCCAAAGTATTCATCTTTTCCCATCTGACCATATTTCACAAGAATGATGTCCACATATCTTATTGGATAACCAGTTGCCAATGCGATTTTCCTGCCTATGTCAATGGTTTGTGCTATGTCATTTTTTCCGCTAATTAACCCAAGTCTTGAAAAAATTCTACAAATGACCCTGTCAGGTTTGAGAACATTAAAGCCCAAATCTGTTAGAAAGTGATTAACCGTCCTTTCACCAAGGTATTTGAATCTGCCTGCCAAATCTACTCGCAGCTTATTGATGGTTTTCTCGTCAGCAAGCTCGCCGAACGACTCGAGATATTTTGCAAAAGACCCATACTTCTTTACAACATTGTAAAATTCTTTAGCATTTACTATGCATGCTTCAATTTTGCGTTTATGATGGATTGTATCCTGGTCCTTGAGAATTTGGTTCACCTCTTCTTGTGAGTATTCCCTTACTTTCCTGAAATCGTACAAGTACTTTTTTAAAGCAGGTATTCTCTGCGAAACAGTGGACGCACGCATCCCAGAATAAAAGACAACAGAAACCATCTTCCAAAAAATTTCTTCATCAGACATATTATGATAATTGAGGCTCTTAAATTCTCCAAAACGAGAATCAAATGACTCTCTTGAAAGACTACTTTCCTTACGCAAAACATTTTCTATTTTAGTGAATACCTCTATGTATTTCTGCATTAGTATACCTGTCACCAACTAATTTTGTTATGCACGCAAAAAATATATAAAATCTTTAAGAGTAAGCAAAGCATTCAGACTTTAACCTGGCCTTTTCTTTCCTGTAAATACTTCTTTTGTTTGCATAATGAGTTTGGTTTAAATACAAAAATGATGAGGAGAGCGAGGATTGTGACTAACAGAAAATAGTATGGGAAGACGAAAGTCGAAATGCCCGCTTCAGCAAGTAATATGGTGTTTGCTGCATTTGTGGACGCGTGATAAAGCGATGCCGTGGACAAGTTTCCTTTAGTGGAGTTGTAAAGCCATGTGTAAGAGATCGAGTTAAAAAGCGTGAAAATACCGAACCACAGGAAATTATGGTAGTTGCTTGCCATTATGCTGTCTTTGACTGCGAAGTGCGGCCAGTGCCACAACGCCCAAAATACCCCGACAATCAGGCTTGAAATAAGTGCGTTATGCTTTTTTTGGAGTGCTGGTAAAGCGTAGCCTCGCCATCCTATTTCTTCCCACATGTTCATTAAGAAACTCGTAATTAGGATTGGAGGAAACCCATACAGCTTTGTCACATCTAGAGGGTATGTTCCTCCAGCTGTAGACCACAGCAGGACAGCGCAGACTGCGAGAGCCAAGGGAAGAAGGATTGCCGCCAAAAACCACAATTTTGAAAAGCCTCTGCGGGTAAACTGGCTGAATAAATATTTTGCGCCATCTTTCCCAAATTCACGTTTAGCTACTACAAGTGCAGCAATAGTTGGAGAAATACCTCCAACGATCACAAAAACAATAGTTAGATCGGATGGGAATATGCCATACGAAGCTAAAACCCATGGTGCATAAGCCAAACTGCCAATCAATAAAGCCAAGCTGAAATAACAAATAATGAACCTGTTCAAAAATAATCACTTCTCATTTTTAATCTTACTTTTCTCTCGAACCATTCTTTTTGCTCCAAACACCGCTAAAATAATCACGGCAGTAACGATTATTGAGAAAAAGTAGTATGTTGGTCCACTATTTGTTTCAAACACTGGAAAGACAACATAAGTTGACAAGTTAAGCATCGTGTGAAATATTAAAGCAACAAATATGCTTCCTCCAGTGTTATTGTAGAGCCAAGTGAACAGAATGGACACAAACACAAACAGGATAACAGTGCTCGTGAACCAGGCTAATCCAGTCTGGTACTGTGGTCCTAGCCAATACATGAAGTTCAAGGGTAAATGCCAAACAGCCCAAACAACTCCCAAGACCACGCTGGAAACTAACGCAGAATGCCGAGCTTGAAGGTGGGAAAGCGCGTAGCCTCTCCAACCGAATTCCTCTTGAAGTGGACCGCCGAGGAAGAATATGTAAACAAAATTCCAAAGAATCATCCATGGCTGAGATAGCACAGTAAGTTCAGGAATAGTTCCTTCGTTTAATAAAACCATCAACATAGAAATACCAGCGATAGCAGGCCACAAAATAAAGGCGGGGATATACCAGACTTTACTAATTCCTGGGTTAAATCCTCTTATCAACAGTTTCTTAACTCCCTCGTAACCTTCTTGGATATAGGTAATTAGAAACGCTGCAACAAAGGGACCAAACGGCGCAACATAAAGGTTAAAGCCCAGTATCTGCAGCAACCAGAAAAACCAAGACCACGCAAAAGCAACCACGAAAAATAATAACAGATAAGTGTTTTGAGACTTACTTCGAATCACAGGAGCACCCTGTTCATTTTTACCCAACCAAAGTTGTTATGTTTTTTGCAACTTTTTTATATTGAATCTGACGCCTTAAATCCCTTTCTGTTAAAAGCTCCGCCAATGTTACGTTCAGATTCTCCTCCCTGAAGCTTAACGTGCATTTACCTTTGATAACTGTAGTAATTTGCTCTTATAGTACTTGTCTCAAATCCAAAATAAACCGCAAGAAATAATGCTTCGCAATTTTGGGTTTAGCCGCTGCGTAGTACAATCATGGTGTTAGTTTTCATTATACCTTCCACGCGGCGGATTTTCTCGATGCATTCGTTTACTTCGGCGACGCTCATTGCGCTGATAACTGCGACAATGTCATATTCGCCTGTTACTTCATAAACAGTTTCAACATTTGGGATGCCTCGTATTTTTTCCGAGACTTCATGGGTAGGTGATGCGGGATTAGTCGCCAATAACGTAATCGCCTCTGCCCCTTCGGCGATGCTGACTTTAACCGTGAACTTTCGTATCAAGCCTGTTTCGGTAAGAATCTTGATTCTTTTTCGCACAGCACCTTCAGATAAGCCTATACGTTTTCCAATATCAGCGTAGCTTGCGCGTCCATCACTCTTCAAAATGCGGATAATCTCTTTATCTTTATCATCCATCCCTTTTTCTCCCTCTTTCATTTATGGTTTTGGAAAAAATTTAACGTTTTCTGTTGCTCACAGAGTAAACAATTGCGATTTCCGTCTGCAACAACGTGTAGTCGTGCAAATTTCGGAAAAGCACGTCGTGTCCTCATGTACCATTTGGAACAAGAGAAGCCTAACTTGTTACAAATAAGTCGCAATGTTTAAAAGAAACCCATGTTAATCTGAAAAGCATTTCCCATAACAAAAAACGTGGTAACAAATGATTAAGCAAGTTGCAAATGTGAAAACCCAAGAGGTGAAAACAATAAACAAAGCTAAATGCCCAGACTGCGACGCCGAACTAGACGTCCCAGCAGACACAGTGCAAGGAGAAATCTTAAGCTGCCCAAGCTGCGGGCTTGAACTAGAAGTGAAACAAATAAGCGGCGGATGCGTAGACCTACAAGAACTCACCATCGAAGGCGAAGATTGGGGCGAATAAACAGTAACCAAACAATCTTGCAACAATTCAGCTACCACATTTTTAAAATTTTCAATCGAATTTCTAAAGGGCGCAAGTAATCAATGAGCATAGCACTTCTTTATGAACGCTCAGAAAACGATGAAAACGGCATCAAACTCACAGCAGAACAACTCGGCGTACCGCTGACGTATCTGCCGTTCCGCAAAATCGCCATTGCAATCCACAAAAACGGCTACACTGTCAAAACAAAAGGCAAAGACTACACAAGCATCATAAAAAACATAAGCGTAGTGCTAAACCGCGCCCAAAGCAAAAACCGACGCCTCTACGCTGCACATACGCTGGAACTTTTCGACAAAAAAGTCATAAATTCATCACACATCGAATTCACGTGCTACAGCAAACTACGCACGTTGCTGCATTTCTGGAAAGAGGGTATACCTATTCCTAAAACGGTTTACATACCCTGCGACCCCTATGACACCACAAAAGGCGGCATACGCATAAGCAATGAACAAGACATTGCCGACCTCATAGAAAACGAACTCGTATCAGATGAAGGCATAGTTATAAAACCCGATGCAGGAACGCATGGCAACAAAATAGTACTATCAAAAAACCGCGACCAACTCATCACTAATATTCAGCAGACCACGCCTTCTATCACCAACCCCGTAGGCATAATAGCCCAAGAACAAATCAAAAAATGGTTTTATGACCTGCGCATAATCGTCTACAAAGAGAAAGGCAAACCACCAGTCTGCCACCCAACAGGAATGGCAAGGGCAGGATTCAAAGACTTCAGAACCAACACATACCTCGGCAACCTAGTCTTCGACGCAAAACTCCCCTCAAGCATTAAACAACTTGCCACAAAATGCGGCAAGGCACTCGCGAAAAAGCAAGAAGCATGGGTATTCGCATTAGACGCCATGATAAACGTCGGCGAAAACAAAACAGCTGACGAAACCCAACTTAAAGTAGAACTGGACAAGGCAATAGTAGCCTTCAAAGAAATCCAAGAAGTCAAAGCAGACGAAACCCGCCTAACCAACTTTCCAGGATGGAATAGCAAACTTGAAGCAGCATTCCAAAAATTCAAAAACACAGAATCCTACGCAAAAATCAAAAACATAATTGAAGAAAACATAACACAAAATCAGCGTCACATAGTCTTCCACGAAGCTAATTCATGCCCAGAATTTTGGGAACAAACCCGCCTCATCGCAGGCATCAACGTGGCAATCCCCCTCATAAAGAGCGCCCAAAGCATGATTTAACCAAATTGCAAAAGGTGAAAAAGAAAAAATGACACGAATCGGAATAATCGGCGGTTCAGGCTACGTCGGCAGCGAACTCTTACGCTTGCTGCTGATGCATCCAGAAGTAGAAGTGACCATGGTCACCTCACGCCAAACCGCCGGCGAATACATATTCAACACACATCCAAACCTAAGAGGAATAACCCAACTAAAATTCGTACCCCTAGACATAAGCGAACTAAGCAAAAACTGCGACGTAGTCTTCACAGCCACACCACACGGCGGCTCAGTCAACCTTGTTCCCAAACTGCTAGAGGCTGGCTTAAAAGTAATTGACATGAGCGCTGACTTCCGCCTCAAAAACCCCGCAGACTACGAAAAATGGTACGGCTGGAAACACGCGCATCCAGAACTCCTCAAAGAAGCAGCCTACGGCTTACCTGAACTACACCGCCAAGAAATAAAAAACGCACGTTTAATCGCGTGTCCAGGCTGCATGGCAACTGCAACTATACTCGCACTTGCTCCACTCGTAAAAGCCAACCTAATAGAAAAAAACCGCATAGTCGCAGACGTAAAAATTGGCTCATCAGGCGCAGGCAGCAAACCCACAATCGCTTCACATCATCCTGAACGCTTCAGCGGCGTACGCCCCTACAAAGTAATCGAGCACCGCCACATCGCCGAAATCGAACAAGAACTAAACAGTTTAACAAGCGACACAGTTACCTTAGCTTTCACTCCACATGCAGTCAACATGGTCCGCGGAATACTCTCCACAATCCACACGTTTCCAAAAACGCCACTAACAACCAAAGACGTGTGGAAAACACTTCGAGCACAATACGAAGGCGAACCATTCGTACGCTTCGTTAAATACCTTAAAGGCGCGTATCAGCTGCCAGATCCAAAGGTTACAGTTGGAACCAACTTCTGCGACATCGGCTTTGAACTTGACCCACACGCAAACAGACTGATACTTTTCTCGGCAATAGACAACATGGTAAAAGGCGCTGCAGGACAAGGCGTCCAATGCCTAAACATACTATTAGGCATAGACGAAACCATAGGGCTAAAAAGCACGGGATTTCACCCGATGTGATACGCAATGTTAATCGTAGTGAAAATGGGCGGAAGCATACTCAAGGAAGGCGCATCATCCGCACTTGTGGCTGATTTGAAGGCGCTTTCTGCTGAGCACAAACTCGTGCTAGTCCACGGCGGAGGCGCCGAAGTTACAGAAACCGCAGCAAAACTCGGAAAACAGCAGCAGTTCATCGTGTCACCTGAAGGATTCCGCAGCCGCTATACCGACAAAGAAACCATTGAAATTTACATGATGGTCATGGCAGGCAGAATCAACAAACAAATTGTGCTGGCGTTACAAAGCCAAGGCATACCCGCAGTGGGTCTGTCAGGATTAGACGGCACATTGCTAAAAGCAGAACGAAAAAAGAAACTAATCGCTGTAGACGAAAGAGGACGTAAACGCGTAATCGACGGCGGCTACACTGGAAAACTAACACAAGCAAACGTGAACCTGCTACGCTTCATAATGGAACAAGGCTACGTGCCCATAGTGACGCCGATAGCCGTAAGCGAAGAATTTGAACCCTTGAACGTTGACGGCGACCGCACAGCCGCCTTCATAGCTGGCGCCTTAAAAGCCGACCGATTGGTACTACTGACTGATGTACAGGGCTTAATGTTAAAAGGCAAGGTTGTCCCGAAAATAAGCGCCTCAGAAATCACAGAAGTGCTCTCCAGCATTGGACACGGCATGAGCACAAAAATGCATGCAGCTTTAGAGGCGCTTAATCAAGGTGTAAACGAAGTCTTAATCACATCAGGAAACGTTGAAACTCCAATATCATCAGCACTAAAACACGCCTGTGGCACCGTGGTCAGCCGTGAATGAACACGAAATAATCGCCATTGAAAATCGGTTTATGGCAAACGTTTTCGCCAAAAAACCCGTAGTGCTAACACGCGGTAAAGGCGCAGCCGTGTGGGACATAAACGGCAAAGAATACGTGGACTGCACAGGCAGCTATGGCGTAGCCCTATTAGGGCACTCGCACCCTCGCATTGTGAAAGCCATACGTGAACAAGCTGAACAACTAATCTCATGCCACGCAGGCTTTTACAACGACAAACGCGCAGAGTTCCTACAGAAACTTGTAAACATAACGCCTAAAGGCTTAGATAAGGCGTTCCTATCAAACAGCGGCGCCGAGTCTGTTGAGTGCGCCGTGAAACTGGCGCGGAAATTCACAGGTAAACCTGAAATAATCGCTGTAATGGGAGCTTTCCATGGCAAAACCATGGGCGCCTTATCTGCAACATGGGACAAGAAATACCGCGAACCTTTCTTGCCTTTGGTGCCTGAATTCAAGCATGTACCGCCTGATAGCATTGAAAAAGTCCGCGACGCTATAACTGATAAAACCGCTGCTGTACTAGTCGAGCCAATCCGCGGCGAAGGCGGCGTACGAGTTCCACCTGACGGTTACCTGCAAGGGCTGAGAGAGCTTTGTGATGAAAGGGATATACTTTTAATCTTCGATGAAGTGCAAACTGGTTTTGGGCGAACTGGAAAACTATTCGCCTGCGAACACTGGAATGTTATTCCAGATGTCATGTGTTTGGCTAAGCCTTTGGCAGGCGGCTTGCCGATCGGCGTAACCGTTGCCAAAGAGCAAGTTATGTCCGCGCTTAAGGTAGGCGAGCACTCAACTACTTTCAGCGGTAGCCCGTTGGTTTGTGCAGCTGCATGTGCAGCTATTGATGTGCTTTTGGAGGAGAAGCTCCCTGAAAGAGCAGCGATGCTAGGGGCTTACTTTAAGGCTAAACTGGAAGAACTGCAGGTGCGGCATCGTATCGTGAAAGAAGTGCGCGGTCTAGGCTTAATGTTGGGTATGGAACTCAGATTTGACGTGCTGAACGTGTTGCTTAAAACGTTGGAACGCGGTGTGCTAATTCTGGATGCAGGCAAAACCGTAGTGCGTTTACTGCCTCCACTTGTTATCGAAAAAAGCCAGATTGACACTGCAGTGCAAGCTCTGGATGCGGTTTTAGGAGAAGAGGAAAATGCAAGATTACCCGGTGCAACTTTTAACTGACTTGCTGCGTATTTATAGTCCTTCAGGCAAGGAGTCCGAAATCGCCGAGTTCCTTACTAAAGAAATGGGCAAGCTGGGCTTCCAGGTGCGAAAAGACGCTGTAGGAAACGTTATAGGCGAAATCGGTCAGGGTGAACCTACGATTCTTTTGTGCGGCCACATGGACACTATTGCAGGTAACCTTCCTGTGCGAGTAGAAAACTACAAGATATACGGCGCAGGCGCGGTTGACGCCAAAGGACCTCTAGCTGCCATGATTGTCGCTGCGGCTACGTTGGCTCGTGAATCAGCGCTCAAATCCCGCTTAGTACTTGTGGCTGCAGTTGAGGAGGAAGCTACCAGCAAAGGCATAAAACACGTTATCCAACAAGGGCTGAAGGCTGATTACGCCATCTTCGGCGAACCCAGCGGCGTTGAAAACATAACTATTGGCTACAAGGGCAGTTTGCACTTGAAAATTACATGTAAAACTGAAACTGGGCATTCTTCGTCACCGTGGTTTTACGAGAACGCTTTGGAAAAGGGTTTTGATCTCTGGCAGCAAATCAAGAATGCTTATCCGCCTGTGGAAAAGCAGGAAAGTCCTTTTCACGCCGTTACCGCTTGCCTAGTTAAGCTAGTCGGTGGCAAAGGTAACTCTAAGGTGCCTTCGGAATGTGAAATGCGCGTTGACATTCGGGTTCCGCCTCAGTTTACCGTGGCACAGGTTTTCAGTATCTTTCAAAATGTAATACGGCAATGGCAAGAGGCTAACCCAAAGGTGCGCGTAAAAGTTGTTGTAGTGGATCAGAATGAGGCTTTTGAGGTTGACAAAAATTCGCTTCTTGTGAAAGCTATGTCTTACGCTATTCGAAAAGTCACGCAGAAACCTGCAACGTTGCTGCGGAAGACAGGAACAGGCGATATGAACATTCTTGGAAGAGCCATGAACATACCTATCGTCACGTATGGACCGGGCAACTCGCATTTGGATCACACTAAAGACGAGCACATTGATATTCGCGAGTACTTGGCGGGAATCGAGGTTTACAAGGAAACAATCTTGAAATTAAGCGAGTTGCATAAGAAAAACGGGAAATAGTGACCGCTGCTTTAGGCTCTATCCAGATTAAATTCTTTGTGTATGGCTTGAACTGCGGTTTCTCCGTCTTTTTCTTTAACCACAAATGAAATGTTCAGTTCTGAGGAGCCTTGCGCTATCATGCGTATGTTTACTCCTGCATGTGCTACTGCAGTGAAAAGTCTTGAGGCTACACCTAAAGTGCCTTTCATATTGGCGCCCATGGCAGCTACCACGCAGACATCGTCCTCAGCTGTTACTTCGTTAACTAAGCCCCTGCCTAAAAGCGCTATCTCCAGCGTACTCAATGCTCTGCCCAGCATGCCTCTGCGAATTACCAGCGACATGTTAGCTTCTGAAACTGCAGTTGAAATCATCATCACGTTAACGTCGTTTTTGCCAAGTATATCCAAGACTTTCGCGTAGCTTCCAGGTGCACCCACCATTGCTGCGCCGCTAACGTTAATCATGGCAACATCTTTTATAAGCGCAACTGCTTTAACAGCATCTGCTTGATCGGTAACCTGCTTGCTGGATATTAGTGTGCCGGGGTTTTCTGGGTTAAACACGTTTCTTATTCTGGCTGGGATTTTCTCTTTTATTATCGGTTCTAAAGCGCGTGGATGCATGGCTTTGGCGCCGAATATTGCCATTTCAGCAGCTTCCTGATATGAAAGTTCAGGTAGTAGTCTTGCGGTTGGAATTATCTTTGGGTCCGCTGTCATTATTCCATCCACATCGGTCCAAATCCAGACTTCGTCAACAGCTAATGCGGCGCCAAGAAGTGTGGCTGTGTAATCTGAGCCGCCGCGCCCCAATGTTGTGACTATGCCTTCTTGTGTTGCAGCAATGTAACCTGTAACGACGGGTACTACGTTTTTTTCCAGCAAGGGCGCTATGCGTTCTTTCAGTTGATGCATCGTTACGTTCATGAGTGGGCTAGCTGACCCAAAATATGCGTCAGTTACTATCCCTGCCTCTTTGCCTGTGAACCATTGTGTTTCCAACTTCAAGTCTTGTAGAGTACCCCACACGATTGGTGCAGATAATCGTTCACCGAAAGATAAAACGTAATCCTTAGATTTTGGGGTGAGTTCGCCAACGTAGCTGATTCCAGTAAGTACCTTCTCAAGTTCATCAATGGTTTTTTCAATGATTTGCTCTACTTCCTTTCTGACTTGTTTGTTTTTAATGGCTTTTGAAGCGGCACTCAGGTGCCTGTCAAGCAGTTCCTGCTTAAACTTTTTAACGTAGCCTTCATTTCCCTTCTGCACTGTTTCCGCGGCTTCAAAAAGTTTGTCGGTCACGCCGTCCAAGGCTGAAACTACAACGGCTACACGGCACCCTTCTTTAACACTTTTCATTACGAGGTTAGCTACGTGGCGGATGTTTTCGCCTGTTGCCACTGAGGTTCCACCAAACTTCATTACTATTTTCATATATGCGACACCGTTATCTTCTACGTAAGTAGCCTGTTGGCTAAATTATGCTTTATGTCCAGAAGATCTCTAAGAATGGCGCTGGCAGTTTCCATGCCGCCTGCGCCTCTGCCAATGATGGTTTCTTCACCAGCGAACTCGGACACGAAAGTAACAGCGTTTAGTACGCCACTCACGCATAAGGGGTCACGCTTGGAGATCTCCGTAGGCGCCACGCTGGGTGTGCCGTCTACTGACCCGATGAGCTTAATGGTGTTGCCCCTTGCTGCTGCGGTTTCAAGCTCCTGTAATGTCACGTTGCGGATGCCCTGTATATTTACATCTCGCAGCGTGTATTTTTTGTTCATTATCCAATTTGCCATAATAACCACTTTGCAAGCAGCGTCTAAGCCATCAACATCCATGGAAGGGTCAGTTTCCGCGTACCCCAACTTTTGCGCGTCACTTAACGCTTCTTGAAAGGTTACCTGCTTTTCTGCCATCTCAGTCAAAATATAATTTGTAGTTCCGTTCAGAATTCCGCGTATTGCCACTATTTTGTCGCCTAGCAGGCACTTTTTCGCCATCTCCAATACAGGCGTTCCACCGCCTACTGTTCCGCTAAAGCGGAGGTACACTCCATTATAATCTGCTAACTCTGTTAAGGCTGGCAACGCCAACGCAAGTGGTCCCTTATTGGTGGTAACGACGTGTTTGCCTGTTTTGAAGGCAGTTTTGATATGTGATAAGCCTGGCTCGCCGTTTTTCACGTTAGTGGATGTTGCCTCAACAAGCACTTCAGCTTCAACTGACTCTATGATCTCTAAGGGCGATATCTGTGGGCGTCCATATTCAGCGTCAGCAGCTACGGTGCCCTTTTGTTTCTTAAGCGCCAGCATCTTCTCTAAATCTAAGCCTTTTGAGTTTACGGCAGCGCCGCCGCGGTCCACGATGGCGACAACCTTCGGGTTAAACCCATAATCGCGTATCGTTTCCAACCGCCTGCGCAAAAGAATGTTGGTTAGGCTTTGTCCGACTACGCCGTAGCCTACCAAAATTATCCGCATAGCGTCTTCTCACCTACGCCGCTGCTGCCACAGGCATTTTAAGCCCTAGCACGCGTTCGATTGCCGTCATTTCAGCATCAACCTCTACAGGTTTCTCGCTTACTTGCACTGCGGTGTCAGGGTCTTTAAGCCCATGTCCAGTGGTAACGCAAACTACGCATTCGTCGCGGTCGACTTCGCCGTTGTCGATAAGCTTCTTCAAACCTGCAATAGACGAAGCGCTTGCTGGTTCCACAAATATTCCTTCGAACCGCGCTAGCATTTTCTGTGCAGCCAAAATTTCCGTGTCAGTCACAGTTTCAGCGGTGCCACCTGAATCGCGAATGGCGTTTAATGCCTTCTTCCAGCTTACAGGCGCACCAATTCGGATGGCAGTCGCAATTGTCTCAGGTTTTTCAACAGGCACTATCTTGTCGCTTCCGCTTTTAATTGCCTGTGCAATTGGCGCTGCTCCTGCTGCCTGTATGCCCGTCATTCGCGGCAACTTACCGACAAAACCGAGCTTATGAAATTCCGTGAAGCCTTTCCATATGGCGCTTATGTTTCCGGCGTTGCCCACTGGCACTACAACCCTGTCAGGCGCATCGGCTCCTAACTGGTCGCAGAGCTCGTAAGCCAGCGATTTCTGTCCCTCTATTCTAAAAGGGTTAATCGAATTAAGCAAGTAGATGTTTCCATGTCTCTCTGAAAGCTTCAGCACAATATCCAAGGCTTGGTCAAAGTTTCCACGTACCTGCAAAACTTGGGCGCCGTAAATCATGGCTTGCGACAACTTTCCATAAGCAATTTTGCCTGCTGGGATTAACACTGCACAGCGCAAGCCTGCTTTCGCAGCGTAAGCAGCCAGAGAGGCAGAAGTGTTGCCTGTGGAAGCGCAAATAACGGATTTTGCACCGAGCTCTACGGCTTTTGTTACGCCCACGGTCATGCCTCTGTCTTTGAATGATCCTGTGGGGTTTTCTCCCTCGTTTTTCACGTAAAGCCGTTTGATGCCTAACTGTTTTCCCAATCGTAAACAAGGATGCAGTCCTGTGCCGCCTTCGTTCAAAGAGACTATCTTGGAGAAATCTTTAATGGGCATGAAGTCCTTGTAACGCCAAACTGAAAGCGGCACTGATTCCCAAGAGCTCTTCTTAAGTGTTTCTTCCAACGCGGCATAGTCATATTTAATTTCAAGTAAGTCTCCGCATTTCTTGCAAGAGTAAATAACCTCGTCTACGCTGTATTTGTTTCCACAGTTTATGCATTCCTGATACGCCATTATTTCATCTCCACTATGCAAACGCCCTTTCCAGGTTTTGTGGCAAAGGCAGTGGCGCCGAAACCTGCCGCCTCAAACCCCGCTTTCATGGCGGCGGCCACGTCTGCCGAATTCGCCTTTTTCTTGTCAACTACAGCTATCATGGCAGGTCCAGCCCCGCTTATAGCGACACCACACGCGCCTGCCTTCAAGGCGTTTTCTCTTACCTGCTGGTAACCGGGAACTAAAAAAGCTCTCGCAGGCTCCGCCACAGCATCAAACATCGACTTGCCTATCAATTCCACATCGCCCAATACAAAACCGCTTGCCAAAGCTGCAGCTTTCCCAACGTTATACACAAGGCTACTTATGGGCACATTTTTCGGCAAGACTGAACGAGCTTTCCTAGTTTTGTTGGTCGAGGTGGCTACGTGTGGAAAGGCTACGCTCACCTCCATCTCAGGTGGCGATTTGAGATTAACTATCTCTAAGGGCTTATAAGACTTGACTATGACGAAATCGCCGTATAATGCTGCTGAAACATTATCCGCATGCTCCGAGCCCGCAGCCGCAACTTCGCCTTTTATAGCAAAACGGATCAACTCATTTCTATCCAGATCCAAGCGGAACATGTGGTTTAAACCGTAAGCTACAGCAGCAGCTGAAGCGGCGCTACTGCCTAAACCTACGCCTGGAAATATGCCTCTTTCAATCTTCACGTGGATTCCTGTTTTCAACGAGAATTCCTTTAGCATCAGGCACGCAACCACGCCAGGCGTGCTTTTCTCAGGTTCAACAGGCACCGCCGCCGCGCTAAGCCCTGAAACGTCTATTTTGATGCCCTCTGTAATTAGCGATAGTGTAACTTTGTCGGTTGGCTGTTCAAGTGCTAAGCCGAAAACATCGAAGCCTGGACCTAGATTCGCCGTAGTGGCGGGGGCTTTAAGGGTTATTCGGCTTAAAGGCACAGAATTCACCTATGCCGCAGTATAGAGCGTAAGGCTCGCGCGTTAATATTGGTGCTTTTTGTGTTCTTTTTCATTGCATTCACTTTGCGTCGTGTTTAGCCTACCATGTTGGATAGAACCTCGTAGGCTTTGAGGCTGTCCTTCTTCTCAACGACGATTATTGTTTCCGTCCAGCACGAGATAAATTCTATGATGTTCACGTTTTGCTCCGCCAACAATGTAGTAAGGAAAGCCACAACTCCAGGTGTTGCTTCTAAATCTTCAGGCGAATGAATAACCACCATCGTGCAGTTGTCATGTTTAACCAGCGTGCTGATCCTTTCAGGCACGTCGCTTCTATCCATCAAATACACAAACTTGCCCAGCAAATCTACTTTCATGCCATTTTTTACTTCAATTTCCCTGTTTGTTATCATTACTGACTTTCTATCATAAACCGCTATGCTGCTGCGCCTTAGCAGTTGCAGTACTCTTTCTTCGCGTTTCTGCCTGTGGCGCTGCAACTCTTCCGAGAAACGTCTTAAAGCGGCTTTTATGGCGCTCGGATTGTTTATTTTTAGTTCCTTTTGTATTTGGCGCGATAGCTCGCTGAGGTTAACTATGCCCTTCTCAAGCGCCTCAAGCAGGTACGGTTTGTTCCGTAAGTAACTTCTTACACTTTGAGCTATGGTCATTATGACACGAATGTACCAGATGAGACATTTAAAGCTTATCATGTTACAAAGAAGTCGCAAAGTTTAAAAACCCCGCCCTTAAGGTAAGGGGAAATAATTCGCTTTCAAAAACGGGGGAACCAAACATACCTGAGAAAATAGTGCTTGCCTATTCAGGCGGGCTTGACACTTCCGTGCTAATCAAGTGGCTACAGGAAAAATACAACGCAGACGTTATAACAGTGACAGTTGACGTTGGACAACAAGAAAACCTGAAAGAAATAGAAGCAAAAGCCAATAACCTTGGCGTTTTAAAACATTATTCAATTGACGCGAAAGAAGAATTTGCTAAGAACTATGTTTTCCCAGCCATAAAAGCCAACGCCCTTTACGAGGGCAAATACCCCATAAGCACAAGCCTCTCACGCCCGCTTATCGCAGCAAAAATGGTGGAAGTCGCTGAAAAAGAAGGAGCAACAGGCTTAGCACACGGGTGCACAGGAAGAGGCAACGACCAAGTCCGCTTCGACATAAGCCTCGGCTCCTTGGCACCTGACCTGAAAATCATAGCGCCTGTACGCGAATGGAACATGACCCGCGAAGAAGAAATTGCCTATGCAAAGGCAAAGGGAATCCCTGTAACCAACGCAGCCAAAAAATACAGTATAGACCAAAGCATCTGGGGAAGATCAATCGAATGCGGCATATTAGAAGACGCCAACAAAGAGCCGCCTGAAGATGCTTTCGAATGGACTGTAGCTCCTGAAAAGGCACCTAACACGCCTGAATACGTCACAATCAAGTTTGAGGAGGGCGTACCAGTGGCTTTAAACGGCAAAGGCATGAAGCCGCTTGAGTTAATTGAAACATTAAATTCAACAGCAGGCAAACACGGTGTCGGTCGCATAGATCACATAGAAGACCGAATGGTAGGCATCAAATCCAGAGAAAACTACGAGTGTCCAGCTGCCGTAGTTATAATTGAAGCACATAAGGACTTGGAGAAAATGGTGCTCACACGGCACGAAGTCCTGTTCAAGCAGCAGATAGATGCCGAATGGACTTTTCTGGCGTATGCAGGCTTATGGATGGATCCGCTGCGAGAGGACTTGGAAGCTTTTATAAATAAAACTCAAGAGAACGTGTGTGGCGAGGTGCGTGTTAAACTGTACAAGGGTGTTTTCCAAGTTGTCGGGCGCTCGTCGCCTATGTCGCTTTACGATCAAAACCTAGTGAACTACAACATAAAAACAAGTTTCAACCAAGCCTACTCCAAAGGTTTCATTGAACTGTGGGGTTTGCAGACACGCATGCATAACGTGCTGAAACGAAAGATCAAGCAGCAAAAAACAGCTGGGGGCAAGTGTAAAGGCCACTTTACAGCGTGAGGAGTGCGATGTCAGAGATACTGCGCGGCGGAAGAATAGGTGCACTGCGAAAAGACGTTGCCGACTTCACTTCTTCAATAAAAGACGACGCAAAACTTTCAAAGGCAGTAATTAACATCAACAAAGCACACGTAATCATGCTAATAGAACAAAAAATAATAACGCAACAGGATGGCGCCAAACTTCTCAAGGCATTAACCAAGCACGCTGACGTAAAGTTAGCTACTACCTCTGAAGATGTGCACATGGCTGTTGAAGAAGCCATAACCAAAGAATTAGGCTCAGAAATAGGCGGTAACCTGCACATTGCCAAAAGCAGAAACGACCAAGTTGCCACAGCCATCCGTATGGTGCTCAGAAGCAGCCTGCTAAGCCTAATGCTTTCCATAACGCAAATGCAAGAAAGTTTACTGGCTACAGCTGAGAAACATATAAAAACTCTCATCCTTGAGTACACGCATTTACAGCCTGCACAACCCGTAACCTTCGCGCATTACCTCTTATCATATTTTGACATGTTAACCCGGGACCTGCAACGGTTAACGGAAGCTTACACCCGAGTAAACCTTTCCCCCATGGGCGCAGGAGCATTAGCCACAACAAGCTTCCCAATAAGCCGCGAAAGAGTTGCTGAACTGTTAGGCTTTAATGGCGTGGTAGAGAATTCAATTGACGCCGTAGGCAGCCGAGATTTTATACTTGAAACAATTGCTGCGCTAACACTTATCGCCGTGAACCTTAGCCGTTTATCTGAAGACCTGATCATATGGAGTTCTCCAAGCTTCGGTGTTATCGAGCTTCCAGACGAATTTGCATCCACCAGCAGCATCATGCCCCAAAAGAAGAACCCAGACGTGCTAGAAGTCATCCGCGCCAGAGCAAGCAACGTGATAGGCGATTTTGTAGCCGCCACGGCAACACTAAAGAGTTTGCCGTCCACCTACAATTTAGACTTTCAAGAAGTAACGCCAAAACTCT
>JAWBOE010000022.1:0-29890 GCA_038826755.1 Bathyarchaeia archaeon | reverse complement strand
ACTATAATGGCTGATGAGTGAAGCTAAAGGCTGGAGAATAAAAGAGGTAAATTTTTCTTGACACTCTGAAGGGCTTGTTAATTTGTAAGATGTTGCTAAAACTTGGCATGATTACACCTTTTAACTGACAAAACCTCACGTAAGCTAATAGTTATATTAGCTGTTGGGTGGCTGCGAAGAGTTACTAAATCCCTTTAATTTGGTACATCAGCCGTAGAAACCATTTGGGAAACATAATTCGTCTCTTGTAAAGGGCGAACGCTATGGGAACAAGTAGCAACAGAAGCAACGGCCAATATTTTGAGAGAAAAACCGCTAGTGTATCGATTCCGACGATTTCTCCGCCGACGGGTAACGATGTTGGTGTTGGCGTCGGTGTAGGTGCAATGCCGCTTTGAGTTGGGCCTGTCTTGAAACTTAAACCGTCAACTTTTCTTTTTGCCAATGGCTCATCACAAGAGTGATGATTGTTGCAATCTGAATAAAAATTTTTCCCAAAAAACGCGATGACCATACTAACAATTTCCTGAATGATCTTATGTTTAATGTACATTTTTGGATTTTATATAATCAGGATACTTCAACGTTCCCATCTTCATTTGCGTTAAACTTAAACACAAATGTAATCCTGAAGTCACATATAGCCTAAGTCTAAACAGCATGGTCAAGTACTAAATATTGAAATACTCATTCGCCATGAAGTTTCGGTGGCTTATGAAAGAGATATTATATTTCTCAGCACTTTTTAAGTTACGGCGTTGCGACTAGCCAGTTTTTCAATAACGGTGTTTTATGCCACATATTTTAAACTGAAGCGCGTCGCACGACTCAAGGCAGTGAGCATACTTTTTATTTGAGCGCACATGTTGAATTTATTTGGGAATTCGTCTGTTTAAGCTTACACTTAGTCCCAGGATAGTACTTAGGGCTGAGCCTCAATATTATAATACGTATGTGGCTTTTGATTATATGAAGGCGCAAACGGAGTTTTTGGATGAAGAAGAATTTAGGATACTCAACTATCTCCGTGGAAGAGTTGCAGATGTTGAGGAAGTTTCGAGGGAAACTAAAATAGGTTATATAAAATGTGGTAAATTTCTGAAGCACACATTAAAATTGGGAATTGTAACTAAAAGTGAAAAGACGCCTGAAGTTTTTCCTAGAAACATTGATGTTAATTTGGAAGTTTTTTCCAGGTTTCCACTTCCCTTTTTATCAGCGCCGTCAACTGTTGACGTTTTCATTACGAGCAAGTGCAACCTGAAGTGTGTACATTGTTTCTCAGCAACCATCGAACAAACTGATTTGTCATTAAACGCTCTAGAGTCTATTTTTGATCAACTGGAAAAAATGCGTGTGCTTGAAGTGCGAATCAACGGCGGAGAACCATTAATGCACCCCCAAATTTACAGTATTTTACGGATGCTGGAGCACAGGCGTTTTCGTAAGGTAATATTAACAAATGGAACCTTGCTAAATGATCGAATCGTAAAACAGCTCAAGAAGTCGAATGTCACCCCAACAGTTTCACTTGACGATTCCGACGCGCATGATCACGATCTCTTTAGAGGAGTAGAAGGCGCATTTGAAAAAACAGTTGCCGGATTAAAAACTTTGCAGAAAAACGAGGTTCAGTATGGCATAAACTGCTGCCTCCACGTTAAGAATATAGACAGAGTTGAAGACATCATAAAACTTGCAGCGAACGAGGGAGCTTGCAGAATAACTTTGTTGAATCTGGAACCGGTTGGAAGGGTAAGAAGCCACAAAGAATGGGTGCCATCGCTGGAAAAATATGAGTCAGCGTTGCCGCGTTTAATAGCGTTAAAAGCAAAATATCGAAACATAGACGTTTCATTGGATGCTTTCCTTTCATGTTCCATTCCTAGAGAAGCAGTATTAGAGGCAAAGAGGGGATACGTTTCATGTAGAGCAGGGAGAACAGCACTGTCGATATTCAGTGACTGCTGTGTTTACCCTTGCAACTCGGTTGTTGGCGACGTGAAATGGAATATGGGAAGTTTAAAAGATGAAACTTTGCAAGATGTTTGGTTTTCCAAGCGTTGGGCTTTCTTCCGTGGAGCAACCAGAATAAGTGATTTGGAAAAATGCAGTAGTTGCAAAGAAAAATGGGGATGCAGAGACTTCTATTGCAGGCTTCTCCCCTACGTCGTAACAGGAGATCCTTTTGGTCCCAGTTTAAGATGTAGAGATTCAGGAGAAGATGCCTTAAGAGATATAGAAACACGGTTACTATGGTAGAGTACATACCAGTTGACTTCCATATACTGGGTCTGGGCCAGTTTCTCTATTCACTTTCTCTACTGCTGCTTTAGGGTCTAAACCTTCGGCACACATAAGTCTCACCAACTCCGATATCGCCTCATCGGAATACGACAAGCCTACGTAGCCGTTCCATGCAATGTAAGCTTTAACACCTTCTTGTAAGAAACGCTGAATTACATATGGTGTTGCTGTTCCGTTACAGCCCGCCATTATCACGATTGTGCCATTCAAGCCTTTAGGGTTGTTTTTTCCTATGAAGACCGAGTTCAGTGAAAAATACGGTGGCTCACTTTCGTTAAACGTGTAAGATTTTCTCACAGCTCCCGCAAGTTGCTCATCCACGTACTTAGATTCGGTGTATTCCTCGCCGCTGAAAACGTACAGAAAATTATCTGTATGCACTGCACTATGCAGCCTCAAAATGAGTATTTCATATCCGCCTAGATTTCGGAGCAGGTCAATCGTAACGTTGGCACCTTTGTAAACTTCAACCATGTACCCTGCATCTGAGAGATGGCGTATCAAAGTTTCAATTAATGTTTCGTTAGGTGATTTGCTGTATAAACCATCCAATATCGCCGCTTTAGGCACAGCCACGTTTGTATCTTCATAATTGTCCTGCGATAGTAATGACAGGTTTACAATTAAGAAACATGATAGGAGTATAGTTAACCCTAAAATGGCAATTAGCATTTTTGATGATCTATGCCACAGCTTCTTTTTCTTCAGCGGCTTGGCGTCTATTTCCTGCTTTTGATACGGTACATACCGGTTTTTCTTTTTTAGTTTTTGCTTCTTGGCTTTTCTTCGTGCCAATTGAACCACGCAGAATAAACTTTGGTTTTGTTTCCAGGTATATTTAAGCATGTTTTGGCGAATATAACACCCAGATTAAAAGTCGAATAATACTGAATGGTAAAATGTCGCGTAGCAATTTGGCAGCGAGTCTTTCCTGACTGGCTACTTTCTGTAAGCCATGTGGACCATGCTTTGGTGAGCACACCATTGTGCTTTAAAGGCCGAAAAAGGAATTTCGTTGTAAGTGAAGCCTCCGCTGGGATTCGAACCCAGGACCTTCAGCTTACAAGGCTAACGCCCTAGCCAGCTAGGCTACGGAGGCTTGTATGTATTTTTGTTGAGGTTTCAATTAATTATTTCGGAATATAAAAACGCTACAGTTGAGGTAAAAAAAATTATGAACACTAAACCTGCAAGCTTGCTCATGTTCTGGTTATTCTGCGTATTGTATAGAAGTGCTTATAATACATTAACATTCCAGATACAACGCGAGCTTGCATGGGAGAGTGAAAAACCCTGACCCACATACATTTCCATGACGACGAACTTTGCCACTACAAAGGCTACGGTAAAACATTCGACAAACCCTACAGTACTAACCGACACAACCATGGTCCCGAGGCAATCCTTTTATGCATGCACCTACTGCATGCCTAAACTTAACATCGCAACCGAAGACTTAAAAGTTATAAATGGACGCGCGGCAGATTACCCAACGGTTTTCGACTTACCTGCAAAATTCGCTCACTTTTCAGGATTATTAAATCCACTGCCCTGATGATGCACAACTACCTGACGAGTGCTTAGTTTGCCCGAAAGTGCTACAATGCAACATCCGCAGAAAATAAAAAAAAGCCCTAATTAGAATACATGATGCCACTACACAACATTGCATAATAGAACGATGCCGCCAAACTGCGCCACACGCACGCCAACCGCTGATTTTGCAGGAATCACCCTGCTTTTAACACCTCTATTAACGGCAACCTGCATCAACCTATGCACCCTATTTTTTACACGGCAGTCTGCAAGAAACGTGTCGGCAATCAGTAGAAACTCTGGCTTCGACTTGTTCTCTTTCCATTCACCGAAAATCAGCCGCTCAATCTCCTCTAGAGAGTAAAAAACTAGAGTGCCTCGACCTATAGCGTTAAGGCGCTGCTCGAACAGTTCAACAAGCGCATTTGATTCTGCTTCAGCAGCTCGGTTAAGGGCTTCATGAAAACAGACACTTCGAACAAAAGCAGCAACTTGAGGCAGCGTCACAGCGGATCCCGCAACTTCAGAAAAAACGGCGCCACCTGTACCATGCGTAAGCCACGCGTGATGCATCTGAACATGAGCCAAAAACTGCTTAGCAAAGTTACTTTTTGCAGGTGAAACCAGAATAACACTCCGCACACCTTCCCGCAGCAAGGTACGCAACGCAGTAACTATATCTTCATAATAACTGTACAACGCATTTCTGTCACGCTTTGCATCCTTAAACTGAATGGTTTGTTCATGCTTAACGACATTACTGAAAACACGCCAGAGCGCGGCTGAAGTCTCCTCCAAACCCACTAAAGCTGCCACCAAGTAACCTCTCCCCCTTTTTCGTTTAGACGACAAAAGAATTCCCTTCTTTTCCTCTTTACTCCCTCTGTAGCTTCGCTATGAAGAAACCGTTACACTCATGAAGATGTGGATAAAGCCTCTGGCACAATGTTAACCCTCTTAAGCCTGGCAAACCTATTTTTGGATTAATCTCAACCAACGAGAATTCTGGATGCCACCGCAAAAACCGCTCAATCACCATCTCGTTCTCCTCAACCGTTACACTGCAAGTGGAATAAACCAGTGAACCGCCAGCCTTCACCTTCTCAGCGCAGCTATTGATTATTTGCCATTGGATCTCACTCATCCGCTTAACTGAACTCGGAGAAAGCCGCCACTTAGCCGAGGGAAAACGCCCAAAAACACCGCTGCCGGTACAGGGCGGATCTAAAACTGCAACATCAACTTCGCAAGCGAAAGGCAGAGCACAACGCGCATCTGCTATTATTGCTTCAGCGACTTTTACACCCATCCGCGATATTTCCTTACGCCAAACATTTATTCGGCGAGACGAAAAATCAACAGAATAAACTTTACCTTTATTCTGCATAAGCTGTGCTATGTAAGTAGTTTTAGCGCCAGGAGCCGCACAAACATCCAAAACAGTCATACCAACCCTGGGATCAGCAACTTCTGCCGCGTAACAGCTTGCTTTATCTTGAATGCAAAATAAACCCTTTTGATAGCTTTCTATCTGCGTGAGGGGCTGCCGTGCAGTTTTGACCCTGTAAGTATGCCGCAACTGCTCAATCTTTTCAACGTTAACACCATCTACCACGAGCTTTTCTATGATAGCCTCCTGGGAAGCACGCAACGTGTTTAGTCTAATGTACGTAGGCGGCGAATATACGTTGGCTTGTAGAAAAGCTATGGCCTCTCTGCGACCTAAAAGCCTAAAGCAGTATTTAACAAACCACAATGGGTGAAAAGTTTGGAGAGCAACACATTTTTCGTCGCTAACATCCTTAAAAAGCTGTTCAGGACTTCGGGTAAGCAGCAAACCTAAGAAGGGTTCTATTCCCCGCAGGGTTTTCCAGCCTAAAATCGACCTAGCCACCCCAGCGAACGATGCAGCTTCCGCTACGTCAGCCTTAGCCCAGTGTCGCGTAATTCGAGCTTGGTAAACATACAGCCGCAGAAACGCTTGAACAACAGTTGGGAATTCACTTAGGGTTTTAGGCTTCAACACGCTATTGATAAAGGCATCTATGAGGTTTTTACACCTAACAGTTTCACAGACAAGACCGTAACCATAACGCACAGCATTCGCGTCTGTTACATTCAACTGCTTAACAGCTCTTGCCAGAGCTAGACGCTCACTTAACTTCTGAACTTGAATACAGCCAAGGGTTTCAATGGCAACTGCTACGGCATCTTTCAACAAGAGGTTTCACACTACAAATACACAAACGCTACGGTGCTAAATAAGAGTTAAAGACAACGCGCCACCATACAGTTGATAAGCTAGCAAAGATTTTAGTCTACAAAGTTCTTTAAAATACAAGTTAAAGGTTAAAGTTAGAATGCGGCAGATAAGCTTAGATGATTATACACGGGTACAGAAGAAAATAGAGGAAGCAAAAGTGGAAGCACTGCCTACGGTAGCGGGCAACAACCAGAAAAACGATAAGCGAAAACGGGATTTTCCACCTGTAGCACCTAAAAATCTGCCGCCTTCATACCTTGTCTCCGCAAGCTATGATGGATACTTGAAGAAAGCAGTCATAAAACTGTACGAACCAAAATCGGGCAAAATCTACTTTTGGTACGATAACACTGGACACAAACCCTACTGCCTCACCAACCTGTCACCGTATGAACTGGAAAAACTCGATCGTGTAATTAAGCATGAAGGCTTTGATCATTTTGAACTTGAAGAAAAATTTGATCCGCTAACAGATAGGACGATTCAGGTTACAAAAATTGTCGCGAATGATCCGCTTGCAATCGGAGGCAAACCTGAAGGTACAATAAGAGACATTATCCCTGCAGATTTCCCAATGATCGCAGCTACTATGGAAAGTAATGAAGAAGCAAAAGTGTGGGAAGCCCGCATAAAATACTATCAATGCTACATCTATGATAAACAATTGCTACCAGGAATGATATATGAAGTCAGAAATGGAGATCTCCACGCTGTCACGCTCGAAGACACCGAGCAGAGGATAAACCAGATTAAAAGCATATTCAAGGAGGCTACGCCTGAAGAGTTAGAGTATACAGAAGCATGGGCTAGATTGCTTGAGTATCCAGCACCAAAGTTCCGCAGGGCAGCAATCGATATAGAAGTTTACGCGCCCATATCCAACAGGGTGCCTGACCCAAGAGAAGCAGCTTACCCCGTAATCTGCGTGTCCATCTACAGTTCAGACGATCAAAAACGCGTATTACTCTTAAAACGTGAAGCAACCCGTGAAGGAAATGAACACCTGCCTGCCGATGTAAGCATAGAATACTTTGACACTGAAGATAAACTGCTCAGAGCAGTCTTCGAAGTGCTATGGGAATACCCGTTCATCTTAACATTTAACGGCGACGACTTCGACCTAAGGTACCTAGCGCATCGTGCCGTCAATTTGGGTATAAGCAAAAATGACATACCCATAGAAGTCGGCAAAAGCGTCTGCCTACTAAAATACGGCGTGCACATTGACTTGTACAAGTTTTTCTTTAACAGGTCAATCCAGATTTACGCCTTTAACAACCGCTATCGCGACGTTACATTAAGTGATGTAGGTAGCGCACTGATCGGTGTGGAAAAGATTCAGCTAGAAAAAACCTTCGGTGAACTAACCTATACTGAGCTGGCACGCTACTGTCTAAGAGATTCGGAAATCACATTTGAACTTACAAACTACGAAGACGAATTAGCCATGAAGTTAATCCTCGTTCTTGCAAGAATCAGCAGTATGCCCATGGAAGACGTAAGCCGCCAAGGCGTTTCAAGGTGGATACGCAACTTTATGCATCGCGAGCATCGAAAAAGAAACATGCTTATCCCGAATCCAGAAGACATTCTCGCGAAAAAGGGCAAGACCGCCACAACAGCCATAATAAAAGGCAAAAAATACAAGGGCGCAATAGTAGTTGAACCTATACCCGGTGTCCACTTCAACGTAGCCGTTATGGACTTTCCCAGTCTATACCCGTCCATCATCAAAGTCTGGAATTTAGGCTATCAGTCCATACTCTGCGCACATAAGGAATGCCGCAGCAACCTGATACCTGATACACCACATTGGGTATGCACCAAAAAACGAGCAATGGAAAGCCTCTTGATAGGCTCGCTTAGAGATTTACGCGTGCGCTGGTATAAGCTCCACGCGAAAGACAAAAACCTACCTGCAGAGCTAAAACACTGGTACAACATAACCCAAGGCGCGCTAAAAGTCATCTTAAACGCAAGCTACGGCGTATTTGGCGCCGATAGTTTTGACCTGTATTGTCCGCCAGTAGCAGAAGCCACAGCAGCGATTGGCAGGCACTCCATAACCAGAATACTTCACAAAGCTGAAATGTTGGGTATTCAGGTGCTTTACGGTGATACGGACAGTGTATTCCTTAAAAACCCATCCAAAGACCAAATTGAAGAATTAACCCGTTGGACAGAACATGAGTTGAAGATGGGCATAGATGTGGATAAGGTTTATAGATACGCGGTTTTCAGTTCACGTAAAAAGAATTATTTAGGCGTCTTAGAGGACGGAACTGTTGACGTTAAGGGGTTAACAGGCAAGAAGAAGCACATTCCGCTTTTCATTAAAGATGCCTTCAACAAGATGAAAGAGCGGCTTGCACAGGTGAAGACGCCGGCTGAATTTGAAAAGGCAAAAAAGGATATAGCTGACATCGTACGTGAACGTTACACGCGGTTAAAGCGGCGAGAATGGGAAGATCTAAATGAACTCGCGTTTCATATTGTACTAGGTGAAGAGCTTGAACGTTACACTAAGACTACTCCGCAACATGTGAAGGCTGCGAGAATTCTGCAGGAAAGCGGGATAGAAATAAGGGCAGGCGACCTCATAAGCTTCGTGAAAACTACAAGGGAGCCGCATGTGAAGCCAGTGGCGTTAGCTAATAAAAACGAAGTGGATGTTGACAAGTACATAGCATATTTGCATTCCACTTTTGACCAAGTTTTAGACGCGTTAGGCTTAAGCTTTGACGAAATCATAGGCTTAACAAAATTAGAAAGGTTCCTTGCATAGTTGATTCGCCAACTGGTTACTCAGCGTATTCTGTTGGGTCAGCTACGCCTGCTTCTTTGAAGGCATTACGCCTGTTCAAACACGACTCGCATTTTCCACAGTGCTTTTCGCCGTCTAAATAGCAAGACCACGTAAGCTGAAAAGGTACACCGAGGTGCTCACCAATCCTTATTAGTTCAGACTTTGAGACGTTACTAAACGGTGCTTCAACTTGAATGTTCATATCTGTTCCTGAGCAAGCTGCAAGCTCAAAAGACTTGTAAAACTCGCGTCTGCAGTCAGGATAGAAGGGCGCATCTGAACCCTGTGCGCCATAGAAAATTTTTTGTGCGCCAATTGAAGCAGCGTAGGCAACGGCAACAGAAAGGAATATAGCATTTCGGAAAGGGACTATTATGGGCTGAGAAAAGACAGAAGTCATCTTGATATGGCGATCGCAAAGCGAAGTTACCCCTTTAAAAATTTCCTTTAAGCAATCCATGTTGATTACTTTAATTGGAACCCCGAGATTTTCAGCGATCATAACAGCATGTTCCACCTCCTTTGTAGCTATTTGCCCGTACTTGAAAGATAGGCAGTGAACGACGTAGCCCTGTTTTTTTGCCCAGTAAGCAACAACCGCTGAGTCAGGGCCACCGCTGATAACGACTACACATTTGCCTTTTTCACTCAATTTCTAAATCCACCATTTGAATCTGGTTTCTAGAAGCTTAAAGGCGACTGCACCAATGAAGCATACAATCTGTTCGCTAGCAAGCAAATAAGGCAAAGTCGCTAACATTGGTGCCGCAAAAAGCTGAGTCAGCATCCAACTGACACCAACTGGAACTATAATGGCGATTACTGCGCCTGCAACGAAATAGTTACCGCCAAATCGTCGGGCAACCGCAAAGCCAACTAACCCAGCAGCTAAGCTTACGATTGGCATAAAAACTAGCTCGTATAGTCCAGAAAACGGGCTGAAGATGTTGCCCACGATGACGCCAAGTGCATAGCCGATGCTTAGCGCCCACTTTTTTGCGATGGCAGGGCGCAGGACACCTGCCACCCTGAATTGCAGGGCGTAAAACGAAAATGGAGCAAAAACGTAAACTAGCGCAGCGTACAGTGCAGCATAAATGCTTGTTAACGCTACATCCTTAGTGTTTATTTTCACATTTATTCCTCCTACACCGGGGTTTATTCAGGCGGAACGGGTGGAGGCCCACCTACCCGCCTAACTTGGATGATGCACATACAAATAGCTTATTAAACTTATTGGAAAGTAAAAACATATTAGGGCTTGTTGGAATCCTTTGGAAATGGTTACAGCAGAGCGATGGCAACCGCTGCGCTAGTAAAAAGCGCAGTGAGCGTAGCAATTATGGCAACAACTTGACGCTCAGTCAGTGGCCGGCGATAAGTTATAAGTGTAACTAAGCTTCGCCTATGATCTGAAACCAGCTTTTTACCGTCGAATGAAACATTTGCCCTTTTCTTTGCAAAGAAAATAGTTAACAGTATCAAAGAAGAATTAATTACGTAAGGGAGCATGGAAATTAGCAAAGGCAGCTTTAAATCTGCAATGATAGCAAATGAAGCGATCGTCATTCCTATGGCAAACGAGCCCGAGTTTCCCACAAAGATTTTGCCTTGAAAGTTTAATCCTGCAAGAATCAACCAGAAAATTAATGGTCCGAGCATCAAAATTAGATATGAAGGTGACAAAGCCATTAACCCCATAAGAACAATAGCGGGACAGATTGTTTCTAGCCCATTTAATCCCCCTAGTTGATTCACAGTATTTGTAACTATCATAACGATTAAAGGGATAATTAGGAAATAATAGTAGGTGGAGAATTCTATTGCGCCAATAAAGGGCAACGTGATTGAAGTTCTTAAATGATTATTAATTGCCAAATACACAAGAGGCAAAGCAGCAATCAGCGGCATGAACGCCTTGTAACGCCACTTTAAATCCATCCAATCATCGAGCAAACCCATAAAGCCACCGAATAAAACACACACAGCTAAAGTTAATGGCGCAGAGACACCACTCACAGTCGTAATAACGCCCGAAAAATACACTAAAAATAAGTAAACCGTGGTAAAAAGGACATACAATACGCCCAAACCGTTTGGAACTAGAGGTTTACCTATCTTGTGTTGGTCAGGCACCCTTGGAAACAAGCTACTGTTACCTCGCTGTCATCTTGCGGTGCTCGTGACATTATAGTAGGTTGCCCAGTCGATTTCGTACAAGCAAACCATTGGCACAATCCATGTGCTTGAACTAACCTGAATACCTGAATACAACGAGCGTGATAGACCAGCAAAGTAAGCTTCTTTGAAGTACATAGGCTGTGTAGCTTGCTCATCAGGCGTCACTAAACCTGAGCCTGCCGCTTCACACCAACGCTGCTTTGCCCAGTTCATTAATTTGTAAATTGTTGAGTTTTTGCCAATATCATACCATTGACCGCTAGTTGTGTTGTAGAAGAATTTCTCATCTTTCCAAGCAGACGCCTCATCAAGTAAACCCTCACTGATGAATCGCTCTCTGGCTTGCCCAGAGATTCTTGCCATCCAATACCATTTAGCTTCATCAGCTAAACCATAAAGCCTAGCAGTATAAGTTGTAGTACCAGCTTGTATGGCGACTACTGTGAAAACCAGAATATATTTAGCGTTGTATCTCTCCAACATCTTCATTGACTGCGTTTCATTAGCCATCATGATGAAGCCGATATTTTCAATCTGTGTAGCATTTACAGTGGCGTTATCAGCCAAAGTTGTGACGTTTCCTAGGATACTTAACCAGTAGCCATAATCCCACCATGAAACCACGACGGTGCTTGAATTAAGATTAATCTTGGTCCAAGTTAACATATCCATCCATTCAGGCACCGTGTCAGAAACAGGTAGACTTGCCGAAGTTATTGTAACTGGCGCGTAAGCACTGGCGTAAACTCGTGGTACGCCTCCACTTTGAGGAGAAAAGGCAAAATTGGTGACTACGAGGAGAAATATTAGGAATATCGCTATTCCGCTGTATTCCTTGCTTACACGGGCTAGACCACGTTTAGCTTTTACAGTAATCTGCGGTGTTTCCTTCAACAACATGTAAAATGGTTTGAGAACGCCGAGAATTCCTATGGCTGACAATAGACTGAAAGCTGGTGCGAAGATGACAAGTAAACGTACCATCGAAGTAGCAAAGTACAGCGAAGTTAAACCGAAAAGCAGTAAGAAAACATTTCTGTTTGTTGGGTTTTTCAGCGTGAAGTACAAGCCTGCTAAGAAGAAGAGTATCACAACGCCTAGCTCGTAGTAAATATTACCCCATGCTGAAATTCTATGTTCAGCTACCGACTCCAAAAGTGGAACAGACGAACGCATAAATGGGTCCAAAACCGTGAGGAATTTCCCAGCGATACCTGAGAGAAAACCAAGCTGCCACAAAACAGCAAAACTACCAACTAACACTAAAAGTGAAACCACCAATAAAGTAAGTTGAGTCTTTGCAGAAATGTGCTGGCGGAAAATTTCTGAGATACAAAGCAAAACGAATATGCCTGCAACGGGAATAACTGCGCCCACTGTTAAGTAGCGGAAACCAAAATAGGGAAAATTAATTACAACTGCAAGTGCTACGCCAAAAATTATGCTGAAAGATAGAAGTAGCCGTTGACTGTATCTTTTCAAGATTAACAGTACAAAAACGAAAAGTGCTGCTAGATCCATTCCGAAGTAGGCTGCACCCCAACCTAAAATGAAGAAGATTAATCCTCCTGCAGCACCTAAAGAATATTTCAAAGCAGATACCAAAGACCTATCTGGCTCAATTGCCCTGAGAAACATAAACATAAAAAGCAAAAGTCCTAAGACACCGCAAACTTCGGTGTCAAAAAAGCCTAAAGTTGTTCTCTGAAGGAAAGACGGTGACAAAGCCAAAAATAGCGCAGCGAGCAGACCAGTAGGTTTGCCGCCGAAGTCCTTGCCGATAAAATACAGCACAAGACAGGAAATTGTGCCCAATAATGCAGGAATGAAAGCTGCAAACGTCATTAAATCGATGCTTACACCAAAGAAAGAGACTATATTGTATAATATGGCAGTTGTCATCGGTAACCCAGGCAGTGAGTTACCCATGTCTAACCCGAAAGGATACCACTGCTGCGTGTTTATCCATCGTTCAGGCCAGTAAGGCGAGAATAACCCCTCTTGCACCATTTTCCTTGTCAAGATAAATTGGTAGTAGGGATCAAACTCGTTTAGATGCACAGTGCCGGAAGGAATTTCCCAGCGTATAGGCATCAAACGGATGGTAAAAGCAACAAAGAGCACAAGCACCAAAGCTGTAAACGAGAGTACCGTCGCATGATTCATTTGAAATCGTAATTTTCCTAGCCCTTTCAGGCTGCTAAACCGCTTTTTTAGTGCTATTTCTTTGCCTTCCAATACCACTCATCTCTTTCTGTAGCTTAACGAAGTCTTTCCATCTGTTGTAGTGGTTAATAATTGTTTATATCACATTGGTCATTTATTTATGGCTTTCCGACGGCTGGTACTGCAAATTCAGAGGGAGACTATTGAAGGTTTTTTACAGCTTGCATAATTACCCAAGGACTTAAGCGTGGAATTCTCCGAAAACCAAAAAACCATTCGAGAAAAGCCAAAAAAGGTATCAACCTGTTTTCTGACATTCTACCGAAAGGCAACCAGTTATAGCCTATTACCCGTTTAATGTTGAGTGGTGTTTTTAACAGCAGGTGTGTAATCTCCTTATAGGAATGCATATAGGATTTTCCACGTAGCTTTTTAACGTACGCTTTAAAACTTGACTTGTTGCCAAAAGAGATAAAAAGAGACGCGCCAGGTTTCATTATTCTATGACATTCTCGTAGCGCTTCTTCGGATTCCGCAATATAATCTAAAACTTCAATCATAAATACAGCATCGAATATTCCATCTTTGAATGGTGTTCTTCTTGCATCAGCTTGAATTACGTGTGAGGATTTAGTTTTAAGTCTGAGTCTCTTAAGACCGTGAGACTCGATGTCTAGGCTTACGCTCATAGCGTTAATATTTTCTGTGAGCATGGAAAACCTGCCTGCTTCAGCGCCTATATCCACGATAGCGGTGAACTGTGATGGATCAATCGAACTGAAAATGAAGGTAGTTTCAACTTGAGTTAAGTATTTGCCCATACGCGTTTTAGCGGCTTTTTCCCAATGGGTCTCCTCACAAAAAGTGCTACTCATGGAATAACACAGCAGTGATGCTTATTGCGTTTGCTTTACGGATGTTACTTCAATGTTTATAGGCAGCAATGAAAGTTTTTTACCGCAATTTGGACATTTACCCTCGTACTTTTGAAGGATCTCATCTGGAGGTTTGAGCTCTGCTCCTTCGTATAATAAATAGCCACATTGATTACAAGTTGCTTGCTGAGGCATCATAACTCACTCCTTTGGGCATAGAGTCGCATATGAAATATTTATCAGTTGCTAAAAACGCTGCTAAACCTTGCTGAAAAAAGGTTTACTGTAAAGCTTATTTTTGTGTAGTTGCACTTCGCTGTTGAGTGTGGCTTTGTAGCGTTTGGAGAAATATACGCTGATTATTACCGAGAAACCTGATGCTGCAAAAAGGATAGCTGATGCACTAGATAAATCGGGTAAAGCAGCAAAAACAGTGGAAAATGAAGTGCCATGCTACTGGGCAAAGTGTGATAGAGACTTGGTGGTTGTTCCAGCATTGGGACACCTTTACACTGTTGCAGACGAAAAAAAGGGCAGGAGGCAATATCCTGTTTTCAGTTACCAGTGGGTTCCCCTGTATTTAGCAAAACGCGGTGCAAAGCGTATTCAGATTTGGCTTGAGAAAATTAGGAAGTTGGCTGAATGCGCAGATGGGTTCATCGACGCGTGCGATTATGACATTGAAGGGAGCATAATTGGTTATTGCATACTTAAATACGCTTGTGGTGGCAAAGAAACCGTAGCAAAACGCATGAAATATTCAACTTTAACAAAAGAGGAAATCTGTAGAGCATACGCTGAAGCGGCGCCTACGCTGGATTTTGCTCTGGTGGAAGCAGGATTAACGAGACATGAAGTGGACTGGTTGTACGGCATAAATCTGTCAAGAGCGTTAACAGTTGCAGTGAAGAATCAGGGTAGAGGATATAGTACGCTTAGCACGGGACGTGTACAGGGACCAACACTTATGTTTCTTGCCGAGCGAGAAAGCAACATAAGAAGTTTTGTACCTACGCCCTATTGGAGCATAAGAGCGACAGTGCGGATAAGCATCTCAGTTTTGGATGCAATTTATGAAAAGGAAGTGATCGAGACTAAAGATGAAGCAGACGCCATTGTTAAAGCATGTAAGGGACAAGATGGCAAAATAGAAAGCATAAAAGCAAACTTACTCAAGCAGCTGCCTCCTGCACCGTTTGATATAGGATCGCTGCAAAGTGAGGCGTACAGGCTCTTTAGGTACACGCCAATGCGCACATTGAATATTGCGCAGCGGTTGTATCTTGACGCTTTAATTTCTTATCCTAGAACAAGCAGTCAGAAACTGCCGCCTGTAATTGGGTATGAGGAGATTCTGAAAAAATTAGGCAGAATACACGATTACAGTTTGCTTGCGACGGAATTGTTAAGCCTGCATGGCTTGAAGCCGCATGAGGGCAAAGCAGATGATCCAGCACATCCGGCAATTTATCCAACTGGGAATGTTCCTGATCGTGCTTTAACGAGTGCTGAACGGAACATTTGGGACCTAGTTGTTAAGAGGTTTATGGCAACGTTTGGTGAACCAGCGTTGCATCAGACTGTAAAGGTTACCATCAACATTAACGGTTGCAAATTTCTTCTAATGGGAAAACAGACCCTAGAGGAAGGGTGGCTTCGTTTCTATGAGCCATACATCCGCATTGAGAATGTAGCGTTGCCGCAGATGCAGGAAGGACAAAGAGTCCAAGTTGAGAAGATAATTTTGGAAGATAAGTTTACTCAGCCACCGCCAAGATATAACCCTGAGAGTCTACTTAAGAAGATGCAGAAGGAAGAGATTGGAACAAAAGCGACGCGTGCTGGAATTATTCAGACACTTTACGATAGGAAGTACGTTCGCGATGAACGCATGGTTGTAACGGATCTCGGCTTTAAAGTTGTTGATATTTTAAAGAAGTATTGTCCAGCTGTGATTTCACCTGAACTGACAAGGAAACTTGAAGAGAAAATGAGCAAAATTCAGCAGAAAAAAGAGTCTAAAGAAAATGTTTTGCAAGAAGCAATTGCGATTCTGAAGCCTGTGATGGAAAGGTTGAAAGAAAACGAAAGCGCTATAGGCGCAGAATTGGCTCACGCATTAGTTACAGCTAAGCTGGAAGAAAGAACAATTGGCACTTGCCCATTGTGCCGTGAAGGGAAACTGGTAATTATGTATTCGCGGAAAACAGGTAAGCGCTTTGCAGGCTGCACTGGCTATTTTGAAGGCAAATGCAAGACTGCTTTTCCGCTTCCACAAACTGGTGCTGTAAAGCCGACAGGCAACATTTGTCGACACTGCGGCGTACCTACGGTGCGAGTTTGGACAAAGGGTAAAAAACCTTGGATATTGTGTATTAACCCTGAATGCTCAACAAAGAAACGAAGTGTTACAGCAGAGGGGTTAGTCAAGAAAATTTGACTAAAAACTGCGCTGTTTAGTCAAGAAAAATTGACAAAAACCCTTTTTACTAACACAAGGCGCCTATTAGCATAGCGCGGAGTAGAAGGACAAGAACTTGAAGGGAATAGCCTCAAGGATTTCTCTCGTTTTGACGTTGTTACTTGTAACTGTGGCTGGAGTAAAATTGATGCCCATTGTAAATGCGAATCCCGTTATACCTCGTGGTTCAGTGGCTGAGCCCATTCCTCCTTCAATAGACGTTCAATCGCCCTTAGAAGGACAAAGGTTGAACGCCAAAAATGGTGTATGGTTAACATTTAAGGTAAATGTGCCTTTAACATCATGGGGAAGCGTGGGCACAAGTTTTGGCAATGTTACATCAGTTAGGTTTATTTTAGATCAAGGGCAGGAACAACAGCTTTATCTAGACAAGGCTGATGAACACGGCGTAATCCGTTATTCACTTAATCTGGGGCAGCTTTCAAGCGGCAAACACACAATAGAAATTATTGTAGAAGGACTTGCGTATCACGGCACTGCAACACACGACTTTTACTTTGGCTCAACGCCAAGTCTTGCTGAAGCTATGCCTAAAAAGTTGCTTAACAACACAGTGCAGATTAGCTTCACTGTGGAAGGCGGTTTTAACGCATTAAGTGTTTCTCCAAGCGTACACGTTTTATCTCCTGAAAACAAAACATATGAAACCACGCAGGTTCCACTGAACTTCACAATTAATGTAACTGCATCTCATACGTGGTACGTCCTTGATTCTGGAATAAGCAGCTCCTTCGTTGGAAATATAACTTTACCTGAGCTGCCGGCTGGGACTCACTCTTTGACTGTTTACGCAATTGACACAGCCAAAAACTGGCTTACTCCGCAAACAGTAAAGTTCGAAATAGCATCTAACGCAACTTCAACCCAGCAATCTTTTCCAGCAACTTTCGTAATTGCTCTTTTAGTAGCGACTTTTGTTGTCGGCGTTGTCCTACTGATTTATTTCAAGAAACACAAACAGGAAGTTGCACAAGCATGAATAAAAGCGGTGTGTTGCTACTTGCCCTTAACCTGATGGTAGCGCCATTTTTAATAACGATTAAGTCTACCGCCGCAGAAAATGAGCCATTTAATGGCAGTTTGAGCGTAGAAAGCCCAACAACTCAAACCGTCTATAATGACACAATGCCTGTTGAACTAACAATAGCCTGGAGCATTAACGCCCCAATACCCTGGATGAGTGCAAAAATCAGTTACACTATAGATAATCATCCACCACCAATAGCCATCACAAACGATACAGCCATCATTTTTCATAGAAGTTCAGATATAGTCTATACCTATGCGGCGTGTATGGTGGATGTTTCGAATTTGGCGGTTGGAAAACACAGGCTTTATGTGGTTGCCACAGGCAGTTACAACCTTAATAACGATTTTGTTATACCGTATACTTACGCGTTTGCGCCAATAATTTTTTATGTTGGAACATTGGAGTCTCCTGAAATTCTGGTTTTGTCGCCTCAAAACAGAGCTATATATAATGGGTCAGCAATACCGTTAACTTTTGCTGTGGATGTACCGACGTCATGGATGGGTTACACGTTAGATGACCAAAATTATGTAACAGTAGATGCAAATACGACTTTGACAGGATTAACGGATGGCCTTCACAGTTTGGTTGTTTATGCTAATGACACCGCGGGGAATATGGGTTTTTCAGAGAGAGTTACTTTCACTGTTGCCACTCCCTAAACTTGGCATTGTCTCGCCGCAAAACAAAACTTACAGCGAATCTAATATTACTATAGTTTTTACATCTGACAAGCCGCTTGACTACGCATGGTACAGTTTTAATGGTCAAGTAAATGGAACTGTAAATAATAGTTCAACTATTACGGGACTTTTTAATGGCACGTACAGCATAGTGGTCTACGCAAATGACACTTTTGGAAATAGCGTTACATCTGAAACAGTGTACTTCACCGTGAATTTGACTAGTCTGCCTGAACCTGCACCTGAATTGTTTGACGTAACTCCAGTTTTATTAGTATCAGTTAGTATTGCAATTTTCGTGGTTGCCTGTTTTTTGGTTTACAGAAAACACAAAGGTGAAGATGCGTGAGCACGAACAAGAAAACTGTTCTGACGTTTCTTCTTGTTGTTTCAAGTTGTTTGTGTATCTTCAAAGTTGCTCCTGCGAACGGCGCGTCCAAGACTATTGCTGTTCCTGATGATTATGCGTCTATTCAGGATGCTATTGACAACGCGGCAAAAGGAGACATTATTTTCATAAAGAAAGGCGTCTACGTTGAAAATCCTGTGGTTAATAAAGCAGTCTCTTTGGTTGGAGAAGACAGGAATGCGACTATAATTGATGTAACAGGAGGTTTGCAGGTAGAAAGCGATAACGTAACCATCACCGGATTGACCATATATAATGGTTGGAGATGCATATCTCTGTCGGCTAGCAACTGCAACATTTCTGGAAACAAATTCACAGACGCCACCAACGGCGTGGTCATAGTTAACGGCCAAAACAATAGAATAATGGGAAATATTTTCGAGTCGATAGGGCTTTCGTCTGCCATCCAACTGAACTTTGCCAACAGCAATTTCGTAAGCAACAATTACATCAACTCATGTGTTGAAGGAATCCAAATTTGGCAAAACAGCAACAACAATACAATTACTGAGAATACGATAACAAACTGCAAGGACCATGCCATTCGACTTCAATACTCAAACAACAATACGATAACACACAACAAAATAGCAAACTCTGGATGCGGAACATCCATTTACGGCTCTAATAATAACACTATATCCAATAACAATTACATTGGCAACACGGTGCAGTTTTCAGCCAAAGAAGACTATTACCTATCGTTTGGACATAATCGTTCTGTAAACACAATTGATAGAAACTACTGGAGTGACTACACAGGCAAAGACGCTGATGGCAACGGCATAGGCGACACGCCGTATATTATTGACGAATACAACCAAGACAACAATCCGCTCATGAAGCCAGTGGCAACCACAGAGGCATCAAACTCTTCGCCACAACACGCTCATTCGCCAACACCTCCGCCTCAGCAAACGTTACCCTTAACTCTTGTTGTCCTCTCACCAAGAAACATAACATATACAACAGTTGATATTCCCTTAACGTTTGTTATCGATGAAACAATATTTGGCAAACAATATGCTGGAGTTGATTACATCTTAGATAACACAGGCAACCGTGCCCGTATTACGGGGAATATAACCTTGCCTATCCTATCTCAAGGCTCACATTGCGTTACATTGTACGCTTATGACGAACTTGGAAACGAGGCTTCAGAAACGATTTATTTCAGTGTAGAAATGGCAGAATCTCTTCCGATATTGCCTGTAACACTCGCTATTGCCACTGTTGTTGCGATAAATGTTGTATTGATAGTTTATTTTTATAAGAAAAAGAAGCGAAGAAATGAAACCTCCTGAAGAAAAACATTGCTTTACTGCTTGCTCTTGTCTTATACTCTTAGTAATTATACCGTTACAGGCTGAGGCTAAATCGAAGCTGATTATTGTTATCCTTCAGTACAGTCTTAGCCCCTCTTAAGGGCTGAAGGTATATCCAGATAATTTGCGCAAATTATGAAAATGTATCTGCTTACGCCCTGTTGATAGTGTAATTGTTGTGAAGTTTTTTAAGCAAACAGGCAGATAAATATTTGGTGGTTTACAAAGGGCGCACAGGTGGAGGCAGCAGAGAGTGGAACGTGCTAAAGTCTTGAAAGAAGAATTGTATGAAAAGGATACACCTTTTTTGGCTGTTTACGTTGAATCGAAAAACTCATGTTTAGTGATGCTTAGCGAAAGAGAAGATCGTATGGGGACACTTGCGGTCGCCGTGCCAAAACCTGGTAACATTCTAGGACCAGTAACGTCGTCAGTGCTTTTAGGTGATAGGCATGTGGTTTCAGCCCGCATGTTCGCGGAGTACATTGCTGTTAAAAAAGGCAAAATCGCGTTGGTCTCCGTTTACTTGGACAAAGTTAGCGAGATAGAAGCGCAAGCGTTTTTTATGCACCTTATCGAAAAAGTGCTTAGAACAGAAAGCCGGCGTGAAGCAGAAAAAATCTAGCATAGCCAAATGCCATGTTTTTAAACTTAAAAAAGAAAACAACTAGCATATTAAAAAAAGGTGTACTGTTAATTTGGTAGCGTTGCCATTTAGGATTTTTTATAAGTCTCAAACGATTGATAAGCCATTATCATAAGTAACTCCCGCACGCAAAATTTCTGGTATAGGACTTATTATTATGAGAAAACACGATATTACACCTCATTAATAGTCTGTTTGTGCAAATTATTGTGGTTGTTTATCATATGCTGTTTTTATGTGGCGCGAGATAGGTGTCAGGGTTAGCAGGCATATTGGATGGTAGCTCAGTTTTTGAGAACATGTTCTTTTCGTAAAAATATGATGGAAATGTTGTCAGTCGAGAAATTTTTCAAGTCAGCACTATGCTGTGGGGAGTAAGTGCGTGTGCTGTGACTTTGATTTCAAGATGTGTTTTAGCAGTGTGTTTTTTGGTTTTGTTTGGTAATTTCAGCCATTTTTTTGATGAATTCTTTAAGGTTTTCGTCTGATCCGTAAACTATTATTCGCCCATCATCATCTTGAGTGGTAGATAGGTTAATTTCAGTTGCAAGTTGCTTCAATTTTTCGATAGGCAATATCGGTTGTGGTTCAACGCGCACCCATTTCTTATCGCGTGGTACTCCAGCGATAAACCGTTGTTCTACATATTCTTCGTCAAGTTGGCGGTTCGCCTCTTCTAACCGCTTAAGCCAACTGTTGATCTGTTCAATTGTAAAATGCTTTTGGGCTTCAGTTATTAGATGGGCTTCAACAGTTCCCAGATATTCCTCGATTTTTTGGTGTGTATCGCCGTGTCCAGCATCGGCTTCTGTGATTTTTATCATTGTCCGTGCAGCCTTCAAGTCATTCATAACTGCCTCTGGGACACTTACGCCTCTTCTTCTCAGAGCTACTGTGATTTCCTCCAAGATTTTCCATACTGCCAAATAGCCCATACGATGGATCCTCATGTATTAAAGAGGTTTTGGTGTTAAAAGAATTCTGCTATTGTTTTTGCATGTTTCTCAGGTATTTTCCACTATTTTTTGCGTGAGCGTATAATTAGTGGGCATAAAGAACCGCCAAGTGTTGCTTGTACATATTAACGTGTAACTTCATAAGTATCATAAATACTTTTTAGGTATCTTGTGATTGAAACTGCTCTATAATGCTTCTTGTATTACAAATCCCTCTACTGCTTCATGTGCTTCAAAAGCAAGATTTATTCTCTATATCACATAACATATAATGGGTGAGAAATTGGATTATCCTACTTGCAAAAAGAAGAATTGTATAAATTGGAGAGAAGGACGTTGTTCTCTGAAAGATCCTGAGAAAACAGATGAATTTTGCCTAAACTTTGAGGACGTAATGGATTCTCTAAGGCTAAAAGCAGATGCAATAAAGGGAACACTCAGCTGAAAAGAGATTACGATTGCTTTTCACAGTCAAAACAGATATCAACTGGCTTATTTGTCCAGTATTGCTTACCACATACTGTACATGTAGTTTTCCTAATTAGCTTTGACTCATTTTTCTCCTGCTGCAAGCATGCTGTATTATTTGATGGAAACTTTATGGCTCTATTATGGCAAAGCGGTGCACAAGCTGAGCAACGAGCCGTACCACAGTTTTTTCCGCAGTTAGCAGGATTGACGACTACGGACTTTCCATTCTCAAATGCAAAAACTTGATTAGGACAGAATTCAACACAGCGAGGTCTCCCAATTCTAGCGCAACCATCACATTTCTCAGAAATAATAATTGGAAACCACGCCGTAGCCATATTAGGCTCTTCAACCATGGTTCAGCAGGAGTCTACACTCACAGTTTTTTCTTCAGTTGCCTAATCAATTTCCGTGTTTCTGTTTTGGAGGGATGTGTTATAGCGCCAACTGGACATATCGGGTCGCATCCCGTGCATAGCACCACGCAGTTGTATGGATTTTTCACTACGGGCTTTTTTCTACCTTCACGTTCTTCAAAATCGTACACGCCGAGTTTGCAATAATCAACGCATTTGCCGCAACTTACGCATTTTTCATAGTTTATCGATGGGTACCATGGTATCTCCTTTCGTGGGATTCCATGAAATGTTTCTTCTGGCATTTTGTTTTTGCCTTCTCGTGGCTTGTTGTTTTATGCAAGGTTTATAGCAATATTTAAATATTGTTATGAATAAACGGGTATCCCATGCTTGCTCAGGTGGAAAACCAAAACCGATTTAAAGCCACAGTTTTTCACGCCCTCGCAGACCCTATCAGACTTGAGATACTGACATTTCTGCGCGACGGAGAAAAATGCGTCTGCGAAATCGTTCCACGTTTGAACCTTATTCAACCCGTAGTTTCACGTCACCTGAAAATTCTCAAAGACGCAGGCATAGTACGATGCCGCAAAGACGGCACAAAAAGAATGTACTCAATTGTTGACCCAAGGATATACGCGGTTACAGACGGTTTAACACCTGAGCTTGTCAATGCATTACTGAAAGAGATTTTTGAAAATATGCCCTGCCACTAGTGGAGAGTTTAAAATTTGGGAACAGCGGAAGAAAAAACTATAGAAGAAGAAAAATCTTTAGGGCTCTGGGAAAAATACCTAACATTATGGATAGCCATATGCATAATCATCGGCTTGCTCTTAGGTAGATTCGTGCCAGAATTCGGAGAATTCATGGATTCACTCAAATTTGCTAAGCTATCCATCCCCATAGGTATACTGTTATTCTTTATGATGTACCCAACAGTAGTGGGCATCCGCTTCAGCGACATCAAACAGGCAGCACGAAACCCCAAGCCGCTACTGGTAACAATAATTGCAAACTGGGTAGTTGCGCCACCACTGATGACGTTGTTAGCGAACACATTTCTAGCAGGAAACCCACAGTACATAGCAGGTGTGATACTGCTTGGGCTTTCACCATGCACGGCAATGGTTATGTGGTGGATGTTCTTGGCAAAAGGCGATATGGCACAAGGCTTAATTAACACGGCCATTAATGCTTTGCTGATGCTTATTCTCTACGCGCCGCTCGCAGCCTTTTACTTGGGTGTCAGCAGCATTCCTGTGCCGTGGGACTTAATAGCATTCAGCGTCTTAATCTTTATTGCACTTCCTGTAGCTTCAGGAGCATTATCACGCAGGATAGTGATAAACAAAAAAGGCGAGGAATGGTTCAAGAACGTTTACCAAGCCGCAGTAGGCAAAATCTCAATCGTTGCTTTACTGACCACGTTGATAGTTCTCTTCTCTCTTGAAGGACAAACAATCCTTAACGATCCACTACTCGTGGCTTACTTAGCAGCTCCGAATTTAATGCACTATGCTATTATGATAGCGTGGACATACCCCCTTGGGTATTTTCTAGGCTGGAAATACGAAACTGCCATTGACACCACGCTTATCGGCAGCAGCAGTCACTTCGAAGTAGCCATTGCAGTAGCTACTACGCTTTACGGTATAGGATCAGGCGCCGCACTAGCCACCGTTATCGGTCCACTGATGGAAGTGCCGTTGATGCTTTCAATTGTTAAGCTTGGATTGCGCACTAGAAAATACTTCCCACGGAAAAAGCAGAAGGCTTAGGTTGTCCAGAATGAGAACACCTGCAGATTCTCGCGTCCCATTGCCTTCTTGAGGAAAGGCACTATGTCTTCGTCTTGTAGGCAACGGTTACCCAGCTTGTCCATACGTACAGGTATTCCTGTTTCCCGCATTACGTTACCATTTGCAAAATCCAAATACACGTAATAGCCGCTCTGAGTAGGCATGATCAAACGTAAACACGTAAGTTCTTTCGTTTTTGATAAGCCGTTTTGGTCGATACTGTAAACCACAGCTTCAGGCTTCAATTCTGTAGCTAAACGTTTAAATTCGCTCCAGCTTTTAACGCGAACATATTTCTCGCTCAATTGTAACAATCCACATATACAGTTTATTTTTTCGGATTAGAAAAATCTATTGGTGCTTTTTTATGGTTACTTTTCTGTTTCTTCAGCGACATTCTTCATTGTGGTTGCGATCCGCGGAACTATGCCAGCGCCACTCTTCGGCTCTAATAATTCCTTCACAAGTTTGTATTGCCGCTGATAAATGTGGCAGTTCTTCGAGTGAAAAATCAGCTTTCCTGTTTTCAACCCCAAGTTGCCCCGCGAATTTATCTCGGCCACTAATGCTTCATTAAAAAGTTGCAGTCCAGCAATGTTAGCTGGCAAACCAGCATAAGCATCCCAAGAACGGAAATAGCACGTCAAATGCAGTTTTCCATCGAGAATCTCCGTGTCAATTAAGCTCAAGCAGGGTGGTTCATGCTTTTCTTGCGTTCCAGCCCGAGTTTTCTTGATGTCCTCAGGCAAGCGAATCACCATGGTAACTTGTCTGTCCCGTTGTTCCTCCAGATATCTTTCAATTACCGCTTCAATCTGGTCAATAGGTTCCCGTAGACGGCTCGCATAAGTATAGGTTTCATCCTGTTTGCCTTCGCCGCACCATAAATAGGTCAAGGCGTACCACTGCACATACTTCATGTCGCAAGGTGCCTTATCACTAACAAGCGGTCTATTCTCAGGATGTGTGATCTCAATAGATAAGTTGAGTTTCTTAGTTTCAGAAGCCTCAGAGCCGTAGCCAACTTGAAACAGGTCGCCCTCATTCCAAATGCGATTTAACGCTTGAAACCATGCGTCAGGGCAATCAAACGCTGTAATTTTAATATGCTTCATAACGCTTTGTGCTCCTGCAATTTGACAAAAACACTTTCCGCTTTGCTTACATATAAATCTGAACCGCAACGAATCATGTGTTCCAACAAACAGTTAATTGTTCTTTAAGCAAACAGCACATAGGCGTTACAGAAAGGAAAAAGGGAAATATAATGGGTTCCTAGTACGGGGGCATTCCGCCCATACCCATACCACCCATGCCGCTCATACCAGCCGCAGGCGGAGGAGGCGTCTTGTCGCTGCCCTTAACAGAAATTAAGTCATCAATCTTCAAAATCATGTTCGCTGCTTCAGTTGCAGATTTCACGACTTGCTGTTTCACGCGTAATGGTTCAAGCACCACTAAATCCAGCATGTTTTTGATTTCGCCTGTAGCAACATCAATACCGAAATACTTGTTTTCTGCATTCTCATGTTTAGCACGCAAGGCTACCATAATATCGATTGGGTCTAACCCTGCGTTCTCAGCCAAAGCTAATGGTACAGCCTCAACAGCCTCGGCAAAAGCTTCTATAGCTAATTGTTCGCGTCCACCTACTTTAACCGCGTAATTCTTTAAAGCCTTTGCAATTTCTGCTTCAGGTGCACCGCCGCCAGCGATGATTTTGCCGTCTTCAATTACGTTTCTAACAACGCATAGGCAGTCATGTAACGAGCGTTCAGCCTCGTCGATTACATGGGTTGAGCCGCCCCTGATCACGATGGTTACAGCTTTCGGGTTTTGGCACTCTCGCACGTAAATTAACTTGTCATCACCGATTTTAACCTCTTCAACCGCCTTAGCTTTTCCAAGCGCTTCGGCAGTCAAATCCTTAAGACTGGCAATAACTTTGCCTCCGGTTGCACGGGCAAGCTTCTCCATGTCACTGCTGCTTACACTTTTAACTGCCATTACGCCACGTTTAGCCAGAAAATGCAAAGCCAAATCATCTATGCCTTTCTCGCAGAAAACCACGTTAGCGCCTGCTTTGGTTACCGAATCAACCATTTCCTGTAGCATGGTTTCTTCTTGCTTTAGAAAAGAAGCCATCTGTTCAGGGTTTTCAATGTTGATTTTAGCGTCAAACTCCGTTTTCTCAATCTCTAGTTTGGTATTAAGCAATGCTATTTTGGCGTCATTAATCAGCTTTGGCATTTGCGAGCTGGCAACTTCTTTATCAACAACTATGCCTTTTACAAGTTCAGTTTCATCTAAACTTTTGCCATGTTTCTTTATGATTTTGATTAGGTCGATGTCAGCTTTGAAGCTGCCGTTATTTTCTTCGGTTACCAGCTTTACAGCGTCAACTGCTATCTTCGCAAAATGTTTTGAGGCAACCGTTAGGCCTTTGCTTGATAGTGATGTTAACGCCACCTGTTGCAGTTTCTCGTTATCTGTAACGCTTACTGGCATAGCTAAACCATTAAGGGTTTCCTGTGCTTTTTCACTGGCTTTTCTGTAGCCTTCAATAATCACGGTTGGATGCACATTCTTATCCAATAGTGTTTCAGCTTTTCCAAGCAGTTCGCCAGCCAATACTACGGCAGTTGTTGTGCCATCACCTACTTCGTTGTCTTGCGCCTTGGCAACTTCAACGAGCATTTTTGCCGCTGGATGCTGCACATCAAGCTCTTTCATTATAGTCGCGCCATCATTAGTTATTGCAATATCGCCTAGACTGCTTACGAGCATCTTGTCCATTCCGCATGGTCCAAGTGTGGTTTTCACGGTTTCAGCCACGATTTTCGCAGCCATAATATTATTCTTCTGTGCTTCTCGCCCTGTTGATCTACCTGTGCCTTCTTTTAATACTAGAACTGGAACAGTATTTCCTGTGGACATTTCTTTTATTCACCTATATTCATGTTTGAGTCATCAAACGTATTGGACCTAAACGGGAAGGTTGCCAATGATATAAGTTTTTCCAGCATTATTCTGCTTTGACAATATTGTAGCCTGAGGCTTTTCTAAGTCTATTCATGACTGCTAAACCTATTCCTTCAGCAGGTATGCCTTCCGCAATAATTACATCTACGTTTTCAGCGTCAAATTCTCTAAGTAACCTAAAGAGGTTTCGAGCAATACCTTCTATGTTAAAACGGCTGCCAAACGATTTAACTACGTCAGCTTCGTATACTGCAACGGTTTCATCAGTGGCCAAAACGCCCACTTTACAGGTTTTACGCTTATAATCAACAATTAGCTCTCTGACTTTTTCAGTCACCGCAGTCACAGAGCCTTCTACGACGATTACCTTAGCGTTAGGCGCATAATGTTTATGTCTCATTCCAGGCGAACGTGCGATGCTTATTGCCACTTCTTTTTCGGCTGTTACAAATGGGTGTAATCGAACGTTATCTACAACTTTCCTTATGTTTTCAAATGACGTGCCTCCTGGGCGAAGCAGCATCGGTGGGTCTACACTAACGTCAACTACGGTGGATTCTACACCGATATGTGTGACTCCACCATCTAAGATGGCGTCTATTCGACCGTTTAAATCATCAAAAACATGTTTTGCAGATGTCGGGCTGGGTTTGCCTGCAAGGTTTGCGCTGGGTGCGGCGATTGGGCAGCCGCTGGATTCTATTAGAGCCAAGGCAACTGGGTGGCTGGGCATGCGAATGGCGACCGTAGCTAATCCTGCTACTGTCACTTTGGGAATGATGTGTGAATGGTGGAAAACTAGTGTTAATGGTCCTGGCCAAAACTCTTGCATGAGTTTTTCGGCTTTAGCTGTAACTTGGGTTGCTAATTTGTAGACTTCGTCTGTTTTTGCCACGTGTATTATTGGTGGGTTGTCTAATGGACGTTTTTTTGCTTCAAATAAGGCTAGCACTGCTTGGGGGTTCAGGGCGTCTGCGCCTAGACCATAGACTGTTTCTGTTGGAAACGCTACTAAGCCGCCTTTCTTTATGTATGCGGCTGCTGTTTGAATTTTTTCAGTTTCAGGTTTCTGCGGGTTGACTTTGATTAGTAATGTTTGTTTCATTTGAGGTGCCTTCTCGTTGATGGGCATTGTTATTTTTAAGTGGGAAATAACTGCTTTTTTTGTGATCTTCTTGTGGGGGTGCTTTCAGACTATATAGCTGTTAAGTACTTTTTTGATGCTTTTAGATGTTTCTTGTAATGTAGCCAGTTTTTGTAGTGCTTTTGCGATACTCGGCTGTGCACAGGATATGTCAGTTAAGCTAATTATGCCTACTAGACGTTTTTGGTTGGTTACGGGTAGTTTTTTATTTTTTTTCTCAAGCATTAGGTGTGCTGCAGCTTCTATGTCTGTGCCTAGGGTGATGCTGACTGTAGTTCTCTTAATTGTGGGAATTATACTGCCTATTGTAATGCGACTAAGATGTGTGAATGTAAAAAAACATGCACGAGTACTAAGGATGATTGTGCTAATGGGTATTGCTGTACTGATGACCCTTCCGGACCTTTAACTGGTGAAAAGAAATGTGTTGGTAAAGGCATCTATTCAGCTAATCCACGATACCTTTGCGATCCACCAGAATGGTAAGGCCCTGAAATAGACGGGATGCATAGCATCGAGAATAGTTTTTCACTTTTAGAACTCGTCCTAAACTTTTTCAGAACTATTTTCAGTCAACCCTTTTAGTCTTTAAATAAATAGATTTTATTTCCTCTAAGCGGCAAGAATACTTCTATGTATTTTGCATTTGGCTCTACTGGGTTCTGCCTCCCGTATTCCATATCCTTTTTGATCCCATACAGCGGCGAGCCGATGCAGCTAAAGCCGTTGCCAGGCAGAATCAAAGTCTCATTATACAAACCTGCCTTTAGCGGCTGCAAAAGCGAGTCAGGCAGCCCGAAAATAACATCTTCTAAAGCTTCACCAAGTGGCTCCGCCTATTCAAGATTATGAAGCGCGTCACGTGGCTTGAAATCTTGGGCGCCGCTTCACAGTCGTCGCCTACACGCTACATATAAACTTTCATGCAAACCAAAAACGTAGCATACTCAAATTTGGAATTCCGTTGATATCACATTTTCTAGACATTATAAAATCTGCTTTAAAAAACGTGTTTGTTGAAACACTAAAAACACAGCAGCCGCCAAAGTTATTAATACATATAAATTTTGTCGCATATAAAAAAGCATAACATTTTCGACAAAGCATCATTAATCACACCGCTTTTCCCAAGATAAATTTACCTATTCAAAACCGTAACAAATTAAATCGCTTACCCAAACAATCTCTTGAATAAAGCAAAATATTCATCCTGTATTTTTCCAAAACGGCACAAAGCAATAAACTGACGCCATTTTCAAACCCAAAAATTTTTAGAGGACTTATTCCTCTGCTTTTCTTTCGTCAGCATACCATTAAAAAGCGTGTTTGATTAAAAAAGACCATAATAAATAACATTAACCATTCACCAAATTTAACTTTTAAGACCACAAAATTTCTAATGATAACTATAATTGTTTGTCAAAATCATTTTTCTTTAAAACTTTTGCTAAGTCATGTATAAACCTT
>JAWBOE010000021.1:0-30294 GCA_038826755.1 Bathyarchaeia archaeon | reverse complement strand
TGGAAGCAAGGTCGGATCAGGAATGACTGTTTCCTTCCAGCCTTTCTCTTCCAGTATCTTGACGATTTCATCTTTCATAGTCATAGGTATGTCAGCCATCGTCCGCACAAACAAGTGTAGGTCTGGCGGCATGCAACCATAATGCCGCTTATGCAAATCAATGTAGTGACTTAGTTTTATGCTGCGCCCCTTCCATGTGTCGTTAGGTCTTATACAAAGCTTGGCAATTGCAACCATAGCTTCCTGCGGCGTTTCCACGGTTTGGAACAAGTGCTCAGGCGCTGGCCCAACATTCACTTTGTCGCCCGTACGTGCATCGTAAACTTCCCAGTTTTCAGGCTTATCCGCCCTACCGAGGAGCATACGCCGATATTTGCTACCATGCGGTCCTACAAGGACTGGAACGCCTAAACTCCAGAAGCCTGCCGCAATCGCCGCTGCTTTCTGCGAGTATGCGCCCCATGCCAAACCAACGGCGCCAACACGGTTGTGTATGTAATCAGCGATTTCCTCATAGTTACCGCGAAGAGTACGTTTGGCAAATATGTTAGCCACTTTTATAGCCGCACCTGCAATATGTGAGTTGGCTACGCAAGAACCTACATTGAGTACGCCGCCTGCTGCGAACTCGCCTGGAAATTCCTCATAAAGCGTTTTACCTTCAGAGTTCTTATATGAGCCTGCAGACATCGCTGAACAGCCCGAGGTAACGACTATATACCTGCGGAGGGCAAACTCTCTGCAAATGTCATAAACGTCTCTTCCGCCGTGCGGATAGTTGCTGCAACCTACGACTGCCAATATTCCAGGGATTTCTCCGAGCACGATTGGACTGCCTACGTTTCGGATTTCTACATCCTGCACAGCGCCTCTTCCGCAACGGCAAAGGTTTGTTTCTTCGAGCATGAATTTTTCTCCAGCTTTCACTATGAAACTGTGTATTGCAAGATTTATTGGACATGCTTCTTCGCAACGCCCACAGCCGATGCAGTATTCGTATAAGTCGGTAAGTAGAGTCAGATTGCCTTCAGCAGCTGCCTTCAAAGCCGCTGGAATTTTAAGGTCTTGTGGGCAACTTCTTTGGCAGATACTACATTGTCTGCAGGTTTTTGCCAGAGCTTTAATTTCTTCGACGCTAGGCAAGTTTCTGAGTTTCTTTCTAATCGGCGCTATTTTCTGGGCAACTTTTACTGCGACTTCACCGACTTTTTCAGGATCTAAAATTAGAACACCTGGAACTTTGCCGCTTACTAAGTCAGCCACTATTTCGTCTGCCGGATCGTTTGTACGGTCTTTGAAGCCCATGCAGTTTTTCTCTGACGCGGCAATTACGGGCGCTTTAACACGTGCCGCTTCATCAGAAATATCAGTCCTAACACATTGCTCGTCGAGAACGACTACATCGGCAAAGCCAGCTCTTACGAAGCGTAGTTGCCACGAGATTGGGCCGATAATTCTTCCTCGGTTATAGTAACGTGTAATATCATGTGCCGTACAGCATAAACCCACGACCTCGATTTTATCGTCTATCTTGTTTTCTTTCGCGTAATCAATTATGCCTACGGAAGGCACCACGTTGTGACCTATGCACATTATGACAGGTTTGGAGGTATCTACTGTGCCTATACCTAACGGCACAAGTGGCGCTTCAGGATCTGCCTTGGGAAAGCCGAAAGTTGAGATTTGAGCGATGTCGCCTACTTCCATGCCCACATGGTCGATCATGCCTATGTGGAAAGCTTTTGATTCAAAATCCAAATGGTTGCCTTCTTGTCCCGTGTGCACTGCAGCAAGTGCTTGGGTAATCTGATTTTCAGCATAATCCAAAACGTCTTCTAAATCGCCTAGAGTTGCGGGTTTTATGCCGCAAACGAGACGTGTAATTGGCGCTTCGACTTTTATGTTTAAGCCGCCAATGTCCAAAGGGTAACGACGCCCATATTTTTCAATTAAGTGATGCACCATGTGTCGGGCGTGTGCTGTATGTGTCGCTGCGCCGATACAGCATGCTGCCAACACAATGCGTGACGATTGGGCGGCTATGTCTAAGCCGCATGCGCCTCGTTTTCCTGCTGTTAAATCACATTTGCCGAATGTGCAGAGGCAACAGAGGTCGCAGTCAGGCATGTAGAAGGGTTTGTATTTGTTGAGAAGTTTCATGTCCCAGTCGCGCAGGGTGGAGATTGAAGGCATCGGCGTAGGACCCATGGGTTCTTCCCATGAATCATCAACGATCTTTCCGATGGATAACTCAAGGTTTTTAACCATGCTGGTGGGAGTCTTCATTTCACCTATTTTCATGTGCACATTTTTAGTTGTCAATTTGAAACCTCAGTAAAGGTTTACCTATATCCAACCCTTACACTGTTTTTAAACTTTTCCTGTTTTTTTAACAAAAGTAATGGTGGATTAATATTAATGTAAGAATTGGCAGGAAATTGTGTCATAGTTTTATGTATCCTGCAGCGTCCATTATTTTTTTAACAGAGACATAAGCCGTGTTGTCTGCTGATAGATTAAGCAGAGATTTCCCAGCAAGAACGTACTCATCTAACTGTTCGTCTTCGGCGATTTTGCCTAAGTACTTGAATTTTAAGGCTGTTTCAGCTTGGTTGCCTAGTTTTTCTGGGAAGCGGTAGCCGCCTACAATGTAGAAGTTGTCAAATTGTATGCCTACTTCTTTGGCTATGCGGTAAGCACGTTTGACATGGTCAAATGATTTTTTGGAGTGGTCGAGTATGTCTATTATGTCGTTGACTTTTGATGTTATCCGCCTGTTTAAGTGTTCCAACCCTGCAGGCGAGTCGATGAGTACGTACTTGTAGTTTTTTGTAAGTGATTCCAATGCGCCCTTTAATGCGGAATTAGGCATGCAATAACAGCCTTCGACCCATTTGGTGCCTACGGCGAGGAAGTCGAAGTGGTTGCTTTCATATAGCCCGCTGGACCAGATTTTGCTTTCTATGCGCTCAGTAGGGGGGATGCCCACGGTAGTGCCTCCTTGCTCGATGAATGTGCTTACGAGGAGTTCGGAAATTGTGTGTTTTCCTGCTTCTTTTAGGTCTATTCCGACCATTTCAGCAAGGTTCTGGTCAGGGTCAGCATCAACTAGTAACAAGGGTGCTTCACCCGCTTCGATTAAGCCTTTAGCCATTAGGGATACGAAACTGGATTTGCCTGTTCCGCCACGTCCGACTACTACAATCATTTTCATCTTGATGTTCACTCATCCTCACATAATATAAGTATAAGATTTAATTTAGATGTTATTTCCAATCAGGCTTTCACAGAGACGGTCTATAGCTTGCATTGCCGCGTACTCATTGTGGCTAAGTGGAGTTTCACCCCGCATTTCTGCTTCGATAATTTTCTGATCGTAAGGTACAATCGAGAGTAAACTTAAACCGTTCTGCACAGCGAAGCTTTTAATCACTTCTTCCTGTGCTGCATTCATGACGCGGTTGCCAACCAAAAAGATATTTTTCATTCCTGCTTTTGAAGCTAAATCATGAATATGCTTGGCAATTTCTAGTGCTTTCAAGTTCGCGTCCGCCACTACAAGCAAGGCGTCAACACGCTGCGCTGTACCCCTGCCGATATGTTCCACACCAGCTTCCATGTCCAAGACAACAGCTTCATGACGTTCCACTATTAGATGGCGAAGTAAAGCACGCACAACGGCATTCGGTGCACACATGCAGCCGGCACCCATTGATTGCACCGTACCCATCACTATCAGGTTTACACCGAACGGCGTAGACACAGCGTAATCGCGGATTACGTCATCCACAGTAAAAGTCAAGCGGTAAACGCCGGAATAGCCTGTGCCTGTTTTAGCTTCAATAAGTTCTTTGTTCGCGGAGATAGGCGTTATTTTGCGGGCTTCTTCTGCTGACAAGCCCAATGTTAAAGCAAGGTTCGGTGAAGAATCAGCATCGATTGCCATGGTTTTTAAGCCTCTTTTGGCGAAGCCGCGGGCCAAGCCTGCAGCTATAAGAGTTTTACCTACGCCACCTTTTCCAGAAACAGCAACCTTCATAACACCACAACACAAAACACTTCTTTTTCAGGACTTATTTACATTTCCTCAAGAAGATAAAGAAATTGTTATATTCAGTTCGCATTTCACATGCAGACAGGAATAAGGCGCAGTTTAGTTTCTTCTCACCGAAATGGTCATGAAAATAAAAGGTGAAGCTGGATTTTTATTTGCGGTAGTCTTTTATTGGCACCAGTGGCATGGTTAATGTTTCCATAACTCCGTCTATTAAGCGAATTTTATCGCTGACAAAATGCATTGCGCTTTCATTAGTGTCTGCCTGGAACAGAACTGCGAAATCCCATGCACCAAATACTTGATATGCTTCCTCAAGCGTAACACCCTCGATTGGGTGTTCGGTAAATTCCAGTAATGGTTCATACAGTTTTGCAGCCATGTTAGGGCTTAGTTTAATCATCAACAAGTATTTTTGAACAGATTTTCTCACAACAAGCACCCAAACATTTTTACAGTAGGGTTTCTAAAAAACATGTCGTTTACTATTTTTCTAGGTTGCCTTTTCTTATAAACAAGCATATTACGTGTTCAGCGGCAAGAAAAGGCGCATTGCGGTTATGCAAAAGGCTTTTTAATGCAAACTTCTTCTCCTATGCCCAGAGATGAAAAACAGATGAAGATACTAAACGAGTTTGTTCCAACACGTAAATTCCTGAAGCTAGCAGAAGAGACTGCCCCATTAGTTGATGGGTGGAATGTCACAGACAGCGCAGCAGGCTTCCCGGCGCCCAGCGGCACAGTAGTAAGCTGTATACTCAAACAGAAGTACCCAGAAAAATACGTCTGCCCCATATTCATACTGCACTACAAAGGACCAGTTGAAGTCGGCGGCTTAGCCTTAGCAGCAGACATCATCGGCTTAGACGGCTTAGTAATAACAATGGGCGACAACCCAAAATACGGCGAACCCATAAAAATGCTCAAATCATCAGAAGAAGCACGCGACTTCCTGCGCACAACAGTGAAACTCAAAAATCTAAAGCTTGGCTGCTTGCTCACTGCACGGCGCTCAGTGGAAGAAACCATCGAACGCGCAAAAAGCGCATGGGACTTCATCTACTTCATGCGGCTAGAAGACAAAACCTTCCCAATACTAGAACAAGTAGCTAAAGAATGCAAACGCATAAACAAGCCCATCTTCGCCTACTTCCTAGTGGGCACGCCGAAGAACGTGGAAACCGTGAAAATGATTGGGTGGCCAGTCACCACAACCATGGACAAGGTGGAAGAAACAGCAGCGAAGCTTGACGGCATAGTGGACGGCATAATCGCGACGTGCGCAGGCGACGCTGAAGGCGACAAAGAAATGCTTAAGAAACTGCAGAAATTCAGAAGCTAAACAAGCCTTTGCAACCCTTTTTTTGTTTACTTCCCATTTTCTCCCTTCCAACTAAGACAGAGATAACACCACTTTAACCGTGTCTTCATCCAACGGTTCCAACTTGAAACCCAGTTTCCCACATAAACGCAGCATTTTATAGTTATTAGCCAACACGTAGCCCCAAATCCGCTCCAGCCGCAAGTCCCGTGCAACTGCCACAACATGATCCATGAGTTTTCCGCCGAGCCCCAACCCTTGCCACGCGTCGCCCACAACAACGGCGAATTCGCCGCTACGTTTATCAGGCTCAACAATAACGCCGCCAGCGCCAATTATCCGCTTGCTGTCCTGGAGCTCCACCACAATTGCAACCTCACGTTCATAATCCAAGTTGCAATACCGCACCAGAACGTCATGCGATAGCTCTTTCAAGATCTGAAAGAACCTAAACCGCATCGTCTCTTCAGAAAGTGACAGCAGAAACTCATTAAATCGCTTTTCATCCTCAGGCTTAATTGGCCGCAGCAGAACCCGGGTGGCATCCTTCAACTCACGCACTGCAACATACTTCTTTGGGTAAGAAGCAATAAGCAGTGAATCGCTATGCTCAGCAACCTCTCGAATCAAACGCTCCCAATCCAAAACCACATGCACATCCACCGCAACTGCGCCGCCCTCAGTAACAATCAGCGGGTTCATCTCAACCTCGCGTAATTCAGGAAAATCAGTGACAAGCTGAGAGAAACGCACTAAAACCTCTTCAAGAAGCTTGACATTTAAAGGATGCCCACTAACCTCTGCACGCTTGCAAATGGCAGTGTCCTCGATAAGGCGCCTCGCAAGTACCTGATTCAACGGCGGAAAACCAATAGCCACATCCCTGAAAAACTCCGCCGCTGCACCGCCCATCCCGAAAACAATGACTGAACCAAACTGTGCATCCCGCTTAGAGCCTATGAGCAGCTCGTAGCCTTTCTCACGCACCATAGGCTGAACCGCAACACCCTGAAACTCTGCGCTAAAATACTTAACCCTGTTCGCCAACTCATCAAAATAGGCAGCAGTCTCCGACGGCGAACACACGTCCAGCTTAACCCCGCCAGCCTTGGCTTTATGCGTGATCTGAGGAGACAAGGCCTTCAACACCACAGGGTATCCTAATTCCGAGGCAAGAACTGCAGCCTCCTCACGAGTATGCGCAACCAGCGTCTTCACTGTTGGAATTCCGTAAGCTTCCAAGAAGCGCATAGACTCAAGCAAAGTTAACACTCGGCGCCCTTCACAGAGGGCACGACGCAGAATGCCTTTAAGCGGCGACACATCGACCTGTTTTACCTCGACCTCTTCAGGGGTCTCATACAAAAGCGCCAGATTCCGCGCATAACTGTGCATATACATAAAGGTGGAAACTGCTTCCTCAGCAGTTGTAAACGATGGAACACCATTTTTTTGCAAAAACCGCCGCGCCTCGCGACAACGAGCATCCTCACCTATCAAAGCCGTAAAAACAGGCTTCCTAGTGTGCTTTGCAAGTTCCACTGTAACTTCTGCCAAAGCAGAGGGTGCAGTTGCACTCTGAGGTGCATAAATAACTAAAAAGCCGTCACTACCCTGATCCTTTAAGCATACTTCTAACGCGTTTCTGAACCGTTCAACAGTGGCTTCCTCGTATACATCCACAGGATTAGAAACGCCACAGTAAGAAGGCAAAACACGCCGCAAAGCCTGAACAGTGTCAACGCTTAATTGCGCAAGCTTTCCACCACGGGCAATTAGAAAGTCAGTAGCCATAATCGCTGGCCCACCTGCATTAGTTATTATAGTTAGATTGGCACCAGCAGGCGCCGGCTGCATCGCCAACGCCTCTGCACAGTTGAAGAGGTCACGTATTGCCTCAACACGCACGATGCCAGCGCGCTTAAATGCAGCATCGTAAACTACGTCTTCTGTACCTAAAGCGCCACTATGTGAAAATGCTACTTCACTGCTCTCTTTGAAACGCCCAGCTTTAACAAGAACTATGGGTTTGGCGCGCGCGAAGCAGCGTGCGGCACTCATAAATTTGCGGGCGTTTTTAACATATTCAATATAAAGCAGGATGCTGCGGGTTTCAGGATCAGCACCGAAATACTCGATTAGATCGCCCAATTCAACATCAATCATTGAACCTGTGGAAACCACTGCACTAAATCCGACTTGAGCTTCCCAAGCCCAAGCTAAAGCGGACGCGCACAAAGCCGCGCTTTGGGAGATGAAGGCTATTTTCCCGATGTGTGCCTGATTATCTGCGATTGTAGCGTAAAGATTCAGTTTTGGTCGGATTATGCCAAAGCTGTTGGCGCCTATAATGCGTATGCCGTACTTTTTTTGTTGTTCAAGTATTTGCTTTTCGAGTTCAGCGCCAGCGTTTCCTGCTTCTTTGAAGCCAGCGGAGACTATGATTACGCCGGCAACGCTTGCTTCTCCGCATTCTTCAACTATATGGGGAACAGTGTGTGCTGGAGTTGCTATTATTGCTAGGTCAACTTTTGATGGAACGTCAGTTATACGTGGATAAGAAGGTATCCCCTGCACCACTTGTCTATTTGGGTTTACAGGGAAAACTTGGCCGTTATATCCTGTTAGGTTTTGGAGGATTTTGGCACCTATGGAATTTGTTCTTTCGCTTGCACCTATCACCGCGATGCTTTTTGGGTTAAAAACTCGGGTTAGATTGTTTATTCCCAATCTTCAGCACCCCCAGCGCGTCAAAATTTTGCAATGGATAGGTATAGGAGAAGCGAGTTTTAAAAACTTCGTAATCTACATCGCGTGCTAGGAGGGCGTAAGGTGATTGAGGCGGAGAGGAAGATAAGCTTTAAAGTTTCTTGCGCAACTACGCATGCACAAGCAAAAAGGGAGGTTGCACCTGTGCAGATTATTCAAGTCATTCCCGTAGAAAATCTACCATTAATAACTAAAGGAGATGATTTGGCTAAGCTGATTTGTGCTTCTGCTGAAAAGCAGAACACGCCTATACGTGAAAAGGACATAATCGTAATAACGCATGTGGCAGTTTCGAAGGCAGAAGGCCACGTGGTTAATTTGGACGAGGTTATTCCCTCAGAACGCGCACGTGAAATAGCGCTGAAAGTTGGGAAGGATCCTGCTCTAGTGGAAGTTATTTTGCGTGAAACAAAGGAAATCGTGCGTATGGGCAACAATAGCCTCATAACTGAAACCCACAGCGGCATAGTCTGCGCAAACGCTGGAGTTGACAAGTCCAATGTGCAAGGTGAAAGAAACGTAGTGTTACTGCCCAATAATCCTGACGCGTCCGCACAGAAGATACGAGAAGGAATAAAGAGGCTTACTGGCTGTAACGTGGCAGTGATTATTTCTGATACGCATGGTCGCCCTTTGAGGATGGGCGAAATAAATGTGGCGGTGGGCGTGGCGGGAATAAAGCCCATAAGAGATAGACGAGGCGAAAAAGATCTGTTCGGCTACACGCTTAAGATAAAGCAGACAGCCATCGCAGATGAGTTGGCTTCAGCAGCAGAACTCGTGATAGGGCAAGCGAATGAGGGGATACCAGCAGCGATAATCAGAGGCTACAATTATCAAGTGGCAGAAAACGTTTCAGCACGGCTACTGACCAGACCGAGAGAGTCAGACTTGTTTAGGAAAGGTGATTGAAATATGGACAGCAAAGCAATTGCTATTGTTAGCAAAGAACTTGTGCATGCTGGCAAAGAATTGTACAATCGAGGCTTAGTAAAGGGAACCAGCGGGAACATCAGCGCCAAAATCCCTGGCGCAGACACGTTTCTGATAAAACCTTCAGGTGCATGTTTAGGAAAACTACATGAGAATGAACTGGTGCTCGTAGATTTGAAAGGAAAAAAGGTGAGTGGGCAAGGGGCAGTCTCTGCGGAGACACCTATGCACGCGGCGATATACAGGTCAAGGCAAGACGTGCAGGCGGTTGTGCATACACATGCACCTACCGCAACTGCTTTCGGCATAGTAGGAAAAGAGATTTTGCCCTTACAAATAGAGGTGTTTTTGGCTCTCCCTAAGGGTATCCCAATTGTCCCTTTTAAGCAGCCAGGTTCGATGGCGCTTGCCGAGGCCGTTCAGAAAGCAATAACTGGTTATGACGCGGTGATTCTTGAAAACCACGGTATAGTCACTGTAGGTGCAACCTTGGAAGCAGCGTGTAACCTAAATGAGATGGTTGAGGAAGCCGCCAAGATTCAGCTGGCAGTCATGATGCTAACCGAGGGAAGCATTAGCAGCTTGGCGGAACTAGAGAAAAAGTTCAAAGCTTACAACACTGTAAAATAGCTTAAAGTTTTGCGAAATGATGATGAATGATGGAGATTAAAACGCCGAAGGAGTTTTTCGAAAAAGTTTTGCCCAGCAGATTTAACGCGAGCAAGACACAAGGAGTGGATGTTGCAGTTCAGGTAAACGTTATTGGTGGCAACGGCGGCGTGTGGACGGTTACTATAAGAGACCAGAGGTTGGAAGTTAAAGAAGGTGCTAATTCGTCGCCTACACTAGCGATAAGCATGGCAGAGAAAGATTTTTTGGATGTAGTTAATGGTAGAATGGAGGCAGGAAAGGCGTTTTTTACAGGGAAAATTCACTTTAAAGGCAATGTTGCATTTGCGTTAAAATTGAAAGAAATGGGGTTTCTTTAAAAAGCGTTTAGGCTGTGGTTACGCAAAGGCACTTGTAGGATTAAGGTTTGTTTTGCTCGTTGATCTTCAGCTTCGCTGCCACATCGGTTGGCAAATCGTCTTCGCCTATTTTGAATGTCTCAGGTTCCTCGATTTTCAAGATTGCCTCCAAAGCCTTTGCGTCAAGTTCAGTGATGAGGCGCAGCAGTTCCTTTTTGGCTACTTCAAAGTGTTCCTTGAGGGCAGTTTTGTTTTTGTGCAGTAAGCCAGCGTAGGCGCATATCTCTGCTTTTTTCAGATACCATTCAATTTTTCGCGTGCGGCGGTTTATGTCGAAGGTTATTGGTCCCGCACGGCAGGTTTCAGGTTTAACCACGTGTACGGTGCATTTTTTTGTATCTTTGTTGTAGAAAATGCAGAAGCCGTAGGCGTCCAGTGTTGGAAATGAGTAGTCAGCGTCGGTGAATGGATGTGCTATTTGGGTTTTTTGTTTTTGCAAGTATTCGCTTATTATTTTTTTGCGGTTAGGGGTTAATGGTGGCTTAGCGTCTTGGCAGCACCAGCGGTTACATTTGTAGCAGATGTCGAATGCACAGGTTTTTTGCACATTTTCTTCACACAACGGTGAATCTTCTCCTTCAGTAGTTTTTTAGAAGTAGGGCTGATTATTTGCAAGGCACTTAATAAGCGTTGAATACACGTTGATGAGTGCTTCAGCAAAAGTGGTTTTTTGGGCGCGTCTTAAAACTCTTTCCCGAATAAGTTCGGATAGACTGCCATTATCTATTCTTTTCTCGACGAGACGGAGATATTTTTTTTCAACGTTGTCAGCGTTTTCCCACGCTAAATTGAGGAGGTACTTGCAGACTTGGCGTGCTGTTTTGCCTTTTGGATGCTGGACATTTGCGTTTAGTCCATTAGCTATTATGGAGTTGAAGTCTGCGACTAGAAGGGTGTGGGGCAAAGTCTCAATATTTTCTGCCATTAACCTTCGAAGTGCAGCCCTGATGAAACAGCTTATTGCGACGTCTGATTTGATGCATTCTTGCTCATCTATCACACGCACTTCAAGTGCTGCGCGATCGAATCTGAAGATTACGCCTCTAGAGTTTACCCATTCTTTAAACAGGATTGTTTTATCTGCACCGGCTTTAGCTAAGTCGCGTGAGTATCGACCTATTACGTCTTTGTGGTATTGTGTGAATGAAGTGACGGGTTCAGGTATAATGTCGCCTGTTATGGATGGTACTTCTTTTTGGTTTAATTTATAGAAATAAAGCCTGTTATCCATATTTGATCCTAATGTGCCCTCGTAGATTGGAGAGGACGCCGTAATTGCTGGTAAGTAGGTGCAGATTTCTGCGAGTAAATTGTGCAGTTTGACGCCGTGGGTTTCTTTTGAGTATGGGAGGTTTAGGTGAAAGCTTTGGATGTTCAGCCAGCCGTGTTGTGTGAGGTTGAATATTTTGCTGAATGCCTGATAGATTTTTCTGTGGCGGTGAGGCCATACCCGTGTTTCGTCAAGTTTAAGCAGGGGATGCATTCCTGTACCGAGGAGAGTTGCATTGTGTTTTTTTTCGAGGAACACGAGAAGAGTTGTTACGGCGTTTTGCATGGTCTCCTCGAAGATTTCGGGTGACTTGAAGGGTTTGTTTGCTTTTATTTCCATAACGTGCAATTGTAGTTCTTTTCCAAAAGTGAAGTTGGGAAGTTCAACGAAGTTCACGGTTCTCCCACAGAAATCTTTTATGACCATGTCGGCGATTGGCAGCGCTTTAAGCTCATCGTTCACTAGTGAGAATTCGTGTTCTGGACCTAACACTTCAAGGGGTTTATACGTGGAAGTTCATCACACTCAACGTGCTTGTTCAAGGAGCGTAATATTATGGTAGCTAATTTTAAACCTAACTACAATTTCAGAGAATAAGCTACTTGTGCCGCAGGGCTTCCCAAAAAAAATAAGTGTGAATAGCTTAATTTGATTGAAAGTGAAGATATGCTATGCAGATTGGCTTTTACCGCTCTTTAAATAGTCTGTTGAGAACAGAAAGCGCGATTGCAGTGGCTTTTGCCATTTTAGCAATTGGCGCTCCTGTTCCTTTGTTGAATGCCTTGTCAGATTTGCCTTCAGTGGAGTGGAGTAAGTCTTACAGTGATATGTGGGCTAATTTCGCCATTCAAACCACGGACGGCGGGTACGCTATAGTAGGATACAGTGGCTCCCAAACAGCAAGTATTATGTTAAATCCGCCTTTTCAACGTCCAATTAATGAATCATTATATATCTCACTTGTAACTAACCATACAGCCGTATTAGTTAAGACTAATTCTGTAGGAGGGGTACAGTGGAGAAAGTCCTACGGTGCAGAGGTTTTTGGTTCCAATAGAGAAATTGTATCAGTTATTCAGACAACAGACAATGGGTACATGCTGATCGGAGAAGGCGGTTACCTTGCCAAGACCGATGGGAAAGGAGATATTCAATGGAGCAGAAAACTCGAGTCAGGAAGCACCGCTACAGCGCTGGTAGATGTTGAAGCAGGCATTCAAACCAGCGATGGAAACTACGTTATAGTTGGGAATACTCTGACGGAAAATGGCAACATTGCCTGGTTGCTTAAGGTGGATGAGCAAAGCGCTATATTGTGGAATAAAACGTTTACCGGCGGCTTCAGTGTTCGTACAGTAATAGAGACAAACGACCGCGGCTGCGTGTTAGCTGGAAGTTGGCGAAACGATTTCTGGCTAGCAAAAATAGATTTCAACAGCAATTTGCAATGGAGCCAGACGTTCGCTTATGGTGAACCTTCAGATGTACATTACGTCTCGTCTGTTGCCAAGACGAGGGATGGAGGATATGTGCTTGCAGGTACAGGAACATGGCAGGCAAATGGCGGCTTGAATGTTCCTTGGCTGATTAAGGTTAACTCTCAAGGACACGAGCAGTGGAGCTTACCCTACGGGCACATATCACCTGACGGGTTCAGTTCAGTTGTACAAACGGAAGATGAAGGGTACATGGTTGCTTTAAACAATACTGCAGTACTGGTTAGAACAGACCCTTCGGGCAGCGAACAGTGGAACATAACATATGCTGACCCCCGCGCTATTTTACCGGCACTTTCTGTTTTTCCAGTTTACAGAACAGCTTGCTTGATAAAAACACAAGGAGGCGGCTACGCGGTTATGGGCACAGCATCAGGCGGCACAGTTTGGCTTACTAAGATTTCGCATGAGCCAGACTTCACTCCTCCAGCGATCACAGTGTTAAGTCCCGAAAATAAACTGTATGACACGGATGAAATTCAGTTAATTTTCACTGTAAATGAGCCAACGACTTGGATTGGTTACAGTCTTGATGGACAAAGTAACATGACAATCGTCGCTAACGCTACTCTACATGGACTTTCAAAAGGCGCGCACAATCTAGCAGTCTACGCTGAAGACAACGCGGGTAACATCGGCGCCTCAGAACTCGTTCACTTTACCATCGGGTCTCGTTTTCCCATTGAATTAGTTGCAGCCATCATTAGTGTTATTGTAGTTGTCAGCTTAGTTTTTCTGTTTCGCTTTAAAAAGCAGCAAAAAATTCACATCAAAAAGCAGTCGATAACTGTATTTTTGAACAAAAGAATAGTAAGAACCTTGATTACCATTGGATTCTGCATAATGCTGGCATATATACAAATTTTCTTTCCACACTTTTATCTATCGACAGTCCCTAGAAGTTCAAATCCTTATTTTGAGGTAGGAGTTAGCTACGTTTATGAGCAAGATAACGTTGGGCAAATCTACGATGAAGTATTACGTATTCATAATTTGGGTATAGAGGTAATTCGCGTAAATATGGTATGTGACTCAACTGAACTCAATGATTACCTAAACAGTATGACGGACGTATTCTTCGCGGCAACACAACAATTGAATATGCGAGTTGCCCTCATAATCCAAAACAATGCAGATGCTGACGAAATACGGTATTATCTTAACCGATGGGGTAGATATCTCACGTATATTCAAATTCTCAACGAGCCCGAGTCAGCCTCATCATGGGACGTAGGAGCCCTATTCACAGACGACGAGGCAATATCCAAGTTTGAACAGGTTTACACCATAGTTAAAGCCTACAATCTTTCAACACAGCTTTACACAAATTTTGGCGCAGGCTTCGTCGTTCGCTCTAATTTGCCTATTCGCTTCAGTGAAAAACTCGACTTTGTAGGATACGACGTTTTCATGGAATCATTCCTTGTGCTTTCTCCAAACTTTATTCAGCTTCTCCAGAAAATAACAAACAGAGACGTAGTCATAACAGAATTCGGCATGTCCACAAACGACGACGCCGCACAAAGCAGCTATCTCCTACGCGGGCTTAACCTCTTTAAAAACATGGGACTCGAAGGATGCTGGTTAGTCTACTGGAACAGCGCCAACAACGCCTATGGAATCCGCGGAAGACTAGCAGAAAAAACTGTAGGTGAATGGATTGCCCAAAACACTAAAACCAGATAAACTAGTATTCCTTCACGGCTTAATTCTCACAACCGCACTAGTTATAATTCAAATTATACTGGACACAGCACAAAACGCTTTTCTGCTATACATGCCGCCAATAGGATTCGCACTCTTCCTCTTCGCCCAATACGGCATCCAACCGGTAATAATAGGCGCATTGAACGTTGCAATTCTCCAAAGCCTGTACAAAACGGAAAACTGGCAAATAGGCTTCTGGCTCAACGGCTTACTCTTACTACTTACATTAAAAACAATCAACACCATACTACAAACACTCACAGGATTACCATATATGCCATACATTGCGGCACTCGACATTATTCTACTACCCTATCCATTCAGCTATATCGGAAAATTCAGCAACCACACCTACAAAAAAGAACAAAACCCAACAAAGCAACAACAAAAACAAACCCAAACTATAAATGAGGGGGATAAAGACAAAACACAGTGCAACATCAGATTTTTTAGGAACAAATACGCAAACGTTAAAATTGGGTACACGCGTTAAAATCTACTTTCAGGGCATTAAGCAATACTTCGTTTTATAACGTAAAGATCAGTGATTATTTCTCTTTTTTCTTTAGAATGAAAATTAAACATATGAGGAATAGTTAGAAGCAACGCGTATGCTGCCTCTGCTCTCGCGTTATATGCCTCCGCAATTCTCGTAATAAACGATGGTGCCTCAATTTGCAATATGCCAGAGTTTGCCTTTAGCTGCTTCAACAATCCCTTATCAGTAAAGGGATGATTATGAAGCGAGTAAACCGATTCAGCTAATTGCAATGCCCTTTCCAAAAAGACTCTATCCGCACCGCGTTTATGTACACCAAAAGGTGGATTCTGCAACACAGTATCAAATTTGCCACTTATCGAGTTTAAGTCACCATTAACCCACTGTGCAACGCTGTTAAAACCAAGTTTAGCAGAAGCCTCAGAAGCAAGTTTAACCGCCAAACTGTCAATGTCAACGCCCACAACAGACTTCGCGCCCAGAAACGCGCAACCCAACGCCAATCTACCTGTACCACAACCTAAGTCTAAGACCACTTTGCCTATTATGTCACCATAAACGTAGGCTGCCAAATACAAAACAGTTGCTGCCACAGATGTTGGGGTGGTATACTGCTCCAGACGGAGGCTTGGCCTGGGATGTGGCTTAATTTCAGCTAAAAACCGTTCTAAGTCAAGTTTTCGAATAATCCTTTTTTGAGCAGAGTATCCCATGTCAATTCGCCAGAAACGACCTTAAATTCATTTATGGTTAACACGGGCTTTGAGAATTTGGATGCGACATCAAACGCTATTCTTGGACAGGCAGTATTAACATAAGCGTCAACTGCGGGAAACATGATTAGTGCCTCAGGCAAAACCTCTCTAATCGCAAACAAAAAAGCCGCCTTCCCTTTACTCTCTATTGCATTTTTGATTTTTATGGCTTCGTCAAAATGTTTTTGCCCCAGCTTTAAACCGATTAACACGCCAAATGTTCTAGCGTTCAATGCTTGCTCAATGCAAGCCCAACGCTGCTTAATAACCCGCTGCACATCAGTATCTATCAAGTATGCTCGACCTTCATATGGATCAGCAACTATCGTGGGTTTTGCAGCAACCAATGCTACGCCCAATGCATGGAACTTTCCACCGCCAATAAAAAGAAAAACGTCAACATCACTAGCCACCGATTTTACGTTGCTATAATCACAGCCCAATACTTGCCCAGCATACCTAACTCTGCCAGCATCACCAACCACAACGCTTTTTCCAGCACGCACAAGAATTTCTCGAACATTATCAAGCATCTGCACATGCTGAACAGTCGTGGCTAAACCAATTTTACTCCATCCGCCCAACAAAGGAATAGCTTGCCTAACAACCTCATCAACAATCGCTGTTGCACGAGCCTCCACATATATTGTCGGAACACTTTCATGTTTAACAAGCTTTGCGTGTCCAAAATGAACTATAAGATCCACCCCCAACAACTGTGCCTCTGCAACAGCAACATCACAAGCACCATAACAGGGATCAGCAGAGATTATGGGAAGAGCACCAGCTTTTTCAACAATTCTAGCCAACCGAATACCATCAGATTTCAAACCTTCAGGCAACTGCAACAGAACACGCTTAGCACCCAAGTTGGCTATCTCTTGTGCTATTCTTTCCTCTTCTAAATCGAACCCCTTCACACTTCCCACCATGTACAACGAAATAGAAAAAAATCAGAAATAATAAAGAGCGTTATCAAGCCTATGATGAAATTGCTATGGGGTCCATTCCCAATCAGGCTTTGGTCTTTTAATTGGATGCCCACTAGTCGCGGCAGCTTGCTCTGCTAACCGCTCAAGAATTATCTTCTGCTCTATACTAGCCACAAGCTTCGCCGTAGCCACAACCGCATCGTTATTAACAGATATACTATCAATACCAGCCCGCACAAGAAACTCCGCAAAATCAGGCAGATTTGAAGGCCCCTCACCACATATTGAAACAGTACAGCCATTCTCATGTGCGACACGGATAAGATGCGCGATTATTCTTTTTACAGCAGGATCTCTTTCATCAAAATACCCCATTTGACCCAACCGTTCAGAGTCGCGATCAATCATTAGAATGCCCTGCGTCATATCATTTGAACCTATCGAGAAACCATCAACTAACTTTGAGAACTCATCAGCCATAATAGCTATTGACGGCGTCTCCGCCATGAACCACACTTTGAAATCACGTGAACGCTCTAAACCCTCTTCCTTCATTATTTCAAGCACTTTCTTCGCTTCCCATAATGTACGAACCATCGGAAGCATAACCCACACATTCTTTAAACCCCATGCTTCACGACATTTCCTGATGGCTTGGCATTCAAGCCTGAAAGCTTTTTCATACCATTGACTGATATAGCGACTGCAGCCACGCCAACCAAGCATCGGATTTTCCTCAATGATCTCGTACTTTTCTCCACCTTTCAAATCACGGTATTCGTTAGTTTTGAAGTCGCTAAATCGGACAACTACAGGTCGCGGTTGAATGGCACGTGCAACAGTGGCAACGCCCTCGGCAAATTTGTCAACAAGCTTCTGGCTTTGACCAGTTTCAATAAGATAAAGCGGATGTTCACCCACGTAACTTGCGAATATGAATTCTGTGCGCATTAAACCAATGCCTTGAAAAGGTAAATTCTTGTATTCCTCGATTTTTTCAGGAATCGCCAGATTCATGTATATTTTTGTCGCCGTTACAGGTGCAGATTCCACCACCTGCACGTTAGAGGCAGTAGCTTGCGAATGAGCAGGCGCCGCAGCTTCAGGCATCACACCCTCGTAAACTACACCATTCCTTGAGTCAACCGTGTACTCTTTACCTGTCTCCATAACCTTGGTGGCAACTTCCGTGCCCACAATGCATGGAATACTCAACTCGCGACTCACAATGGCAGCGTGAGATGTCACACCGCCCTTGTCGGTGACAATGGCGCTTGCAATTTTCATGAAAGGGACAAAATCAGGATTAGTCATGTCAGTTACTAATATATCGCCTTTTTGCATTATTTTCGCTGCATCTTCAGGGTTCAGAGCTACTTTGGCTATTCCAGAACCATAACCTCTTCTACCAGCAGATATCCCTTTTACAACGACTTTTAACTCTGTTTCAGGACGCTTTTCTTCAAGATGCGGGCTTTCCACAGGTTTAGCACTCCAAACAGTTTCAGGGCGAGCTTGAACTACGAATATATTTTTGGGGAAAGACAAATCCTTATCAATTGCCCACTCGATGTCCATGGGCACGCCATAATGTGCCTCAATAAGATTGCCCAATTTAGCAAGCGCAACTATTTCTTCATCACTCAAACAGCTAACTTTCTGCTTATCCTCAGGCACATCCAAATGAACCGTTTTACCTGTTTCTGGATCTCGAACATACTGAACGGTTTTCTTAGAAATCCGCTTCTCTTTTATTTTCAAAGTCTTTTTATCCACAACAAAGTCATCAGGATTCACAGCGCCAGAAACTACAGATTCACCTAAACCATAATTACCTTCAATTACTAATTCAGTTCTGTCGCCGGTCACGGGGTTCAAGGTGAACATAACGCCTGCGGCACGAGAATTCACCATTTTTTGAACGCCTACACTTATGAAAACCTTTTCATGGGCAAATCCTTTCTCGTTCCTATAGAATATGGCGCGTGGCGTGAATAAGCTGGACCAGCACTTCATAACCTTATCAAGTAAATCTTCTATGCCGCGAACGTTTAAGTAAGTCTCCTGCTGCCCGGCAAAAGAGGCATCAGGCAAATCTTCTGCTGTAGCGCTTGACCTAACTGCAACAAAAGTATCTTTTAAACCAACTATTTTATTCAACTTAGCATAAGCTAACCTAATGGCTTCCTCGATTTCTTTAGGCATTGGAGTCTTTTCAATAAGCTCGCGGATCTTTACCGACGCAGTCGCATACTGCTTAGGATCATGTACATCCGTAACTGTTGCTTTGATAATATCATAAATTTTTTCAGCTATTCGCGTTTCAGCAATAAATTTCTCATAGGCAAAGGCAGTAACAGCGAAACCAGGCGGAACAGGCATACCTGCACTGAGCATTTCGCCCAAACTCGCATTCTTACCGCCCACAAGGGAAACATCAGTTTTTCTAAGGTCATCAAACCAGATAATCAAGTCTTTTTTTGTGGCATTCACGCCTCTTTCACATCCGCCTCTGCAGCTACTTGTGAGGGTTGAAGCTTTTCAACGACAATTTTGCAAGGCAGAGGAAGCTTTGCGTTTCCCCGTTTAAGAGATTCTTTTGCAGTTTCCAAAGCGTTAGCTTTAACGCGCACTGTTATTAGTACTTGCCCAGGCTCTATCCGTGCTGCTGTGCCGATAGCTTTACCAAAGGATTTGCGCATTCCCTGCTGGAGGCGATCAGCATGGGCGCCAAAAATCATCTTGTTTTCTCGAAGAATAACATGTGGATAAGGGTGAACTTGCATAAAGTAATCGTTAACAAGTTTATCCATTAAAACTCGGTTAGTTGCCACACGTGCTGCTTCTAAGGCGCTGTGACGAATTTGAACACGCTTCAAGGCGACTAGTTTAACTTCATAATCAAAGCTTGCCTTGGTATCGCCCATCGTAAACTTTGTTATCTTAGGAGGAGGAAAACCCCGTGCAAACTGCTTTCGTGTATAAGCTTGCCCTTTTACAGGCCGATAATTTCGTGCATGCATGCAACATCCCTTTTTTAGCATACAGCCGCAGCCATATTTAAACGATTTGCAACAATAATCGACAAGCACTGCATCGAGGACTACTATTCTTAAAGCACATGCAACAGCGTTAATTTAAAACCTGTAAGCACTTAATAGCAGTTAACAATTATTAACAGCTGGAGAAGCGATGCCCGAAATAAACCAGAACACATACGTGCTGATTCCGGGTAAAAATTGGAAATTATCCCTGGCAGAAGTCATTGCGTTTCTAGAAGCCAAAGGCGCGAAATACGAAGTAAGTCAGATTTCAAAAGAGTTCTTTAATTTAATAATCAAAGGCGAAAACGGTCTAATAGCTGACGCGTTCGGTGGAATTCTGAAAATCGGAGAAATAACAGGTTATTACCCAACAAGTTTAATTGAGAAAGCTTTTCTAGAGAATAATGAACAATTAAAAGAGCAGATAAGAAAGGAAGTTGCAGCAAACAAGGCTACTCTGAACATTCTTGAAACATCAAGGGAAAACATTTTCGGGATAAGTGTTTACTGTGCAGCGGATCACTTACGTCCCGTTTCTACCCAAATACAAAAATTTTTAGGAAATAGCGTAAAGCAGACGCTTGCGTTGCATGGAAGGAAAACGCGATTTATGGGTATACCGCCCGTACGATCTCAACCACAGTTGACGGTAGTTGAAGTTCTAAAAAAAGAATTTGTAAAGAACAGGGCAGAAATCCTTTTTTGTATAGGCAAAAGACAAACAATCATCGCCACAACTATCGCGGTTCATAATCCGTTTGAATTTCAAAAACGCGATGTTGGCAAGCCTGTTCAGCGCAAAATTTTTGCTATACCGCCGCGGTTGGCACGAATAATGGTAAACCTATCTTTATGTAACATGGGAAAGGTGCTTGTCGACCCATTTTGTGGGGTAGGCACAATTCTTCAAGAGGCACTACTATCAGGGGCAAAAGTTGTGGGTGTAGATAAAAACCCATGGTGTATTAAAGCAGCTACAGCCAATCTTCAATGGCTACAAAATGAGTATAATCTCAAAGAAGCAAATTATGAAGTAATATGTGGTGACGCGTGCGAACTTGACAAACTTGTGGAGAAAGCGGATTGCATTGTAACCGAACCTGATTTAGGCCCAGCATTACGTCAAATACCCACGGTAGCATACGCGAAACGCGTAATTGCCAAGCTTGAGCCATTATTCTTTGCCTTCCTAGAAGCAGCGTATGCAACGCTAAAGACTGAAGGGCGGTTGGTGCTTGTGACGCCTTACCTGCAGACTCGCTCGGGTAAAGCGGTAACTATGCCTATCTCAGAAAAAGCCAAAGATATCGGTTTCAAACGGGTATATCCCTTTCAGGAAAAAATTTTTGCTGCAGATGTGGTTATAAAGGATAAAATGGCAAAGACTGCCTCTTTTGTTGATGCTGAAAGGCGCCATAAAGTTGGTAGAGAAATTCACATCTTCAAAAAGTAGGGTTTACGGTTGGAGCCGCTTATTTTTGAGCCATATTTTTGCTAGCTCATCGTAGTTTGGAAAAACTTTTTTGAGTATAGGAATGTACATTTGAATTTCTTCGTCAGTTAAGTATTGGAACTGAAATTCACCTAAGTATGGCGACGGCTCACCTTCACGCGTGATGAACTCGATGTGCATGAAGGGGTCACCACGTTTGATGACGATAGGTCGGCGGTCATTGCTTAGATTTACAAGTTCCAGTACGAGGCGTCCGATGAAGCCACTATGAACCTTGGCTGCGTTCAGAAAAGATAAACCCATTCTGCCGTATTTGCTTTTAGCTGTTAGATGCGCCACGAAGTTGGGCGGCGTGAAAACAACCTCGTATGATATTAGGTTCTTGTGTTCTAGGTAATTTACGGTTGTTTCTTCTTTAACTGTTAGTATGTAGCCGTCGCCGTCAAGCAACGTGTAATCGTAAGGATATATAACTTTGTAATTATCTATTAATTCTTTTAGTTTATCTCGTCCTAGGACACCCAAAGGTATATGCCTCCAAACTTTTTACCAATATTTGGTAATGCTTATTATATATCTTTTGACAACGTGCTCATAGTTAATTGTTATAAACAACCGCCAGAGTTCGTTTTTAGATAAATGGTGATATTTTCATTATATAGGAACCAGGGACATTATTCAGCGTTAAATGAGAATAACAACATCAAAAACTCGTTATTCTAAAGGGTATCAACTATTTTTGCGCCTAGAATTTGCAAGCAACGACAAAAGTTAAATACAAATAACAAAAATAGAAACGTCGAGCCAACTAGGGAGGAAAAAGAGAATGCAAATCTCAAAAAGCAAGGCGAATATAACTACGGTTTTCTTGACAGCTCTTCTTATGGCTTCTATCGCATTAGTTGCATTGCCAGTTCAAGCGCAAAGTTTACCTCAGCAAGAAGGGGGAGCAACACCTGGGCCGTTACCTGCAGGAGTCACACCTGATTTCAGAGTGAAGACAACTGCTTACCTCAGTTTTAGGCCTAACCCCGTTGGCGTCGGGCAGACAATTCTAGTCAATATGTGGCTCACGCCAGCAACCCATGCAAGCAGATATTTCAAAGACTACAAAGTCACAATAACTAAACCAGATGGAACCAGAGACACTATAACCATGGATTCCTACCGTGCAGACACTACAGCTTGGTTTGAATATGTCGTTGATCAACCTGGCGAGTGGAAGCTCAAATTCGAGTTTCCAGGCGGGTACTTCCCTGCAGGCATTTATCAGCCAGCACCAGGAGCTGTTTACGGCACTACACCGCAAACCTTTACGAAGTCATGCTACTATGAGCCAAGTTCAACTGCAGAACAAACATTAATCGTGCAAGAGCAGATCGTGTATTCTTGGCCTGAGGCGGAGTTGCCGACTGATTATTGGACGCGGCCTGCAAGTTTAGAGAACAGGGAATGGTGGCCGATTCTTGGCAACTATCCAGGAACTGGCTACTCACCGGGAGAACCACAGGCGCGAGCACTTTGGGACGAGTTGTATCCTGACACTAACCCATGCTGGAGTAGCCAATATAACTTCCATCCATGGGTTAAAGGTCCAAACTCGGCGCACATAGTATGGAAGAAACAAGGCGGCATAGCAGGGCTGATTGGTGGTCCAGTGGGGCAGTTAGGCATGACGGTGGGCGGCCTATTTGGCGGTTTGCCTAATCCAAGCTTGATTTTTGCGGGAAGAGCGTATGATAGTTACACGAAACCCGGCGATGGAAACACTTACATGCGCTGCTACGACATACGTACAGGTGAATTGTACTTTGAAGTCCCTGCTGCAACAAGCGTTAGTTCAATGTTTGGCTTCACATTTACTACAACATTGATGCCGAATCTAATTGCGTACACTACAGGCGGAATGCTTGAAGTACCAGGAGCTTCAGCAGGCAGAACCTACTCAGTTGAGCTTTTAGCGATAAGTGGCGGTCGACTGTACAAATGGAATCCATGGACGGGCGTCATAAGCTTGAACGTATCGATCTCGCCGTTGAGCAGTGGCACGTTCCACAATCAGATGGAAGGCTACGTCTTAAGCGTGCAGGATCTTGGAGCTGCAGCAGGCGCAAACCGTTACAGGCTGATCAATTGGACGACGAAGGGAACGTCCACCAGCTTTGCGTCAAGGATAGTGAGCAACACTTCATACGCCCGCAGCAGTTTGCCCTCGTATATTGATTGGAGTGTTGGTCTTGGCGCTGATGTATCGCCAGTAACGCCTGAAGCTATGGGTGCATGGTACGGTACAACCATTCAAGGCTACGACCTTTATACAGGGCAGATGTTGTGGAACATAACGGTTGAGGACACAGCGTACAGTTCATACATGTGTACTGTGGCTGACCACGGCAAAGTAGCCACGTTAATGATGGGCGGCTACTTTATGGCGTGGGATCTTAGAACAGGAAAGTTAGCGTGGAAGAGTGAAGCTATGGATTACCCGTGGGGACGCCCAGGCTTCGGCGCATACGCAATACAATCAGCCTATGGCATGCTGTTCCGTCAAGCGTACGATGGTGTTTACGCTTTTAACTGGACTAACGGCAAGATAGTGTGGAAGTATAAGGCGCCAGCTCTTAGCGCTTATGAAAGCCCATATGTTGACGAGAACGGCGCAACAGTTTACTCGTTCAATGCAGGCGCCACGATTGCTGACGGAAAGATGTACACGTATAACACGGAGCACACTGAAAGCTGGCCGTTAACGAGAGGTTGGGCATTACACTGCATCAACATCACTGACGGATCACTTGTATGGAAGATTGCAAACCCAATGACACCTGGCGCAGTAGCAGACGGGTACTTGGCAGCAGCCAACCCCAGAGACGGATACACGTATGTATTTGGCAAAGGCAAAAGCGCAACTACGGTTACAGCTGGACCAAAATCGATTGTACTTGGCGAGAAGGTTGTGATTGAGGGCACTGTCTTAGACATGTCGCCTGCACAGCCTGGCACGCCATGCGTTAGCAAGGAGTCAATGGCGCGGCAGATGGAGTACCTGCACCTGCAGTACCCAATAGATGGGATCTGGCATAATGAAACAATCACGGGCGTTCCAGTATCGCTAGACGCCACTGACCCCAACGGTAACCCAGTCCACATCGGCGACGTGATCACGGATGGATACAGCGGTACTTTTGGCTTAGCTTGGAAGCCCGAAATTGCAGGGCAATACAAGATTACAGCCACATTCATGGGTGACGACTCTTACGGCAGCTCATTTGCAACAACATACATCAACGTTGACGAAGCGCCAACGTCGCCAGCGCCAACACCAGTTGAAAAAGCGCCGGATTATACAGGGCTATTATACGGAATATTGGTAGCTGTTATCATAGCAATCATCATAGGCTTAGTAGCGCTGTTCCGAAAACTCTGAACAATTAAAAAACCTAAACTTAATTTCCCCTCTTTTTTAGTAGGCAAAAAACCTGAAGGAATGGCTCTAAATCGCAAGTGGCAACGGTTTTCAATGAGTTGCAGTGTGGCGTCTTTTTTTGAGAAAGGGTTCAAAGAAATGTTTTCGTGATTTGGGCTTCGGTGCAGTCTAATTGCTTCAGGGGCGCTAGAAGCGCAGTGTAGTGTGGCTACAAAAGATATATGAGCGGTAACAGCTTACTTCTGTGCTGGGAACGCCGTGTGAATAAGCGAATTGTCTTCTGCGCCGTATTTATAACGGTGGCTATTTGCGTTCTTATCACAGGCGGCGGAACTGTCCCACAGGTGAGAGCTTGCTATGGGCCGTGTATAACCGCAAACATAAGTAGCACACAAATCTACATAAACGAGACTGTAACCGTTAAAGGAGAAATATGTCCACCAGCACCTAATACGACGATTCGGGTGGCGTTTACAAGGCCAGATTATACTTGGATAGAACAGTATGTCTTAACAGATAGTGAAACAGGCGAATTCACCGTAACGCAGCGGCTTGATATGGCAGGGTACTGGAATATTTTTCCAATTTACGGTTTCATATGTGACAGGTTATACGCTGTTGTTATAGATCCATCGCCTGCTGCAGAACCTACACCTATTCCCACGTTTATATCGCCTTTTAAGACTAATTACGTGGTAATTGCCGTTGCTGTTTTATCGCTGAGTGTAGGTGTAGCGGCAGTCATTTTGAGATTAAGAGATAAAACTAGAAAAATAAGTTCTATCAGACTGCTTGTTCAGATAATCTTTGTTTATGTTCTCTTTGCAGGCATATTCATTGATCATCAAAATATTCCGATTCCAGCAGCACAACTTGCGCCGCATGAGCTTTTAGCGGGTACAAGCCTTTTGGGGTTTCCTATGCCTGATGGGTTGCCAGTGCCAACTTTTGGTTGCTGGTATCCGTGTGGGAGAACAGTAACCTGTGCACTCTGGCAGATTCAAGTGTATATTTACCCGTTCTGGAATGCTGGCGGCGGCTGGGGTGTGCATTATGATACTTCAGGGTTAACGAGGTTGGCTGTTGTCTTAGGCGCGGTTGTTGTGGCTGCTATTGCTTTGGGGAGGTTCTGGTGCGGTTGGATATGTCCTTTTGGGTTATATCAAGACGTTATTACGCGTATTCGGAAGCGGTTTAGAATCAAATACAAAACGTTCTCAGATGATTTTAATGAAAAGTTTCATCAGCTTAGCTATGTTATTCTTGCAGTGATAATAGTTGTCTGTGTAGTTTTTGGGGCGCAAGCAATTTTTGGCACACAATTAGTGCCTGGTACTGAAAAAGGCGGTTTTGTTTACGGTTATTTTTCAGCGCCGTTCTGTCAGGTTTGTCCGATGAAGCCTGTATGTGTGCTAGGCGAATTGGCGGTAGGCGTAATGAAGCCAGAATGGATAGTTAGTCCGATGCCTGGCGAGTTCTACCAGTTGGGGCAGTATTTAACTTCGCTGAATATCACAATTTTGATAATCGTTACGGCTGCAGCGTTTTTTTATAGGCGTTCTTGGTGTAGGATTTGTCCGCTTGGTGCTCTTATAGCCTTATTCAATAGGTTTCCGCCATTCAAGTGGGTTTCAGCTGTGCGGTTAGATAAGGTTGAGGAGAAATGTACCAAGTGTGGAATCTGTAAGAGAGTTTGTCCAACGCAGGTGAAGGAGGTTTATGAACAGAAAGGTGGTGATGTAGCAACGTCTAACTGCATTTTATGTTTACGTTGTGTGGAGATGTGTCCGAGTGAGGGATGTCTTAACTTTAAAGTGGCAGGTAAAACTGCTTTTAAATCTCGAAACTGGCTGGAAAATTGAGGGTTTGGTAAAATGAGAAGGTTTAGGAAGATCCCTTTGGCAATTTTATTTACACTTGTGTTAGCAGGCTTATTTCATAATGCGGCAGGTGCCATGCAGACAGTTTTTATAAATGCTGATGGCAGCGTTTACCCGTCTTCGGTGCCTATTCAGCGTGAAGGTGACACTTACATTTTCACAGGTGATTTGTATGCTTGCTTAATTGTGAACAGAAGCGGCATTACAATTGATGGGGCAGGCTACACATTGCGGGGTTCTTTAAGTGGCGGGTCTGCGGGTGTATGGGTTGGTCAAGGGCCTACGAATGAGACGACAGCACCATACACAATAGGCATAGACACAGCGCACGGTAAGGTCACAGGATTAACTATTAAGAATTTGAATATTAGGGATTTTAGTATTGGCATGTATATTTGGACTACTAATAACACGGTTATTGGAAATGCTGTTTTAGATAATATAGTGGGCGTTTTGCTTTCAGGATCTAACAACAGTGTAATTTGCAATTATATAGCAGGAAACGAGATGGGCATGTTTTTTGGCACAAATGAGCCTGGGACTGTGCCTTTGAATTTGACAGTTAGCCATAATTCTTTCATTAATAACACGAACCACTTGGGCGGCTGTGTATGTAAAGAGTACAATTTGAGCGAAACCGTGCACACATGGGACAATGGCAGAGAGGGAAACTACTGGTGTGATTATAATGGTACGGATGTTGACGGCGACGGTATAGGGGATACTCCCTACGTAATTGATGTTCTTAACCAGGATCGCTTTCCTTTAATGCGGAGTTATGCTTCACCGCCAACTGCTAACAAAGAGTTGCCTGCAGTTGTCTTAGTTGCTATTGTAGTTGCCGTATGTTCAATTGTTGTGGTTATGGTCCTGGTTGGAAGGAAAAGAAAAACTTGACTTTTCCAATTGCAGCTTTTTATGCGCAAGTTGCGAGTACCGATGTGATTATTGTGCTTGCACCAAGCAGTATTAGGAATGCTGCGCCGCCAAGGTGTAACCATTTGCTGAATAACGGTGCTTTGCTGAGCAGCCAGCCTGTTACGCCGCCCAGTAAAAGTAAAGGCGACAGCGCCGTTCCAATACCAAAAAGGAGCGCTATTGCAAAGCTTGCGGCTGGAACCTCAAATGGTACAGAATAGGATAGCAGAAGAACCAGAGGCGGGCATATAACGAGGCCTCTGCTTAAGCCTAATAAAAAGGCTTGAACGTCAAGGCGTCTATATTTACTTGTAAACGCCGGCTGCTTTTTTCCCTGTGAGATGCAGCCGCTTGAAAAGGCGCGGTTTTTTTGCAGGAGGCTTAGGCCTACTGCTATCGTTATTATGCCAAAGGCGTATGAGGAGTATTCTCTAAAAAGGGCCATAGCTTTTTCATCGATGAAAAGTCTGAAGGTTCCGCTTAGTAAGCTTAAGATGGCGCCGATGGAAGCATAGGCAGTTATGCGTCCAACATTGTAGGTTAAAGTGATGATCACGCTTTTGCGGAAATCAGCACCTGTTCCTGCGATGTAACTTGCTATGTAGGGCAGGCATGAAGAAGTGCAGAAAGTTAAGCCGTATAATATGCCGACCACAAAAGCTTCAAAGAAGGGATTTGTAACTTCAGACGGTAAGGTCATTTCCAAGTTCTCGCAGTTTTGAGGAAAAGGTACTTTGATGAATAATTTAAGGATTACAGAATTGAGGCGACACGTAACGTAAGTGCAATATTGTATTGTTGAAAGCGGTGTTGACTGAAAAACTCTTTTAGCCGAGAATGTATCTCTTTAACTAAGCCGGGGTGGCGGAGTGGTTATCGCGCTGGCCTCGAGATCCATATAGGCACAAGCAGGGCCTGTGTAAAAGACAAGCCAGCCAGTGGGCCTTTTGGCTCGCAGGGGTTCGAGTCCCTTCCCCGGCGCCACCAACATGAAATTGGACGAATCCCCGGCTAATGGCTATTTCGGTTTTCTGAAGAGATTAGGGAAGTTGCTAATTTCTACAGGCGCTTGGAAGTAGAGCCTTCGGGAAATATGGCTAAATTTTTTGAGAGTCCTTCAGCCTAAACGGGCATTCCCTTTTTCTTTTTTGACTTTGCTGTTAATCCTATACGGGTTCAATGTTATCTTCCATAATTGCAGTGTAATTTGTCTCTAAGGTGATCTTGCACGGAAAATTGGTAGAAGTTGTTGCTGCTGCTATGGCTATGGTCAACAACTTCTTGTTTGGTAGAAGAAAAAAGGTGTGTCTGCAGCTTTTTCTTCTTCTACTACTGGGGTTTTTCAGGCTGCTGCTTGCTGGTTATAGTTACTGTTTTTTGGTTTGCTGTGAAATAATAACTTAAGTTTTGATGCAGCATGGCTCTTAAGCTGGTCTAAGGAGGAGAAGAAAAACATTCTTGTTCTGGCATATGTGTTTTTGTTCTTTTTTGTTGTAGTGGTCTTCTGGGCTATGGACAACTACTTCTTGTGTTAGAGGGTTTCTTTGGGAGAAGCGTGGGGAGTATTTGCTTACTGCTTCGAGTTGGAATGGAACCCATTGACACTCAATTGGTATATGAGGGCCAATTCTATGGAAATATTCTTCAATGTGGTTTCTCAGTTCTTTTTCGTATTTCTTGGTATTGCTGCTCATGATTTTTTTTACATACAATTTTTGGGTTATTGTTTTATAAATGGTATTTAGTATTTTTGTTGTGTTGGAGGTTTGTGTTTGTCGCTTAGGAATGCTGGGGTGTCAGGGCTTAGTTTTGAGGGTCGTGGTGAGCGTATCGCTCGTGGGTTTTATGTTCCTGTTTTGAAGCAGTCTGTGGCTTATGATCGTGCGACTGGGTATTTTTCGGTTGAGTCGCTTGTCCATGCTGCCAGTGGCGTTGCGGGTCTTATCGAGAATGGGGGGCGGATGCGTTTGATTTTGGGTGCGCATGATGTTCCTAAGGAGCTTTGGGAGGCTTATCAGATGGGTTTGCGTTCTGGTCGTGAGGTAGTTGAAGAAGTTGGGCGACGGCTTGCTGAAGGTTTAGAGCGGATAGAAGACGTTTTAGTTAAGCGGCGCCTTGAGGCTTTGGCTTGGATGTTTGATAGAAGGATTTTGGAGGTTAAAGTTGTTCTGCCCCGGCACGTGTATCTTGGCCAGACAGGCATTTTTCATTACAAGATTCTTATTTTCAGGGATAGGGAAGGTAATGTTATCGCTGCTGAGGGTAGTGCGAATGAGACTGAGCCTGCTTATACTGTGAATGGTGAGCGGATTGTTGTTTTTTATTCTTGGCGTGATGGGGATAAAGAGCGGGTTGCTGATTTGGTGCAGTCTTTTGAGCGTATTTGGAGTGCTGAGCATCCTGATTTTGAGGTTTTTAATTTGCCTGAGGCTGTTTACCGGGCTATTGTGAAGTTTGAGCCGAAGTCTGCTCCAGCGTTGGAAACGCATGAGCCTGCGCCGCAGGTTGTGGCTCGTGGTTTGTTGCCTGCTTGTCGTTTTGTGAGGATTTTACCTCGTGTTCGTTGCTTGGCGCATATGGGTTTGGGTCCTGTTAGGCTTTATCCGCATCAGGCTCGCGCGGTTAGTTTAGCGCGGGAGCGTTATCCGTTTCGTGTTTTGTTTGCGGACGAGGTTGGTTTGGGGAAGACGATTGAGGCTGGTGCGTGTGTAAAGTTGTTGTGGGTGACGGGTTATGTTCGTCGGGTTTTGGTTTTGGCGCCTAAGAATGTGACTCGTCAGTGGTGGGATGAGTTGCGTGGGAAGTTTG
>JAWBOE010000020.1:0-31718 GCA_038826755.1 Bathyarchaeia archaeon | reverse complement strand
ATTGCATGAAAACTAAAATTGGTAGATGTATGCGTAGTAACAATGCAGCCCAAGGCTACGCGTTAATCTTTTCAGGCCTTGCAGTTTTACTTTTCACACTATTAAACGACTGGGGAAGCTGGATGTGCACAGTGAGTAGTTACCCACCCAGTAGCTTCACCCTGCTATTGCTTCCGTCAGGCATAATCCCAATCCTTGCCTTGATAGGCACAGTAACAATGCTTTACGGCGCATTATACCTGTACATAAACAAAAAAGCAGAGGTAGAGTGTTTATCATGAAAAAGCAAGCAACATTCACTGTTGGCGCCATTGCCCTGATAATTGCTGTAGCGATATACATCTTTGTTTACGTGGTGCCGCATCCTCAAGACAACCTTGTAGTCGCAATGGAAATAGTTTCAATCGTTGACCCTAACCCGAACAATCACGACGACATAGTAAACATTACCGTCAAGTGGCGGGGACACGACAACACAACCTTAACAAGCAGGGTCCTGCAGCAACCGCCAGCAAACGGCGGCTACGACGAAAAATACCACGTAAACTACGGCGACACGTTCATACTGCACGTAAGCGAATGGCACGCTTGGCTTGAAGTCAGAAACCTCAACACAAAACAAATGGTCCGTGTTTACGCAAACGGCCTAATCGAGCCAGCCAACTATTACGAGTTGCCATAAAAAAGTAAAAAAAGCGGGTACTCAGCTTTTCCACTGCTTAGCTGGCTATCTGCTGGAAACACCAATGAGACGCAGTAGTCAACCCAAAGTAGGGCGGTAAACGGAAAAAATCCCCAAGTAAAGGGGTATCGAGGGGACTTGAACTCTTATTTAATTTGTAGCTTTTGCTATTTATTAATAAAATCTAATTTCGCTGTTTTTAAACACCCTTTTAATAATTCACAATAATCTGCTACCCATAGCGATTACAAAACACACTTTCAACGCCTTTTATGAAATCCTTTTGGTGCAGCGGGCAGGATTTGAACCTGCGAACCCCTGCGGGAAAGGATATCCCATTACGGATACCATTTCTAGGCAAGCGCGATCTTGAGTCCTTCACCTTTGACCTGGCTTGGTTACCGCTGCGCCTAAACTACAAAATTCCAACAGCTCTCTTATTAAGCATTCTAATGCACAAGTGGTTACTGTCTAAACTTCTTAAAGTAAACCACTATGCCTGCCGCAACAGCGGCGCTGCCTGCTCCTGCGCCAATGAAAAGACCGTTTGCCGCAAGAAATGATGGTTCTTCTACCGATATGATCAGTAGTTCGCTTTCACATTCGTACGTTGTTGTGCTGCCTGCAAATGTGGCTTTCGCTACCCAGACCCCGCTGGTTTTCGGCTGAAATGTCGCAGTGAATGTGCCATTTTCAAAAGTGCTACACTGTACGAGTTTGGTTTCGTTTGCACTCATAAACTGGACTGTAATCATGTTGTTAGCTGCTGGTGGTTGCAGTATGCCTGTGACAGTTATGTTTTCGCCTAGAAGTATCGTTTTGCGCGTTGCGTTAAAGTCAACTATTGCTGCGGCGTACTTCACTGTGAAGTTTCCAGTCGCGGTAAGATTATTCTTCAATGTGTCGACTGCTTGGACAACGTATTCCACAAGAGTGCCTGCTTCCTGTCTTGGAATTGTAGCGTTGCATGTCATGTTGTTGACAGTCATCTGTATGCTTGTGGTGTTTGCCCACCTGTTTGTTGTGAACTTTAAAGTGGCACTCTCCAAAGCCGCCTTACTTGCCTCATAGGCAATTACTGTTTCATTATCGGGGTAAACTCTTCTCGGCGAAGTTAACGCACTCAAATTGCCTGAAAAAGTGGTTTTCACGAGGAACTCCACGGTGCCTGAGCCTGCTTCACCCATAAGCACTAGGTGGTACACATTTGGTTCCGTCACTGCAGTTGGTGTATAGTTCAAGAACATGTCTTGTCCATTGTATTCACAGCTTGCGTAGGCTACACCGCGGTAGCCTTCACTTTCGAGATTGTATCCGCCTATTGAACCGCTAAGGTTGCCGTAAAGCCCCATTTCCCAAGGTAGCGGCACGTTGTTAATGTATACTGAGGGTTTCTTATTCATCAGATATATTCGAGCCTCGTACATGTCTAAGGTATCAGGTACTTTGACCCACACCTCTATCAGTGGTGCTGCTGTAATAAACTCGTATGCCCAACTTGTACCAAATACGGGTCGGCTACCGTTTTTGCCTTCAATAGTGCGTCTGTACCACTTATTACATTCAATGTGCTCTATCACCATGAAAGTAGCTTGCTGTGCGCCCTTGCTTTCGCGTGCATCGTTAACTATTACAAACGTGTAGTTTCCTGACTTCGCAGGCTCAAAGAAAGGGTCATCAACAGTAGTACCCAAATGTTCAGGAAGCCCTGCTGCTTCAGTGTGCATACTTTCCAGTTTGCCCTCTGGGTTGTACACGTAAATATCATAGTCTGTTTTTGGCGCAGTACCCGTGTTTACCCAAGCGCCATAACAGTAAACATGATAACTGTGACCTGCTTCAAGTGGACAGACAATACTCCAGTTGCTGCCAATACCTATTTGCGAGTTACTGAAATAAACTGGGTACATTGGTTTCTCAACGTAAGTCCAATTGCCCATTTCTGGATCATTTAAGTAGTTATGCACATATTTCTGTGGGTCAATTATGCTCTGTACGTTTCCAGTAAGCATTAAAACTGCGATCAATATCGATATAGCTATCGCTTCTGCAACTAGTATTCGCTTTCGTTTTGCAGTAGCGGTACCGACCTTCAAAGTGAACACTGAACGCTTCTAATATCAAATCTGAAGAATAATCGTTATGAAAGACAGATTTTTATCTTCAATCCTTCAGGTTACGAATGCAAAATATCTAGATTTCACCAAAAGAGTAAAAACAGGTTACCATTTTATTCAAAGTGATTTAATAGATACTGAGCACATATTTGACGTTGGTCGATAAAGGTTCAATCCAAAACTCGCCTAATTAGAATATTTTCACTTAATGGCATGAGACTTTGATCTCCCTCTTGAGGCGCAAGTAACACCTATGCTAAAGTTAGCCAAATAGCGTTTAGTTACAATGATGATAAACTTTCAAGCAAATTACACGTAATAAGGCGTGAAATTATCTTAATTGCAAGGCGGCAAAATAGCGATTAACATGTAATATGCTTTAGAGATACGTTCTTGATCAAAAAGTTAATCGTTTTCACAATCAAGTTGTTGCTTTTCTATTTTCCGTATAGAAATAGGCACTGAGTAGTTTTTTAAGGTTTTACTAAAGAATATTTTATGCGGGCACAGTTCATACTCAAAAACATAAAGAGATACATAAAAAACTTTATTAGTGAGCTCTGTAGCATGTGTTTGTGCTCTTAAAAAAATGGAGACCATTTTTCGAGTTGGGCTAAATCCAACATCGGAGGAAATTAAAAGTTTGAGGAAACCCGCGCCACAAAAAACTATAACTATGCTTAAAAATTTAAACATGCGGGAGCTTGGTAAAAATTGAATGAAAAACCTATTTCAAAGGGAGATACTTCCATTCTGTTGAAGGCTTTCTTTAATGAGAAAGGTCTAGTTCGTCAACATTTGGACTCTTACAATGAATTCATAGATCATGGTCTACAGGAAGTGGTAGACGAAGTAGGCGAGATCCCCATCGATGTTCCTGAAGCTCCATATAAAGTTAAACTTGGACAGGTATGGGTTATAGACCCTCAATCAAGATTAACAGGACCATACGTCACAGAAGTAGACGGTACAAAACACGAAATCTACCCAATGGAAGCTAGACTTAGAAACTTGACTTATGCAGCACCCATAGCCTTGGAAATGACGCCTGTTATTGACGGAAGAGAACAAGACACAGAATTAGTCTATATTGGAAACATACCAGTAATGTTAAAGTCAAAATTATGCTTTTTATCTCAACTCTCACGAGAAGAGCTTATCGCTGCAGGTGAAGATCCCGACGATCCAGGAGGCTATTTTATTGTTAACGGTTCTGAACGCGTCATCGTTGCCATGGAGGACTTGGCGCCAAACCGCGTTATAGTCGACATAGACGATAAAGGCACTTCACCAGTTTATCAAGCCAAAATCTTCTCTACAACAGTTGGTTTCAGAGCGAGAATTGAGCTCAAACTGAAGTCAGACGACGCCATATACGTTACAATGCCAGGTGTCCCAACGGAAATTCCCTTTGTAGTGATCATGCGTGCGTTAGATATGGAGAAAGATAAGGACATTGCTGAAGCAGTATCCCTTAACAAAGAAGTCCAAAGTGCACTAGGACCATCTTTTGAGAAAGCCATAGGTGTAGACACACCTAAAGAAGCAATTTTATTCATCGGTAACCGTGTAGCGCATGGCCAAGTTGAAGAATACCGCATACAGAAAGCTGAAACCGCCCTTGATAAGAACTTCCTACCACACTTGGGTCGAAGTGCAAAAAACCGAAAAGATAAAGCTATATTCCTAGCTGAAATGGCTTACCGTGTTATCCAATTAAAGCTCGGAAGAAGGCAACCCGATGACAAAGACCACTTTAAGAACAAGCGTTTGCGCCTCGCTGGCCCTCTACTCGCTGACTTATTCCGTGTGGCATTCAGAAACCTTACCCGCGACATAAAATATCAGCTTGAACGCATAGGCGTGAAAGGCCCAATAATAAATGTTTCAGCCGCAGTGCGCCCTGGCATAATCACTGAACGGTTCCAGCATGCACTTGCTACCGGCAATTGGGGACGCGGACGCGTGGGCATAACCCAACTTTTAGATCGAACAAACTACATCTCCACTCTGAGCCATCTAAGACGGCTCCAATCGCCGTTAAGCAGGAGTCAACCTAACTTTGAAGCCCGAGATTTGCATCCCACTCATTGGGGACGTTTGTGCCCAAATGAAACTCCAGAAGGCTCTAACTGTGGGCTGGTTAAGAATCTGGCTCTGTCAGCGTCAATTTCAGTGGGTGTTAGCGCGGAGAAAATTCAGCAGTTGCTTTTCGAAATGGGCGTGGTTCCACCTTATGAGGCAGGTGAAACCTTAAAGACTGTTGGCGCCAAAGTCTTTGTTGACGGCAACATAATCGGCTACTGCAATACAGCAAAGGAACTGGTTAAAACATTTAGAGAGCGGCGCAGAGCAGGCGAGATCTCAACTGAAGTAAATATTGCTTACTACTCTAAGTCGCAGACTGAAACTGAAGAGGTTCATATTAACTGCGATGAAGGAAGAGTTAGAAGACCTCTGATAATAGTTGAAAATGGTGCTCCAAAACTTCAATCTGCACATGTTGAAAAAGTGGCTCTGGGCGAATGGACATGGGAGGACCTTGTAAAGAGCGGTCTGATTGAATATTTAGATGCTGAAGAAGAAGAAAACGCATACGTAGCTATATCTCCAGCAGAAATTACTCCCAACCATACACATTTGGAAATTGCTACTTACACTATTTTAGGAATATGCGCTTCAACTATTCCATACCCCGAGCACAACCAGTCACCACGTAACTCTTATCAGGCAGCTATGGCGAAGCAGGCGCTCGGTGTTTACGGAACCAATTTCCATCATCGAGTAGATTCAAGATCACACATTTTACATTATCCGCAAATGCCTGTGGTTGAAACAAACCTAATGGACGTTATGGGTTACAAACAGCGCCCAACAGGACAAAACTGTGTTGTCGCAGTATTAAGTTTCGAAGGCTACAACATGGAAGATGCCTTGATTTTTAACAAAGCATCAATTGAACGTGGGTTGGCACGTTCCACCTTTTATAGGATATATGAAGCTGAATGCCGCCAGTATCTAGGCGGATTAAAGGATAGATTTACTGTTCCTGAACCTGGGACGCGTGGATACCGAGGCGAGCAATACTATAGACTTCTTGAACCTGATGGCATAGTTAGTTTAGAATCTGCTGTCGTAGGGGGAGACGTGCTCATAGGAAGAATAAGTCCGCCTCGTTTCCTTGAAGAGTACAAGGAGTTTGAAGTTAAAGGTCCATCAATGCGTGATACTTCCGTGGATATGAGACCTTCAGAAACAGGTATTGTTGACGGTATATTCATCACTGAGTCTGGCGAAGGCAGCAAGCTTGTGAAAGTCCGAGTTCGTGATCAGCGGATTCCCGAATTGGGCGACAAGTTTGCTTCTCGTCATGGGCAAAAAGGTGTTATTGGTTTGATAATGCCGCAGGAAGATATGCCCTTCACGGAGGACGGTGTTGTTCCAGACATAGTGATTAACCCTCACGCCATTCCCTCAAGAATGACTATCGGTCAATTCATTGAGTCGCTTGCTGGAAAGGTTGCTGCTGCGCAAGGAAAGCCTGTGAATGGCACGCCGTTTGCGAATGATGGGCCTGACGAAATACGTAAACGCCTAGTAAAACTAGGTTTCAGTCATACTGGAAGCGAAGTCTTCTACAATGGTACAACAGGCGAGAAATTTGTGGCAGACGTATTCGTGGGCATAGTATACTACCAAAAGCTCCACCACATGGTTGCTGACAAGATCCATGCTCGAGCCAGAGGTCAAGTGCAAATGTTGACTCGGCAACCTACAGAAGGCAGAGCTAGGGGAGGCGGTTTAAGATTCGGTGAAATGGAACGTGACTGTCTTATCGGCCATGGTGCCGCTATGTTGCTTAGAGACAGGCTCCTAGAAGAGTCTGACAAGTATACGTTGTTTGTGTGTGAAAACTGTGGACAAATTGCCTATTACGATATGAAGCAAAGGCGATATGTTTGCCAGATGTGTGATGAAAAAGCTAAGGTATCACCTGTGATTGTCTCATACGCTTTTAAGCTCTTATTGCAAGAGCTTCAAAGTCTATGTATCGTGCCAAAACTTAAGCTTAAGGAGAAGGCATAAAGCATGACGCAAGAAGAAATAATCCATAAAGTTGTTGACGAAATTTCCTTTAGTTTAATATCTCCAAAAGATCTACGCAAGCAGTCTGTTGTGGAAATTCAGACACCTGACACTTATGATGAAGATGGTGCACCGATCACGACGGGGTTAATGGATGGCAGACTTGGCACGCTTGAACCGAGACAACGATGCAAAACCTGTGGTAACACTGCGATTCGTTGCCCAGGGCATTTTGGACACATTGAGTTGGCAGTGCCAATAGTTCATATAGAATTCACAAAGATAATATTTGATCTTTTAAGGTCTACTTGCCGTAACTGCGGGCGTATTCTTCTTTCAGATGATACAGCGAAGAAGATTCGTGCCAGAATAGAAAAATTCAACAGTCTTTTAGGCGCCGTGCCTGATGAAGTTTATAAGGGCATTATGCAGGATATAAAAACAAAGCAGTGTCCCCATTGTGCAGCTCCACAATACAAAATCACTTTTGAGAAGCCCACAAAATTCATAGAGCAAACTGAGGCAGGCTCTGAACCGTTGACGCCCAGTATGATTCGCGAAAGGTTAGAACGCATTCCAGATGACGATTTGGAGCTTTTAGGTTTCAATCCGCAGGTTGCAAGACCTGAATGGATGGTTCTGCAAGTTTTACCTGTTCCACCAGTTTATGTACGTCCCTCTATAACGTTGGAGTCTGGGATACGTTCAGAAGACGACTTAACCCATAAGCTTGTGGACATAATTCGCATTAACCAGCGGCTTAAAGAAAATATGGAAGCAGGCGCACCAACACTAATTATACAGGATCTATCCGAGCTTTTGCAGTACCATGTAACAACTTACTTTAACAATGAGGCTTCCGGCATTCCACCTGCCCGTCATCGTTCTGGCAGAGCTTTGAAAACTATCTCGCAACGTTTAAAAGGTAAGGAAGGACGTTTTAGAAGTAACCTCTCAGGTAAACGTGTAGACTTCTCAGCCCGTACGGTTATCTCTCCTGATCCGAACCTTGACATAAATGAGGTCGGTGTACCCATCGACGTTGCCATGCGCTTGTCTGTGCCTGAAAAAGTAACTTCTTGGAACATTGAAGAAATGAAACGTTTAGTAATAAATGGACCAGAGAAATATCCTGGTGCTCTCTATATCATTCGTCCTGATGGTAAACGTATAAGGCTCGAGTTTGTTGTTGATCGAGAAAAAATTGCTGAAGCTATAGAACCTGGCTTCATCGTTGAAAGACACCTAAGGAACGGTGATATCGCCATTTTTAACAGGCAACCATCACTTCACCGTATGTCCATTATGGCACATTATGTGCGCGTTTTACCATACAAAACTTTCCGTTTGCACTTGTGTGTTTGTCCACCATACAACGCGGACTTTGATGGCGACGAAATGAACTTGCATGTACCTCAAAGTGAAGAAGCACGTACAGAGGCCCTGTTACTAATGCAGGTTCAGGATCAGATACTCTCACCTAGATTCGGCGGACCTATAATTGGCGCAATCCGTGATTTTATCACGGGTGCATATTTCTTCACTCGACGGGGCAATTACCTGACAAGGGCTGAGGTGAGTAGGCTTCTTACTGCCACAGGATATACGGGACCACTGCCAGAACCTGAAAAGAAAGAACCTGAACCAATGTGGTCAGGTAAACAAATCTTCAGTCTTTTCCTACCAAAGACATTAAATTATATATTAAAGGCAAATATCTGCCAGGGCTGCGCCAAATGCGAAGAAGAAAACTGTAAGCATGACGCCTATGTAGTCGTGAAAAACGGTGAACTCATATCAGGCGTCATCGATAGGCGATCAATAGGTGCTGAACAATCGGAAAGCTTGCTCCACAGAATAATAAAAGATTATGGAACACAAGCCGGAAGAGAGTTTCTTAATAAAATAACGCGGTTATTCAAACTCTTCATAACCATGCGGGGCTTCAGTTACACATATGATCAGTTGGTTTTATCTCCAAAGGCTAAAGAAAAAATGAATAAGACGATGGAACGAATTCAAAAACGAATAGACGAGCTCATAGAGAGTAAAAACAACGGCACATTACCGCGACTTCCAGGTCAAACCCTTGAGGAATCCTTCGAAATTTACGTTATGCACGAACTTGCCACTGCCAGAGATGAATCAGGTAAAATAGCCGATAAAGACTTTACATTGGAAAATGCAGGCATCGTTATGACTCGAACAGGAGCAAGAGGTTCAAGCCTTAACATTGGGCAAATTGCCGCTTGCGTTGGGCAGCAATCCGTACGTGGTAAACGTATCATGCGAGGTTACGCAGGAAGAGCTTTGCCTCATTTTGTCGAAGGCGATCCTAGCCCACGGGCTAGAGGTTTCGTTTACTCGTCTTACCAAACTGGTTTAGATGCCATCGAATTCTTCTTCCATGCTATGGGTGGTAGAGAAGGCTTAGTGGACACCGCGGTCAGAACGCAGCAGAGTGGTTACATGCAGCGTAGACTTATCAACGCATTAGAGCACATTCGCTTAGAGTATGATGGCACAGTACGCGATTCTGCTGGAGACATAATTCAGTTCTTATACGGTGAAGACGGTGTAGATCCTGCTAAAAGTGACCATGGAAAGGCAGTGAACGTGAGCAGACTTATAGATCAAATAAAAATTAGCGAAGAAAAAGGCGAGCCTGCAGCAGCAGAATACATCAAGAAACGGCTTGAGGAAGTTAAAGATCAAATCACACCGCTTCTGCTTGAACAGCTTAAACAAAATTTGGCTAAAGCCAAGTTTACCGAGAAAGGAGTAGACAAAGCCGTTACGTTAACTGCGGAGCAGTACAAGCGAGCATTGATGGAGCCAGGCGAAGCCGTAGGCATAATCGCTGCTCAATCAATTGGTGAGCCAGGTACACAGATGACACTTAGAACATTCCACTATGCAGGTGTCAGGGAGCAGAACGTTACATTAGGTCTGCCGCGTTTAATTGAGATTGTCGATGCAAGGAGGATTCCATCAACGCCAATTATGACGATTTACCTGACAGGGCAACATAAGAAAAGCAAAGAAGGCGCAGTTGAGATTGCACGTAGCATAATTTACACGGCGCTAGAGGATTTAGCTTCAGCCATTTACGTAGATCAGATGGAGGAGGCAATAGTGGTTGAAGTGAACAAGACCATATTGGAGGATCGTGCAATAACAATGGATGAACTTAAAGAAAAGCTTCAGTCGTTGAATGTTACTGTAAATTTGGATAATGATCGGTTGCTAATAAAGCCCAAGAAGGCAGAGTCGTTGAAGAAAATGTTAAGCAAGATTTCAGCGTTGTCAGTTAAGGGTGTTCCTGATATCAAGCGTGTACTAGTCACTCAGGAAGAGAATGGCGAGTGGGTAATACGAACTGATGGTTCAAACTTGGCCAAGGTTTTGGAGATTCCTGGTGTTGATACTTCACGGACAACTACAAATAATATTCACGAAATTGCTAAGACACTGGGCATTGAAGCTGCCAGGAGCGCTTTGATCAATGAAGCAAAGGGTGTTTTGGAGGAACAAGGTTTAGATGTAGATGTGCGGCACGTCATGCTTGTGGCTGATATGATGACATCCACAGGTGAGGTGCAACAGATCGGCAGACACGGCATAAGCGGTAAAAAAGCCAGTGTTTTGGCGCGTGCAGCTTTCGAAATTACAGTGCCCAACATTGTTGAAGCTGCAGTGAAGGGTCAAGGTGATCCATTGGCTGGTGTAACCGAAAACGTTATTGTTGGGCAATCTATTCCAATTGGCACTGGGTTAGTTGAGTTATACATGTCAACGTTTGAAAAACAAGAAAAAGAAGGAGGAAAGACTGAAGTTTGATAGATGTAAATTTGGCTATCGCAACGGCTGTAAAAACGGGAAAAGTGTCTTTTGGCGTAAACTCTGCTTTGCAGAATGCAAAAGTCGGTAAGGTTAAGATGATCGTTTTGGCTGCTAACTGCCCAAAAGACATAAAAGAGCAGATTGAATACAACTGTAAAATCTCTGGTGTTCCAGTATTAATGTTTAAGGGGTCATCGATGGATTTGGCTGCTGTTTGCAACAAACCCTTCGTTGTTTCAGCATTAAGTATAAGAGAGACTGGTGAATCAGACATTCTTAAAGTAATTGAGAATCCTGTTAACGGAGAGTAAAAGTGGAGGAAATAGATGAGTGGCATAAAAATCACATGTGATGAAATGCGGTACATCGCTTTGTTTGAAAACATAAGCGGTGCCAGCGTTAAGGATTGCATAATTGATGAGGAGCAGGGTCGCGCTATATTCATTGTAAATCAGGGGCAGGTCGGTGTTGCTATTGGCAAAGGCGGAAGAAACATTCACACGCTGGAACGCATGACGGGCAAGAAGCACGAGATTATCGAGTATTCTGACGATCCTGTGCAGTTTATAAAGAACGCTTTGAAACCCGCTACTGTACGGGAAGTACGTGTAACTGAGCGGACTGACGGCAAGATGATTGCTGTTGTAACTGTTAACCCAAAGGACAAAGGTGTCGCTATAGGCAAAAACGGCAAGAATGCTGAACGTCTGCGTTTGTTGGCAAAGCGGTACTTTGGTATTGAAACCGTAAGCATTACTTGAAGCTATAGGCAGTTAATATAGGAACGTCGTTGTCTACTAGTTTTTAATATTGCTTCTAAAACTGCTGATTAGAGATGGCTGTTACCTGCTTTATATTTTTGATTTTATTGCGCTTTTTCTTCGTGGTTTTTTGGTTTTTAAATCAAACTTTGCCTAAGCCAAATTTCGTGTTAAAGCCTTTTGCCCATCGGTAATTGCCAGTTAAAGCCCAGTAGAAGTAGCTTTTTTGCGTTTAATTTTCTCGTTATTTACTGCTTTTTCCAGTGTTGCCAAGTGTTCCATTATAAATTATGCTTTAAGCTTGTCTTTCCAAGTATGCTATGTCGTTAAGTTATTGCTGACTATGCCTTTTGTTATTAACCCAATATGTGCTGGTAGCTGTTTGTATCTAACATTTAACACTGAAATATCGTGTATTTCAAATTGAATCAAACTATTTGCTGCGCCACTATAAGAATTTCTTCAATAAAACATAGCTATTTGCTTAATTAAGCATATTAGATGTACATCTAAAGAATCGTTGTAATTTGCATAAAAACGTTAATTTTTATCATTGTGATAGTGTAAATGAAGGAAAAATTTTCAAGTGCATAAAAAACAATCATGGGCGTATATTGAGCTAGCCAGCAACAAGAAGGAAGAAGCAATCCAATTTAATATTGTTTTAATGCCTTTGCCGCTTGATCATATAATAGGAAGTTGAAGAGCAGTGAACTGTTAAATCCTGTTATTGTCTATGGACGATCATGCCATCTTCTAATACTATTTGTCTTTCAGCGTAACTCGCAACGTCTTTCTCATGGGTTATCAGGATAATCGTGGTTTTTGTTTCTTCATGGAATTTCTTGAGTAAATCCATAACCTGTTTTCCAGTTACGGAGTCCAAATCGCCAGTTGGTTCATCAGCAAATATTACTGCAGGACGATTGATTAATGCGCGTGCAATGGCTACCCGTTGCATTTGTCCTCCGCTTAATGTGGCGGGAAACTGTTCAGCTTGGTTGCTGAGACCTACACCTTTTAGAAGCTCTTCTATTCGCTCTTTCAGCTCTTTGCTGAATCCTGCTAAATCGGCTGGCAAGGCAATGTTCTCGCGGGTATTAAAGTGGGGTAGCAGAGCGTAACTTTGGAATATGAATCCCATTTCTAATAGTCTAACTTTTGATTTTGCTGCGTCATCCATTTTATGTAGGTTTTTTCCTCTAAACAGCACTACGCCGTGATCTGGTGTGTCAAGCCCAGCCATGCAGTTTAGTAACGTTGTTTTCCCAGCTCCAGAGTTTCCAACAATTGCTAAGAATTCGCCTTCTCTCACATCGAGGTCTACGCCTCGAAGGGCGTAGACTGTTGTCCGTCCCAGATTATAGTTTTTGTATAGTCCCCGTACTGTGATGATGTTACCGTTCGTGTTGCTGGATACTTCACTGTCTATTGTAACCAAATGTTGCGTGTTAAACCTGAAATACGGTATATCAAAGCCGAAGAAATCTGTCCACACTTTAAGTAATTCGGCTTCAATAAACAAGTCCGTGCTTAATTCAGCCATAGGCAATAGTGCATTTCTGAATTCTTCAATTGTTTTTACAGTTTTTATACCGTTTTTCTGTTCATCTAAGTAGTCACGCAGGTGAAGTTGGCACTCGCTGAGTTTTTCGTGAACTTGGGAAAGCAATGTTTTTCCATTTTCGATTTCTGCTGTTATCTCTGTAAGTGTTTTCTCCAGTTCTATTGATTCATTTTTGAAGTGCATTGGTGCAAGTGTGTTATATGGAATTTTGAATAACTCGAAGATTCGCGAAATCAGATTATCCATGTCATGCAGTGCACTAAGTTTCGCGCCTAAAATCCTTAAAAGCATCTCTAATTTCTTTTGTAGTTTTTGATTGGTAGTTTTATAGTGTGTTCCTCCAATGCCTAGTTTTAGTCTTTCAAGCACTCGATCCAGCTGTTTTAGGTGCTTAGTAGTGTATTTCGAAAAGGTTGCAAAAAAGTTTGCAATTAATAGAACCTCGATAAGTCCCGATAGAGTTGGCTGATTTTCAGATGTGGATCCTGTAAATACGGGCGCGTTAAAACCTGATAGGAAAATTCGATATTGTTTTGTTTCATCTAAATCCCATAGTACGATGTAGCTTTTTACCTGGACCTCAAGGTAGTTGGCTGGTAACTCTTTAAGTATTTTCTTCATTTGGGCGTCAAAATGTTTCACAAGATTTGGATCGATTTCTTTGATGAAATCTTTGACGATGTCTGATGTTTCTTGTAGTTCTTGGTCATTTTTAAGTTCCTTTTCTATTCTATCATTATTATTCATGCAATATTTTCTGAATACTCTGTAAAAGCTTCCGCGCTCAATTTCATCAATAACTTTTTGATCTATGAAACCACTTTTCTCGCCAGACAAAATAACAAATGAATTCAATTCCCGAATTGATACGGCCTCCTGTGGCACGTGCAGAAGCCGTCGGCAATCAGAAATTAGGTTCTTCTGCAGTTTTACGTTGGATGATCGCATTGACTTGTCTATCAAGGCTGCCACATAAACTTTCATTACTCTTCCTCCATCTTGAATGGTCCGTATTCAATGTTGACGATTCTACCATCTTTCATGTGGACGATGTAGTCGCATTTTTCAGCGATCCACCGATTGTGAGTTACTAGCACGAATGTTTGCTGGTTGAGCCTGTTAATTCTACGAAAAAGTTTCATTACGTCAGCGCTTGTTGTAGAATCCAAATCGCCTGTTGGTTCATCTCCTAAAATAATGGCTGGCTCAGTGATAAGCGCACGTGCAATGGCAACTCGCTGCTGTTGACCTCCTGAGAGTTCAGAAGGCATGTGGTAAAGCCTATCACCCATACCTAGTTCTCTCAAAAGCATTTTTGCCTGTTCGCGTGCTACTCCAGCTTTCACACCTTTTAGCAACAATGGTGTTTCCACATTTTCTACAGCCGTCAAAAAAGGAAAAAGATTATACAATTGAAATATGAATCCTATCTTGTCTCTGCGGAATGCAGTCATTTGGGCGTCTGAAAGAGTTGACGTGTCAATGTTTTCAATAATAATTTTTCCTTCTGAACGCCGATCCAAATGTCCTATCATGTTCAAGAGCGTTGTCTTTCCACACCCTGACGGTCCCATAATTGCCATCATGTCGCCTTTGTAGACTGTAAGATCAACTCCTCGAAGGGCATGAACCTCATTTGGTTTTCCTTCACAGTAGCGCTTATGCAGACCGGAAATGATTAAAATCGGTTCTTTATTTTTCATTGCTGGCATGGATCATTCACCTATCCTACATATCTTAAAGCCTCTGCAGGCGGTATCCTTGATGCAAGCCATCCTGGCACTGCACCGGCAGCGATCGCGATCACCGTAATTATGCCCAAGTAAACTCCGAGATCGCTCCATGGAATTGCCAGTGTGACACCTTGCATGTTTGCAAACCCGACGCTGATTAGCAAACCGTTAACAACTCCAATTGTCAAGCCAATCATTCCCAGTACTACCAATTCCAATAGCACAGAAAGCATTACTTGAGTTCGTGGAAAACCAATAGCTCTCATCATGCCGATCTCTCGTTTTCTCTCCGAAACATTGCGGACCGAAATCACCGCCATCCCAACTGTGCCAATTACCAGTCCGAATGTGACGTATATCTCCAAAAATGAAACTACTCGTTGAACCATCTCTAATGATCGCTCAATTTTTGAATAAAGCACAGTTGCGCTTGCCACGTAAAAGTTGTCTCCAACTAGTTTCCGGTAACCTTCATCGTTTGAGTTAGTGAACTCTTCAATCGCCTGCGCAATCAATTGAAGCTGCGGATCATCCATGGCATACGTGGTTTTTATGAGAAAAACATCATACTGGTTCGGTGCTCGTGAAAAAGACGTAACGCCATCCGCTTCTGCCAAAAAATTGGTTTGGTTCGCCCAGTAACTGGGTAAATATAAATTTCCTAAAACATCCAAAATATTGACTTCGCCTTCGCTTATAAGTTTAGCTGATGATAATGGAAAACCTCCAGCCCTCTGAGAATCCAGCCTACCCGCAACAGTAAACGCTTGGTACACCGGCAAACCCGACGCAGAAGTATTCATTGGCACCCACACTTGCAACCCCAATGGAAGAATAAATGAATCCGTAAATACAACCGGGTTTAAAATAACGCTGCCGTTTTCATCTCGTAAAACATCAACGCCTTCTAACTCGTTTCCAGAGTATCCACTAATAGAGAAATCAAAGTCTCTTAAGTCGCGTTCACCTGACAAGAGTTTAGATAATGAAACATTATATGCTGCCATCCTATATGACGGGTCAAAAAATAGTTCCCAAGCTTTTCTGGACATCGCATTTAACTGCTCATCAGTCGCTTTATCCGCAGGTAAAACTAATTCTACACCGTCTGGAAAACTGCTTAAATAGAAGTCATAGCGCCAATCAGCATCCGAAGAGTTACCGCGAATTTGTTCATGGGTAAGCTCGCCAAATCCCAACGGTAGCATGTCTGTCTGCGGGTTAAAAGCTGGCGAATACGGATCTTTTAAGGCTACAAACCGTTGATAATCCTTAAGCGAACGGTAAGTTTTGAAACCAATAACATCCGTGATGTGACTGTCAAGTTTATACAACTCCGTTGCATACGAAACATTTGCAATGTTTGCTTCCGGCTTATTTAATTTCACAATAATGTCTACTCCACGCGAGTCTCGTTCGGTTTCGATTATTGGGGTCAAGTTTGTAGAGACAAGCGTAGCAACTGTCACATTCAATGTTAATATCACAGCGAAAATTGCAAAAGTCAGTGTAGAGCGCGTTTTATGAGACGAAATCAACGCTGGTGCTATCTGTCCCACGCCTTTTAGTCCTCTGATTTTAACAAGAACACTTCTCAAGCCCTTCATGATCAAAGGAAGATTAACTGAAACTAACAGAACCGAACCAATAACTATCTCCATTACGCCGATTATAAGGATGTCCGGCGCCAAGCCAGTTATGTCAGGTATCCACTCGCCCATGGCGACAGTGAATAAGAACACAGGTATCCCCCATATAGCGATGGCAGTGAAGTTTAATGCCTTCACGCGACTGATAAACCGTGAAAGCACAATTCCTATACCGCCAAATAGCAGGCCTGCACCAATCAAAATGTTTCGCCATTCCTCCAGTGTATTCCAGCCTTCAAAAACCCAGATGGGCTGGCACTGTTCGTTAAAGACGCCGTTAATTAGCAGGACAAGGCATCCTGCTGCAATTGCCAAAACGCCTAAAAGCGTTAAATTGCGACTAGATTTTTCCTCGAATGAAATTTTAATTCCTCGTAATGCTTCAACAATGTTAACTCTAGACGCTCTTAAGGCCGGCAGTATGCCTGTTACGATGCCAAGAGCTACGCCTATTAATACTGATAAAATAACAACTTGCTGCGAAACAACTGGTTGGACGCTGAACTGTCCTGTGCCGAACAAGCTTACAAGGTAAGATGCTACCATTTGACCGAAAGCTAACCCACCAAATAAGCCCAATATTCCCCCAACAATACCTTGAAGTACATTTTCGATAAGCATGGTTTGCATTATTCCCTTCCGGTTTTCTCCAACAGCGCGAAGCACACCAGTTTGGAACTCCCTGTCTTCCACGTTCATCAGTTGAACGTTAGTTATGAGTAACACGCCTGTGGCCATTATCAGCAGTCCAAGTGTTGTCAAAATAGTTGTTAATATAGTCATTATCATTTCAGCGATGTTGAAGAAGGTTAAACGTGCAGAGTTGACGCTGTATACTTTCCGCGTGTTTCCTGTTGCAGGGTCAACGATTTCAGGAATAGCTTCCTTTACCTTTTCTACTTGCTCCTTAAGGAATTCTTTGCTTATTTCTGAAGTGAAATGATCTGTTTTAAGTGCCACTAAATAGGCTTTTACTCGGTCTGTTTCTTTTTCACGCTCTTGTAGACTCATCCACTGTTGAAGGTGCTCCATTTTGAATATGATTCCAGAATACTGTGATCCTATGCCTGGCCGTTTGGAATCAAAGATTCCGACTACTTGAAGAGTTACTCTTTCAATTGTAGAGGTATAAGTGATTAGTGGTTTAGTTGTTTCAAAGGCGATTTTAGATATCTCGATGCTTGCTGGCATGCCGTCTGTGCTCATGACTACGAGAAAAGCGTCACCTCTTAGTGTTCTTCCAGCGTAAGGTGCTAAATTGAATGTTTCATTGTTTAGCGTGTTGATGTCTGCAAAATTTGTTACATTAAAATTGTTTCCGTCGTCCATGTAGAAGCTCAATAAGACTTTGGTGTTGTTTGTGCCTGTGGCGGTTACATTAATGTATTCGTAGTCTGCCAAGTTAAGCCTTGAGCAGTTTATGGTATAAACTGTGACGACGCCTGGCATAAAGCCTGGTGCCGCGGATTTTTCAAGTTGGATAGATAAAGTTGATGAACTGTTCAATGTGTACCCTACGGTTGTGCCGTTTGGGTAAACCGTCCAGTCGGCTAATGAGATAACAGGTGGTTCTACGATCGTTGCTGTTAAATTGGTGAACTCTGTAGTCAAGTTTAATGGTAGTGATGTTTCTTTGGTTATTCCCATTTTTTCAGCTTGACTGCTCGACAAAAGGACAGTGCTGTTGTTCGTTAGAAGGGCGTTTAAGTTTAGTTTTTCTCCTGTTTTCCAGTCGTAAAAAGAGCCGAACGCTTCTGGGAAATCGCTTGGTATTCCTGCGAGTGAAACTGAATTGTCAAATTGGGCGCCGATCATTACAGGTGCTTCTGTTGTTAGCTCAGGCATTATTCCAACCGCGTTTGGAACTAGTTGGCTTATGTTTGCGGCGTCCGCAGATGTGAGATATCCGCCGGTGGTGGCGTTTGTTATTCTGAAATCAACTTCGCCTTGACGTTGAAGTAGACTTGTGAGGAATGCGTTTTCAAGTGTGTCTGTGGTTATCTGTATGCCTACAAGTAGAGTGACACCTAATGTTATCGCGAGAATCGCGCTGAGGTTTTTTGTTTTTCTCCGTGTTAATGATCTTGCTGCTATCATGAAACTGGCTTTTAAGCCCATAATTATTACACCATTCTTATTTTGGACTGTTTTGTTGTGTTTTATTTTCGTGTGTTTTTTTTTCTCTGGTTTTTCGTACTACTTCTTCCAGTTCGTTTGCACATTTGTTTAAGATTTCAGCGATTTTCTCGGCTGCTTGTTCGGTTATGTGGTACTTGTTTTCTTCTCTGAGATCCAGAAGTGCCTTTACAACTTTTTGTGCAGGTTCTTTTGTTTTCGCTAGAATTTTCTCGTCGTTTGGGTCCAGTTTGAACTTGCCTATAAACAAGGGTATAAGAAATTCCAGTTTTCTTAGTAGTTTTCGTCCTAGCACTATTTGTTTTTCAAAAAATATTTTACCCTTAGCTGTAAGCGTGTATCGTTTTACTCCTTGTTCTTCGCTTTGGATCTCGCTGGTGAAACCTTTTTCATGTAGCCAAGCTAATAATGGGTAAATTGAGCCTGAGCTTGGTATCCAGCGGCCGTCTGTTTCTTTTTTAATTATTTCTACGATTTCCGTGCCTGACATGGGTTTATCTGCTAGCATGTTTAATACTAGGAAACGCAGGATGCCTCTGGGGACTCCGCTTGTTTGTTTTATCACTCTTTCAGCCAAAATGTGTCACCAGCGATATCGCCCAAGATATCGCAAGCGACATATAAATGTTACGTGCACTTTCTCCAGAACAAAGCAAGAACAAATACGCGGCAAGAATTGTGCATGTGTTGCTTTTTTTTGACGGGTTTATACGAGTTCGTGCTGGTTTGTGCTATTGCAAGTGCTTTTGACTGAAAAGAGTATGAGGAATGTGTTTTTTGTTTATTTTGCTGTTTTTCGTTTCTTTTGTGATACAGCAATAGTGCTGCACGCGATTATGCACTGTCTATTTGTGGTTTTCAGTTTCTTCGTAGCTATTTTCTTCCGTGTTTTCAGAGGGTGGTTGTGTTTGAGTTTCACTGCTGAGAAGCATATCTATTAAAGCCTTTTCGTCTACTTCTGCTCTAGTTCGCCAGTCCAAGTATATTTGTTCCTTATCGTCTTGCTGTAGGTAGCCATAACGGATGTAGCGATCAATGTTTAAGTTTACTTTCCAGTTTGGCAGTTTTTCACTGAGGATTTTTTCTATTTCTCTGCGTGGCGCTTGACCTTTTTTGCTTATTACATATGCTATGGTAACTGCTAAACCTGCAAGGTCGTCGATTCGCCAGCCGATCATTTTAGTTTCTTTTGGTGTTAAATCGCCGCGTAGCGTAACGTAGAATCGTGCTCTGTCCAATTCTTCCAATGTGGGTTTTCCAGTGGGCGCTTCCGTTTCTTCAAACACTGTTTTTATTTGTAGATCCAGATTTTTCAAATATTCATCAAGTATTTCAAGCACTTTAGGATAATCGGTGCCTAATACTCTGTGTAGTTCCCAGCCTTTTACGCCTGGTTTTTGGTGTCGGCGATAAAATAACATGTGGGTAGCACGTTTTATTTTGCTCGCATAGATGCTTTTTCTTTTGCCTGTGCTCACCGAGATTTGCTCCTTTTCCATTTTTCCCATTCTTCAAATGTGACTGTGATAGGTATTGACGTGCCTTGTTTGGTTCTAAGGTTTTCAGCGGGTTTTTCGTTGGGTTTGATGAAAATTTCCTCTTCTATAGGATAAATTTCTAAAGTTGCGTAGCCATATGTTATTAGAAAGCTTGTTATGAATGCCCGTTGCACGGTTTTTCCGTAGGTTTCTGCGCCTATAAAATCCCAGTAAGGAATTTTATTGTTCTGCCCTTTTGTTTTCACTTGTTGCTTTAGTTCTTGCCAGTAATTCTCTAGCTCTTCAGAAAATGCTTTGTCGCCAAGCACGTGCTGCTGAATTAATTCGTCTCTTGTGGTTGTTTCGATGGCGACTTCTGGTACAAGTAGCTCCTTCCAGCGTTCAGCGATTGGTGCTAGTATTTGCCAATATCGTAATGCGGTTGTAAGACTGTGAATGCTCAGTTGTTCAAGCTCTACAAGAGGGTGCCACGCTTTGAGAAAGATGTTAACCATTGCTTCTGTCTGCGTGTTTCTGATTTTTTCTTCGAGGAGAAAGGGATCCGTGTACAGCGAGGTACTTCTGTGTTTTACCCATTCACTTTGAAGTTTAATTACTGAGGCTATGTGGTGAATTGCCTCAGCGTCTAGATTTAACTCTTCAGGATGTACCCATTTTGGAAAGTACTCTTTGACGATGTGAATCAAGTCGTCAACGTTAAGCGAGAAAGGGTCAACTGTATGCGTTTCAATGGCGTTGCACATTTCAATGATACGTTGCAGTTTTTCTCTACCTAATTCTTTCTGTTCCTTATCTGGCAGCATCATTATGCAACCTCGCGCACTACTGATTTTCCGTTAACATTTTGTACAGTAATTATGTTCGCGTTTTCTTGTGCAAAAGTAACCTGACTTGGTGTAATCACGAGGTACTGTGCATTTGCGTCTTTTATCATTGCCAGTAACATGCGTGCAATCATTTCGCGGTTCTTTGGATCCATGTGAATATCATATTCATCGACAGCGCGGAAAGGTGAACGCACGTGCTGCTGTAGTGCTAAAAGAAAACTCATTGTTGCAGTGGTTCTTTCGCCTCCGCTTTGTGTATATGCATCTAACGTGACAGGTTTGCCTCCTTTGAAACCTACCAGAATTTCTAGGCCTGCCGTTTCGATGTCATGTCCATTTGATAAACGAACTTCTCCTACTGCAAGTGCTTGCGCCATTATTTTCTGGTACTCTAAGTTAACTCGATCAATTAGGTTTTGCATTACGTTACGCCATGTATCCATGCGCACTTTGACTTCTTCAAGTGCTTTCGAACGGTTTTCAGCTGTCAAACGTGCCTTTTCCTTTAACTCCAAATAAAGTTTAGAGTAAGATTCGTACATGCGTTCAATATCCTCTGATACATCCCGAAGCGCAGCCAAGTGTCCATCAGTAACGTGTAGCTCATCCATAATTTGCATAATGCTCTTCGTTACAGCTATTCTTGCTCCGGTTTGTTCCGCTTTAGTGATTGCATTGTTTAAATTTGTTTTTGCATCGTTTAACGATGCTTTGATTCGCTCTAAATTTGCCAAAATGTCTTCTCGGCGATACTTCATTAAAGCTAATTGGATTCGTTTGTCCAAAATAGCGGTGGCTATTTTTTCTATTGCTTCTTCTGTGTTTTGTAGCCGCATTTGGTTTTCCTTGCGTTTATCACTTAACTTTAAAATCTGTTGGTGGGAATTTTCCAGTAGTTCTTGCAGGTTTTCCCTTCTGAGAAGTTTGAGGCCGTGTTTATCGCCTTCTTCGTAAATTGTTTGTTTTAATGCTGATGTTTCCATGAGCAGCTGTTGGCATAAAGCGATTGTTGTTTCGTTTCTAGCAATTACTCGTTCAATATTCACTTGTTCGTTGAAGGCGCTTTTTAGCTCACTTTTTAGTTCTTCCTGCTGTTTTTGCTGAGCTTGTAGCTCTAACACTACATTTTGTGATTCTTTTTCAATGTGCGTCAAGTTTTGTTGTTCTCTCTGCATGTTCGCTTCTAATTCTCTGACTATACTTTCTCGGCGCTCTACTTCTGCCCATGCCAATTCACGTTCAAGAAACCGCCGCTTAGTCTGCAGCTGCTTTTTCTCCTGATATTTCTCGTACTGTTCCCGCCAATAATTCAGTGTCTGTTCAGCCGACTCTAAAAGCTTGTTTACAGACTCTTCTTGGCTGAGGATACGCGCTAACTTATGCTGTGCTTGCAGCACATTTTCGCGGAATGGTTCTAAACCGACAGCTGCCTCTACCATGCGAAGCTTTTCTACGTTGCTGAGCACGGAGAATTGTTCTACCATATTTTGATGCATAATGATAAGCATGTTATCTGGGTCAATGCCGAATTTGCCGAGAACTCGCTCAACATCTTGCTTTGTCGTAGCGTGGTTTTCGAGCTCAAACCAGTATTTGCCATCCCGCCGCAGAATTCTCGTAAGAAAAAGCTGATCTTTAGCGTACTTTGGTACTGGTCGTTTCCCACAGTGCTTGCTATTATTCAAAACTAGGGTTACCCGTGCTTGGTCTTTTCCCCAGCGTATTAAATCGCTGAGTTTTCTGGAACGCTCAGTGTAAGATTGTCCTAAGCCTACAGAAATCGCTAGGAGTAGAGAGGATTTACCTGCACCGTTTGGTCCACAAATAACATTTACGCCATTTTTAAACGGTACCCTAGCATATTCGTAACTCATGAAATTTTCCAGTATTACTTCCTGTATTAGCATTGGTGAATTTTTGCCTCTATTTCAAGGCGCACTAAATAGGTAAAAACGTTATTATTAAAGCATATCACGAAAAAATTGTGCCTTCCATCGCATAATTTGCTGCATTTTATATCTTCATTATTTTCCATTATCTTATGCAAAACGGCTTTTTCTATTTTACCATTGGTTCAATTAAAGGATACCTATCCTGATTTTTATCATCAATTCGATATGGCGTATCCCACAATCCTGAACTTTCGAGTTCCTTTGCAACAGGATATTTCTTTGTATAATCACTCCAGTAGTTACCGCCAGTTGGATAGCCATAATCCCAACTGTTCGTCGAATTGTAACAAGAAGCATGTTCGTAATTATTTATGAAGCTGTTATAGTATATCCTGTTGTTTGAAGCCTCATATAGGTAAACACTCATGTTATTATTCGCTATGTAATTTTTGAATATAATAACATTCTTTGAGTATTTCACGATAATGCCGTAGTCGTTAGAGGTTATTGTGTTTTCAGATATCTTGTTTCCTGAAGCATTTATCACCCAAACAGCAACCATTTGACTATTTGTTATCTTGTTTCTTGATATCTCATTGTTATTCGATGAAACGCCCATGTAAATTCCATAGTAATTGTTCGTTATCTCGTTTTGCGAAATAACATTATTGGATGAAGCGCTTAAATAAATGCCGTTTTCGAAACCTTCGATCCTAATGTTTTTTATTGTAACGTTACTTCTGCCTATCAGGTCTATCCCTATAGAACCAAGTTCATCTGCACCCTGTATAGTGTGATTATTTCCGTCAATGACAATGTTATCCTTATAGATTTTAATAGTGTCCCGCGTATCAGCTGTCAAAGCGTACTTGTTATCTCCAACTCTAACCAAAGGCGCATCAGAGGGGAAAACTTCTCCCTGTGGCGTGATATACATTATTCCACTTGACTCAGATGGTGGAGGTGTCTGTATAGTATGCTGCAACTCATCCTCGTGGTACTCAATAGTCTGAGCAAACTGTAACAATCCGTAAAACCCAAGCACTAACAAAACCGCACATAAAACTACAATTATCTTACCTACAGGCAATTTCCGCGGTTTCCTTTTAGCAATTTTCCCCTGCTCTATGTACTCTTTCTCCAAGCGTTGCTGCTTTAACTGTATTTGCTTTAGCTGTTCCTTCCAACTTTTCCTCTTCTTCTTCGCCGCCATTATAAAACCTACAACCTTAGCTGAAACACTTTAACCGCTTTAAATACAGAGCCTGCATATTAAAGACTTTTCCAAATTCAACAACCACAACGAAAAGTTTCCTTAAGCAACAGAAAAACTAACTTTTCAATCCTCAAACTCTGCCAGCTTTACTACTTCTAAAAGCACGCGTATACATGTTCGAAGATACCCCCGCAACTAAACCACCAATAGCATCATTCGTCAACGGACCAAGCTTCTTCAAAATCCCAGGTTTCGCCTGATCAAACCTCGTAAACTCAAAAACACCCCTAACCCCGGCTAGATAATTCGCAATAGCCAAGCCAAGCAACTCATCTGCAACAAGTCCGGGACGACCCATAAATCTTTCCACTGATAACCCTGGAATCAACCCTTTCTCCGCGTCTTCCTGCGCACGAAAACAAGCCACTTCCAACGTAGCCACATTTACATCAGACAACGCGTCAAGAAACTCTTCCCGCAGCAACTCAGCAGCAGCCTCTTCGGTTTCCAAACCCGGATGCGGCACAAAAAGCTCAAGCGCCGTGTCCACAAGATCCTTCAATGTTATGCCTTTCTTCTCAAGATATTCCAACAATGGCGGCTTTTCCAAAGTCATATCCAACCAACAATTCTCTTATGACACGGTTCGTTTTAAGTGTTATGCGCTTTTCGGAAGTTTTATAAGCTTGGATGGTTTATCCAAACAGCAGGGAGAAAAATGAACAAAAAATATGCAATTGCCGCGATAATACTAATCGCCATAATAATCTCGGCAGCAGCCCTACTTTACTATCAAGGACAACTCCCTCCAGAACTTGTAGCACTGCAAAATCTGATAGACGACACAGGCTATGTTACAAAAATGTACTCTTTCCCCAACAGAATCATCTCACTCGCACCAAGCACCACAGAAATAGCCTTCGCATTAGGGTTAGATGATAAAATAGTAGGAGTCAGCGATTTCTGCAATTACCCATATAATTTTACGGCATGGATCGAGGCAGGTAACATGACAAGCATAGGCGCCTTCGATAACCCAAACATGGAAGTCATAGCTTCACTTGATCCAGACTTGATCCTAGCCACGGCTGGAGTACAAGGCGAAACTGTAACAACTCTACGGAACCTAGGCTACAGCGTCCTGGTCTTAAATCCAGCCAATATCAGTGGTGTCCTGCAAAACATTGAACTCGTAGGTAAAGCTACAAACAAAACAGCTGAAGCAAAAGCCCTAATTGACAACATCACTAACAGAATCAACGCGGTAGTCGACAAAGTAGCGGTATCCTCAATCAAACCAAAGGTTTACTACGAGGTATGGTACGATCCCACGTCACTATGGACAGCTGGAGCAAAAGCGTGGCAAAACGAACTCATCGAAAAAGCCGGCGGCATAAACCTCTTCGCTGATCAGGACTTAGAATATTTCCAGTCAAGTGCTGAAGCTGTCATCTCACGAAACCCAGACGTGATAATACTGCCAGAAGAAGGAATGGGCAAAGGCGAATTATTCTGGAAAAGCATAGACGCAGTAAAAGAACGACCAGGATGGAACACAGTAAACGCCATAAAAAATAACCGCATATGCCCAATTGACTCCGACACGCTCTCAAGAGCTGGACCACGAGTCGCCGACGCCGTTGAGGCATTAGCGAAAGCAATTCATCCAGAACTCTTTTAAACAACCCACACTTTTTCTGTGTGAACGCTATGAGTGACAATGCGATTGAAACTACATATTTTAAACGTACGTCACGATGGAAACTCGTAGTTCTGCTTTTGTTTATAGCTTTAATTGTAACAGTTATCTTATCATTAAACGTTGGTTACGCCCAAATCGGGTTCGATAAAATCCTTGCAATAATAGGCAAGCAGCTCCCATTTGTGGGTGATCATGTGGATTCATCACTGGTTTTGCCCAGAGATGCTGCTATCATCCTTCAAATACGATTGCCACGAATAATCGCTGGCGTTGTAGTTGGTGCTGCATTAGCTGCTTCAGGCGTAGTGTATCAGGGTGTATTCAAAAATCCGATGGCAGACTCCTACATTTTAGGAGTATCTGCTGGGGCTGCAGTTGGTGCTTCTTTTTCGCTGTTGTTCGGTGCTGGATTTGCATTCTTCGGCTTACGCCTTGTGCAAGTAGCTGCTTTTTTAGGCGCACTTTTCGCCATGTTTTTAGTTTACAATATCTCCCGTGTGGGTTCACGTGTTCCAGTAACAACTTTGCTATTATGTGGTATAGCTGTTAACTTTTTCCTTTATGCTGTTGTTGCACTTCTGGAAGTCATTGCTGGTGATGAACTCCACGCGATAGTTTTTTGGCTTATAGGCGGTTTTTCAAATGTTTTGTGGACGGACATCTGGGCAGTTATCCCATTCATAGTAATAGGCACAGTAGTCATGTACTTTTATGCACGGGACCTGAATTTGCTTTCGTTAGGTGAAGATCAAGCTCAACATTTAGGTGTAAACGTGGAGCACGTTAAGCAAGTGCTTCTGATTTTCGCTTCTATGGTAACTGCTGCTGCTGTCTCGCTAAGCGGACTTGTGGGATTTGTTGGTTTGATGGTGCCGCATATTACTAGGCTCGTTATCGGTCCTGATCATCGCATTCTTTTCCCAACTTCAACAATAGTTGGCGCAATTTTCTTGGTGGTTTGCGATGCGATAGCAAGAGTTATTGCAACGCCGTTTGCTTCGACACTTGAGTTGCCTGTTGGCATAATCACTATGCTAGCTGGTGCACCGTTTTTCATTATTCTTTTCAGGAAGAAGAAGCAGAGTTATTCTTTGTGAGGTTGATGTGGTCTTTGGTGATTTTAAGCGTTGATGGCGTTGAATGTCGTTACGGCTCTGTTAAGGTTTTGGAGGACGTAAGCTTGTCTGTAAAGGACGGCGATTTTGTTGGTATACTGGGACCTAACGGTTCAGGAAAAACTACTCTACTTAGAAGTATTAGTAGGACGCTTAAACCGCATAGGGGCACAATACTGCTTAACGAAGAAGACATCTATTCCCTTAGAAGTGTAGATGTTGCTAAGCAGTTGGCTGTAGTGCCACAGGACAGTAGCATCGGGTTCAGTTTTGCAGCGTTAGATGTCGTTTTAATGGGACGCAATCCGCATTTGAAGCGTTTCCAAATGGAAACTAGTAAGGATATAGCTATAGCAAAGAAGGCAATGATGCTGACTAATACTTGGCAGTTTGCAGAGCGTCCAATTAATGAGCTTAGTGGTGGTGAGCGTCAGCGTGTTATAATTGCGCGTGCCCTGGCTCAGGAGCCTAAAATTTTGTTGTTAGATGAGCCTTTGACGCATTTGGATATTGTTAATCAGTTGGAAATTATGGATCTTGTTAAGTCGCTTTGTGTCAATGAGAAGTTGATTGTTTTAGCGGTTTTTCATGATTTGAATTTGGCTGCGCGATATTGCACTTCGGCTATAATGCTTAGGAAGGGTAAGATTTTTGCAGCTGGCAATATCGCCGAGGTTTTAACAAGTGAGAATATTCGTGGTGTTTTTAACGTAGATGCTATTGTGCAGCGGAATTTAGTTACGAATTCTGTGTTTGTTGTTCCTTTATCTCCTCAAAAGCCTTTGGCTGATAGGAAGTGTGCTGTGCATTTGATCTGTGGTGCTGGGACTGGCGCCGCTCTTATGAAGGTTCTCTTGGATGAAGGTTACAGTGTTACAGCTGGCGTTCTCAACGTGCTTGATACTGATTTTGAAACGGCGCAGTTTTTGCGAATTCCGGTTACTACTGAAGCGCCTTTTTCGCCGATAACTGAGAAAACACATAGCACCAACTTGGAGATGATTAGCAAGGCAAGTATGGTGGTGTTAACGTCAGTTCCGTTTGGTCATGGTAATTACCAGAATTTGGAAGCTGCAGAAGCGGCTTTGGAGCGTGGAATTCCAGTATTTCTTATTGACGAAATACCTATTGCAAGCCGCGATTTCACAGGTGGCAAAGCAACAAGGTTGTTTCTTAAATTGAAAAAGCTAGGCGCTATTTCAGTTAAGAGCCAGAAAGAACTTTTGGAATTGCTTCGCATATCCGCGGAGAAATCAGCGAATGGGGATAGTGCTACAGCAAAACTGCTTAAATATTCGAAAAGTGTTGTACGTGAAGAATAAGAGTGGAGGGGATCAGAAAGATGAAGGTTGTTGTATCGTGGAGTGGTGGAAAAGACAGTTGTTTTGCCTGTTATAAGGCTATTAAAGAGGGTTATGACGTTGCATGGCTTCTGGTTATGATGGAAAGTGCCGGCCTATCAAATTTTCACTTAATTAACTCTGAGCTACTTGATGCTCAGGCTCAAGCTATTGGAGTGCCAATAATTAAACAGGTAACTTCTCCAAGCACTTATGGACGGGACTTCGAAAACGCTTTGTTGCAGTTAAAGCAAAGAGGTGTTGAGGGTCTTGTTACCGGTGATGTTTATGATGTTGCTCTTCATGAGGCAAGTTGGCTGGATCGTGTATGTGGAGAAGTAGGTCTACAGCCTGTGAAGCCGTTGTGGCACCGTAATACCATGGAAATTGTAGATGAATTTATTAATGCAGGTTTTAAGGCAACTGTAGTAAGGGTTAAACGTGAAGTTTTGGGGTTAGAATGGCTTGGAAGGGAATTAAATGCGCAGTTTATACGTGAGCTTCCAGTTGGCGTGGATCCATGTGGTGAGAACGGAGAGTTTCACACGTTCGTCACTGATGGTCCAATATTCAAAAGTAGTATTGAGATTGTTGAGGCGGAGAAGACAAAGTTAAATGGTTATGGCCACTTAGAGATTAAACGGTTTAAGGTCAAACAGAAAGCGTGAAGGGTTGGGTTTTGATTGAGAAGAATGATGTGTTACTAGTGCATAATGAGTTGAAAGGTGAAGCTTTTCTTGATGAGATAAGTGGTAAAAAACCTCTCTTTGTGTGCACAATTGCTACAACTGAAACTGCGAAAATTCCTGGAATTTCTGCAGCGGGCAAGTATCCTGAGTTCACGGATTATACTCCACCTGCGGATGTGGAGTTGCTTTTGTTGGGTAAGTGTAAGTGTATTGCCGGTGTACCTGTGACGCCTGAGGGCATTCCGACTCCAGCTTTGATTACGATGTCTGCTGTGCGGTTGGCTGATATTCCTGTTTTGGTTGTTAGCGGTGGGTTGAGGGTTAAGCCTTATGTGCCTTTTTTGGATTTGGGCGGCTTGCCTGGAAAGGATATTCGTTGTGGTAATGCTGTAGAGAATGTTGAGGACGTATTTAAGCGTGCGAAGTTGGCTGGTGAGAATTTAGCGCGAGCTGTGGATTATCTTGTTATTGGGGAGAGTATTCCTGGTGGTACGACGACCGCGTTAGGCGTGTTGTTGGCTATGGGCATAGATGCTGAGGGTAAAGTTAGTAGTAGTATGCCTGCTAACCCTCATGGGTTGAAAGTTGAAACTGTGAGAGCTGGGCTAGCTGCGGCTGGTGAACATTTTGGCAGTTTATCAGATAATCCTCTTAGAGCTGTTGCGTGTGTGGGTGATCCCATGATGCCTGCTTTTGCCGGTTTGGTTGCCGGCGCTGCTGTATATGTGCCTGTTTTGATGGCTGGTGGAACCCAGATGACTGCTGTTTTGGCTGTTGTTAAGGCTTTGGCTGAGGATGTTTTATGCAATGTTGCGATTGGTACCACAAGGTGGGTTGCGTGTGATGCGACATCGGATATTAAGGGTATTGTGTCGCAGATTGCTGATGTGCCTGTTTTGGCGGCTAATTTGGATTTTAGTTCTTCGCGTTTTGACGGGTTAAGGGCTTATGAGCAGGGCATAGTTAAGGAAGGTGTTGGGGCAGGCGGTGCTTCTATTGCGGCTATGGCTAAGTTAAGTGGTGCTGTGTCTACAGAAATGTTACTTCTTGAGGTTGAGCGTAGTTATGCTGGGCTGATGGGTGTGAAGTGACTAGGCTGGATGTTGAAGGAGATTAAAAACCTGTTTTCGTTTCTTACGTCTATTCCTGTTGCTATGGATAAGGATTGCTTGGTTGATTGTGCGAGGTGTATGTTTCTTTTTCCGTTGGTTGGTGCTTTTGTTGGGTTGTTGGCTGGCTTGTTTGCTTGGGTAATTTCTTGGTTTTTGCCCAGTTTAGTGGTTGGTACTTTGGCCTTGGCGATGCTGCTTCTAATTACTGGGCTTCATCATATGGATGGGTTGTTGGATTTTGGTGATGGTGTTATGGCGCATGGTTCCGCAGAGAGGAAAATTGAGATTATGCATGACCAGTTTACTGGCGCTGGCGGTTTAACGCTGGGTATTGTGACGCTTTTGGTAACGGCTTTTGCTATTGCCGAGTTGGATGCAGCTGTTTTGGTTCAGTCTCTGGTGGTGGCTGAAGCTTTGGCTAAGTTTGCAATGGTTGTGGCTACGTGGGCTGGAAAAGCGGGGCATAAAGGTATGAATTCGCCTTTTATGGATGCTATGCACGGTAAAGGTGGAAGTGCACGTTTAGTTGTGGCCTTTGCTTTTTCTTTTGTGGTTGCTGTGTCTCTGTTGTGGTTGGCTGGTTTAGTTTGTGTTTTTTCGGCTGTGATTGCAGGTTTGGTTTTGGTTGGTGTGGCCCATAGGCATTTTAATTGTGTAACGGGCGATGTTCTTGGAGCCACAAATGAGCTTGTACGAATGGTTGTGTTAGTTGTTTTACTGGCTGTGATTGGATGGGTGTAACTGCGCTTGTTATGGCTGGAGGTAAAGGCGCACGAATGGCGCTTTCAGAGGAGAAACCCTTGCTGCGTGTTGCAGGCAAGCCTATAATCGAGCATGTTATTACAGCTTTGCTGGATGCAAAGAAGGTTAACAATGTAGTTGTTGCTGTAAGTAGTTTTACACCTAAAACAGCAAGGTACGTTTCAAGGTTTCCCGTTCAGGTTGTTATAACTCCTGGTAAAGATTATGTTTCTGACATGAGGTACGCCGTAGAAAAACTTTTTCTTGGTTCCGTTTTGGCGATAGGTGCTGATTTGCCGCTCGTGACGGGTGAAATAATCGATGCTATTGTAATGCGTTTCGAGCAGTGTGGCAAGCCTGCTCTTACGGTTGTTGTGCCTGTGACCATGAAAGAGAAGCTTGGTTTAGGTGTAGAGTACGATTTCGAAATAAGTGATGTCCATGTGGTTCCTGCAGGCATAAACGTTATCGACGGCAGCAAAATCAGCGAAGGCGAATTGGATGACGCAGTTTACATTATAGATCGCTATGAGGTCGCTGTAAACATTAACACTGTGGAAGAGCTGCATATAGCAGAAGAACTATTTCAGAAAAAACGTTCGACTAACGCTTAAGCCGTTGTGCTTGAAAAAAAGTTTATTAACACTCTTCTTAAAAATCATGGTTATAGTATGACATGTGAACAAATTGAAGATTTTGATTTAGAGCTGCCTGGAGTCGGCTATCTTAAAAGGCTGGCGGACAAGGACCTGAAGAGAAAAATGAGGATGCCGGTAGGTTTTACTCTTGAACCGATAAAGATTGGCAAGAAAAGAATGCAAAAAATTGCTAAAATTTTAGGGCAGTCTAAAGGTTCGTTAGAAGATAGAAAAGAAGCAGCTGCTTTTAAACTGGCAGGGCTGCCTTACATGACTGTGGAAGAGGCGATAGATTTTTTTGAAGAAAATCCTGAAAAACTGTTCAAGTTTATGGAAGCTTATCAGGAAGTTGATCTTGTTTTTGATAAACTGC
>JAWBOE010000019.1:0-32111 GCA_038826755.1 Bathyarchaeia archaeon | reverse complement strand
AACGTGTAAAGCCTACTCGCTGTACGAAGTTTAAGTTTCACGGTGTCCTTAAGCCGTTTAACCAAACAATACTCCGCCTTAGCGCTTAACGCTACAAACTTTTCCACATCAAGTATTTCACACGGCATGCACTCATCTCCACATTAAACGCTTTCAAGGATACAGCTCATGTTTTTATCCGTTTTGGTTAAGTAAGATCACTAAACACACAAAAAGCATATTTGCTTGAAGCTCATAAAATACAATCGCTACACGTTCAAAACTCTGCGAGTTCACTTTAGAACTTGAAGGAAAGGCCAAATGACGAAGATTTTCATACTCACTCTTCTCACCGCTCTAACTATTGTTATTGCAGTTTTACTTATCCCATCTACAGTAACCAATGAAAACATTATGCAAAAGCAATTCTACATCGGCGTTACATACTGCGGAAACTCCACAGCAGAAGCAAAAATGCTAATAGATAGAGTAAAAACCTACACTAACCTTTTCGTTCTACAGTCATTCAATTTCAGTAGAAACGAAAATGCAACAAAAGAAATATGCGATTACGCAGTGGCGAAAAACCTCAACATAATACTAAACCTGGCAACCTACAACGACAGCACATTTGTCTGGCAACTCCCCCTCCTAAAGAACGCCAAAACAAGATGGGGTAATCACTTCTTAGGAGTCTACTACGACGACGAACCAGGAGGAATCCAACTTGACTATAACTGGACAGAATACTTCACTTCAACAGAATTTAGCATGATCAGCAAACGCTTCCCAAACTGGACACTATGCCGAATATATCAAGAAACACAAACAAACAGCAGCACACCAAGAGATTACAGCAGAGAAGCACGATGGTTCACAAATATGATTCGAAGAAACCTGCGTCCAGAACAATGGAAAACTGCCGGAATAACCAGCTTCACCTCTGACTACGCGCTTTACTGGTGGGATTACAAGGGAGGATACGATGTCATACTAGCACAACTCGGCTGGAACCACAGCATAACCCAGCAAATAGCGTTAATTAGAGGTGCAGCACGAGTGCAAAACAAAACTTGGGGAACAATAATTACATGGAAATACGATAAACCACCATATATTGATAACAGCGAAAACATCTACCAGCAAATACTCACATCATATAGAGCTGGTGCAAAATATGTAATAATATTCAACTACCCAAAAATAGGCGATAACCCTTACGGGATTCTAACAGATGAGCATTTTGAAGTGCTCAAAAAGTTCTGGAACAGTATTATAACAAAACAAGACGTACAGACTATCACAGACTTAAGTCAAGCTGAGGCTGCATTAATGTTGCCTAATAACTATGCATGGGGTATGAGACATCCAGACGATAAAATATGGGGCTTTTGGGGGCCAGATGAAAAATCCCATCAAATATGGAACCTTACGCAAACACTTCTCGAACGGTACGGTTTAAAACTAGACATAATCTATGAAGACCCAGCTTTTTCAGTCACAGACAAATACGCCAGATTTTATTATTGGAACCAAACAGTCTAAAAATGCCCAAGCTCGTATATTCTAAAACCGAAATATTCCAGCAATTAGAATTACCTATAAAAACAAACTCTACAGCTAAAGTGCTGTAGAGGAGAAAGGAATGCAGGCAACTCTCGCAACTCTGCTACTTATCACTTCAACTGTTATACTCACATGCATAGTCATAGATTACGCTGTCGGCGTATTCCAAAACGTACTACAGATAAGCGATCTTCCACAGTTTAACAAAATTCGAGATTTAGAAAGCCGGATACTCAATCAAACCGACACAATGTTTAATCAAACGGAAACGGTAATGTCAAACATGCTACAACAACCATAAACCAACTAAAAACGTATCTCTAATACTATTTTAGAATTCATAACCCATTAAAACATTAGAACATAAAAACTTTCTGCAGAAGAAACATGTCTGCTACTCCCGAAGAAACAGGAAGATTTAACGCTGAAAATGCAACAGCCATAACAGCGGATTTCTTGAAGCGATTAGGCTACAAAAGGAACCTCCGCGCAATGAAAGTCACATTGTCAGGCGAAACCTACATTGTAGAGATGGGAGTTGAAAAGAAAACTGCAAAAGTACAAATAGACACTAAAACCAAAGAAATTAAAGAATACGAAATCCAAGAAGGCGAAAACGCCCCATCTGTATCGAAAGCAAAAATACCTATGGTGATAATCCCAGTTATTGCAATATTGATACTCGCTCTAAAACTTCTAAACGTCTTCTAATAAAACAAGACATATATGACCAACATTAATTAGATTTTAAAAAACTATCTGGATAGTAACATGTTATTTTTAAAATAAAATGTAAAGTGGTAATTTCGTTATTCAGAAAGTATTTCTTCAATGAGCTCTTGAATCTGAGACTTAACCCTATAAGCGAAAGATAGCATTCTCTCTCCCTCGTCTGTGAGGCAATAGATCCTACCTAACTCGTCACCTTCTCCTTTTACGAAACCTTTTCTCTCAAGCAGATAAATCGCGTGATACACCGTTCCTGGGCTGAAAGGAACATCAAATTCTTCATGTAAGTACCTTAATATTTCATAGCCGCTTATGAATGGCTGCTTCTTCAAACGCTTTAAAATCAGGATATCGATAAAACTCTTGATAGTTCGTTTATCCAAATCTGAAACGCACTGACTCTTCATAGTTTTCTCCAGCTGGGCATTGCGTTGAGTTACTCTTTTTTATTAAGAACAAATTTAAATGTTGTGTGTAACATTTCATCTGCACAATTTATATACAATCACAATCAACAAAAATCATCAACGCAATAACCAACCGCAGGCAAAACTCAACATGAGGATAACTCTAAAAAAGTAAACTTCAATTAAGAATTAACCATCAAAAACAAGAAACCCGGCTGAACTTTTTTTTGCACCTCTTCTGCAAGCACCTACGCTTTTGCTTCAGGAATACTTGCCGCTGGCTGCGCTGAAGAACTGCTAGGCTCGGGTTTTAGAGTAGCTGCTTCTTCGTGTTGCGATTGAGAGTTAGCTGGGACAATCTGGATTTTTTCAGCCATAGGATGTAGTAAGTCTGGCGGTGGGTAAGGCGCATTCAGAATTGAGGACAACATAAAAATTGAGTTGAAAACATGCTGGTAAACCGCGAAAAGTATCTGTGGAATCTTGGTTTTCGGGTTAATCTCCAGTTTCTTCTTTATATCATCTGATTTGCCTTCCAACGTTACAGTGCCAGTAATTAAGTATTTAACTACATTAGGTTTAGTCGCTATGGATAAGTTAAAACTAAGCGTAACTTGATCAGGGCTCTTCTTTTGCTCTTCCAGCCTTGCATTAACATCAAAGAAAAGCTCTTCAGTAGGCGAACCATATCCTACCCTTTCAGCTTGAAGACTGCTTATTTGTATAGAAACTACTACACCTGAAACGGAATATTTTGGGCAGATGACCGATTCCCCTACATTATTTTAACCATTCCATATTTAACTTTTGCAGACCCTAAATCGCTGCCTTCTATCCTTCAAAGTTGTTGAAAAGCGCCTGCACCGAAAATTCCGTAGCAAACTTGAATATGTCATCAGCTGATGAACTAGCCTTCACGCGAAGCACCAGTTTTTTGGGCACGTCATCTTCGATGTAAACAATGTAGTGAACATTTAATCCCAACCCTAATCGCTCAAGTTGCTGAAGAATAGCTTTCGACCTCTCAATTTCCTGAATTTTGCTACTAATTTTCTCTATTGCCTCAAAAAGTATTTCTGCCTGTGCCTGCTCGGTTGAGGAAAGCGAAAGATTACCTGACTCAATCCAAACTGGAGCCTCAACGTTTTTTCCCTTCCCACCATGCTTTTTGTTAGAAGCCTTTTTTACGCTCTCTTTAGGAACTGGCATCTTCTTTGCTTGTGCTGCTAGATTCTTCTGTAGTTCTATGGACTTTTTGTACCATTCATCGTTTTTATGTGTCTCTTCACAACTCCTCAGAAGTGAACCTAACCATTGACTGTAATCTTCAAATAAAACCTTATACTGATTAATTTGGTCTGCAAAATACTCAGATGCCTCTTTTAGCGTCGTGAAAGTTCGAATTTCGGTTCCCAACACATTCACCTCAACATTACCTATTCTCGCAGACCCAAATAGACAGCCTTTTGGGTTATCATTCAAGCGAGATAGCAAGATAAGATTTTGTATATCCAAGATGTTACATACTATATCAAAGGCAAATAGTCAAATAATGCTACCCTAAAATTTTTGATTAAATAACAAGCAAGCAAATAAACTAATTCACCATAGAAAGCGTTCGTAATTTCCAGATTGAGAACTAACATGTCAAATTAACAGTTAACAGAAAAATTTTGGCGAAGCCCATTGGCTTCACCGGTTCTACTGGCCATTTTAACATATACCCTTAAGAAGGCTTTTCAACGTCGTTTCTACTGCCTTCTGCGAGAAACTCGTTAAGTAATTGCGTGCGCTTCTCAACTAATTCACCCAGTTCCTTTGTCATCTGCTCTGCAACTTCAGCCAACTCAGTAGCATTTTCTACGACCGTGTGCTGCGTTTTAGCCACATTTTCTGCCTCTGCCAAAATTTCTTTAGCGAAGTTTTCTACACTTGTTGCAATGCTTGCCAAGTTCGATGCAAGCTTCGCTACTTCCTCTGCGTTGCCAATTACAGCCTGGTTTATCCTTGCCATTTCTTCAGCGGTTTTAGAGACTTCCTTTGCAATGCCTGTTATCTCTTCTGCCGCTGCTGTTTGTTCTTCTACAGCTGCTGAAGCTTCCTCTGAAGCTGAGGAGCTCTCTTCTGCTATGCTTGCTACTTCTTCAATTGTCTTGACCACAGAGCTTAATGCATCTAATCCACGTTCAACACCATTTGTGAGTTTGCTAACTCTATTGGTCATCTCATCCATTATTTTTGCTATTCCTTCAGACTCTTTGATGGTTGCCTGGACAACATTGATGCCTTCTACTGCACCAGCCTGAGATTGCTGGGTAATTATGCTGGTTTGGGCTCCAGCATCCTTAATTGTTTTAACGAGGTTTATTGCTGAATTAGCCGCTGCTTTTGACTGACCAGCCAGACCTTTAACTGCGTCTGCGACTACGGCAAATCCTCTTCCTGCTTCGCCTGCTCTTGCAGCTTCAATTGCAGCGTTCAGAGCAAGCATGTTGGTCTGACCTGCTATGTCTGATATGGAGTTTGCCATTTGCCCAACTTGCTCGACCGAATTAACCATGGCTGAAACCGCATCAGAAACTTTTGCAATGTTATCTTTGATTGCTGCTATCGCTAAAAGGCCTTTTTGTCCTTTTTCGTTGGCTTCTTTTGATTTTTTTAACGCTTCATCAGTAACGATTGATGCTTCTCGTGCAATTGCTCCTGCTTCATCCATGACTTTTTTGAGTGCCTCGGTGCTTTTTGCAGCGTTTTGTGCGAGTTCTGCTAGTTTTTGTGCGCCTGCGGCAACTTGCTGTGATGCAGTGCTGACTTGTTGCATGCCGATTGACATCTGATTTGATACGTCTGCCGTGTTTTTGCCCATTTCAGCCACTTTTAGGGCTGCTTTTGCGGCGTTGTCTGCACTTGTAGCTACGTTGTTGGCTACGTTGCCCATTTCTTTTGCGTTTTTCGCTACGTTGCCTGCTGCTTCTGATACGTTCATTGAGATTTCAGCGACTTTTGCGGCGGTTTTCTCCGCATTGTATGCGACATCTGCCATTATGGCGGCTTTTTGTATCGCTAAATCGGCTTTTGCTGCGACGCTTTTAGCGTTTTCTATAGCACCTTTTAATATAGTGATTATTTTGTCTTTTAGTTCTTTGTTGTCTGCATTTAAGCGTTTGTTTTCTCTCTCGTAGATGAGTATTCTTTTCTCAAGTTCTCGTTTCTCCTGGGTCTCGTCGGGCATTTTCGGTTGCACCTGTTACTGTGGATTCGGGGTTTTATTATAAGTAAGTTATGAAGGGGGAGTAATGATGTTTGGTAATTCGTATTCAGAATTGGAATCATACTTGTTAGTGTCTAATTTTTGCTGAGTAGAATATTTTTGTTGCTAGAACTATTGTTTGGTGCAGGCTGTAACTATTTCTTTTGGTATGCGGTTTAATGGTGCTATTATGTCGACGCATCCTGTTTTTATGGCCATGTTGGGCATTCCGAATACTACGCATGTCTCTTCGTTTTGTGCAATTGTTGTGCCGCCTTTTTCTTTTATGGCTTTTATCCCTCTCGCACCGTCTGCGCCTATGCCTGTTAGGATTACACCGATGTTTTTGTTGCCATAGTTTTCAGCTAGGGAAATCATTGTTACGTCTGCGGATGGACGAACGTAATTTACTGGTGGATCTTTGGTAAGCGTGATCTTGCCTTCTTTTGTGATTGTCATGTGGAAGCCGCCTGGTGCAATTAAGGCGGTGCCTTCTTGGATGTAGTCTCCTTCTGCTGCTTCTTTGACTCTGAATTTGCAAACTTGGTTTAGTTCCTCGGCGAAAAACTTTGTCACGCCTTTGGGCATGTGTTGGATGATTAGGATTGGCGGCATTTTTGGAGGTAGTGCTGTTAGGATTTGTGTTAGTGCGGGTGGTCCACCTGTTGATGCCGCGATTGATATCACGTGATCGTTTTCTTTTGGGGTTGCAAGTTCGCTTTCTTCATGTGTGAGGGGTTTATTTTGTATTACTTTGGCTAAGACAGCGTTTTTTACTTTTTGTAAAAGCTCCTCTTTTACTGAATCCATGTTCAGCGAGATCTGTCCTGACGGTTTGGGGACGTAGTCAACTGCGCCGAATTCTAATGCTTTGAGTGTTAAATGTGCATCTCTCTGTGTTAGGGCACTGATCATTACCACGGGAACAGGGTTTGTTTCCATGATCTTTCTTACTGCTGTAAGCCCGTTCATACGTGGCATTTCAATATCAAGTGTTACAACGTCTGGGTGTAGCTTTGCGATTTTTTCAAGCGCCTCTTCACCGTCTCGGGCAGTGCCGATGACTGAAATTTGATTGTCTGAATGTAAAATGTCAATTAGCACTTTTTGCATGAATAACGAGTCATCAACAACTAGTACCCTTATCACAGCGTTCCACTGCCCTTCTGTAAAAGCTTGAGCAACGAAGTCTTTGAGTTGATTGATAAAAAGCTATGTTGCGATTGGCGGGTTTATTTGTTGTTCACGTTGCAACTGAGCCTGTTTTTCTTTTTCAGTATCACTGATGTTGTCTATTTCCTTCTTCGTAACGATCTTCATCAGGTCCAAAAGAATTATGAGGTCCTTATCATGTTTAGCGATGCCGACTACCGCGTCTGAACCGCCAGTTATTAAGCCATGTGCGTCTGAATCTATGTTTCTTTTTGAGATGGTGAGCACTTCCATAACGGAATCTACCATTATACCTACTGGATGTTTATCTTGAACGATTATCATGATACCTGTGTCTTCGTTTGCTTTCTTGTCGTTTACGCCGAATCGCTTACGTAAATCTATTACTGGAATTACTTCGCCGCGAAGGTTGGTGACTCCTTTGACGTAAGGTGGCGCATACGGTACAGGTGTTACACCTTCAAAATTTTTGACTTCCCGCACTTGATGCACATCTACACCGTAGGAGACATTGTCAAGGGAAAACGTCAGCAACTGCACTTCTTCTCTCGAACCTTTTGCATAATCCATTGCTACCATTTGTCACACCTGATTTTATTTAGTGCCTATCTAGAAAACGCTTATTTGATGCTTATGAAAGGTGTATCTTTATCTGTGATTATTCGACTTCCAAATATAAATTATTCTTATCTAACAAAAAGCGCCACCTCGACTGCATGTGACAGAAACAATTTTTAGAATTGATGAAAGGCGAAAATGTTGTTTATGCATTTTTTATGTTCCTAATGCGGCATGTTATATGTGAAGGTAGTAAATGCATGGTTACTTTATACATAAATCCATATATGCCTCGTTTTTTTTGCTATTTTTGTTTAGTGAGCAACTTGCTTTACAAGCTGTGGCATGTCTAAAACGAGCACAAGTTGGCCATCTCCGAGAATTGTTGCACCGCTAATACCTTTGATTCCAGACAGAACGCCGTTCAGGGCTTTCACCAGAATGTCCTGTTGTCGGATGACAGAATCCACCGCTAAGCCAAGTTTTTCTTCTTCGCCGCCTAAATATATTATTAGAAGTTCCAAGTCCTCTTCATTTGCGCCAGGCAGTCTGAGTAACTTATGCAAGTGAACAACTGGAATAACATGATCTCTGACGACGATGGCGTCAGTTTTTCCAAGTGATCGAATTTCGCTTTTCTTTGCGCGCACTATTTCTGAAACTTGACTTACAGGTATGGCGAAAGTCTGTCCTGAATCATTAACAAGTATTGCTTGAATAATTGCCAAAGTAAGCGGCAACTTGATGCTTATTTTGGTGCCTTTACCCACATGCGTATCTAAATGAACAGTGCCGCCTAAAGCGGTAATTTTCGTTTTAACAACATCCATCCCCACCCCTCTCCCGCTTGTATCAGTAACTTCGCTGGCTGTTGAAAAGCCAGGCAGGAAAATCATGTTGATTAACTGGTCTTTACTCATTTCTTGAACTTCAGCTTCAGTGGCGAACCCTTTTCTCACTGCAGCTTTTGCGATTTTTGCAGGATCAATTCCAGCTCCATCGTCTTCAACTTCAATTATCACGTGATCTCCACTTCTCTGCGCTGATAGCCTAATTCTTCCTGTTGGATTCTTCTGGGCTCTTAGCCTTTCCTCGACAGGTTCTATCCCGTGGTCTATGCTGTTTCTGAGCAGGTGTATAAGCGGCTCCCCAATTTCATCTAGTACTGTTCTGTCCACTTCGATTTCTCTTCCTTCCATGATTAGGTCTATTTTTTTGCCTTTTTTCAGAGAGAGATCCCGCACCAGCCTTGGGAACCTATCGAAGATTTGGCTAACAGGAACCATCCGCACCTGCATGACGAGGTCTTGCAGGTCAGCTGTTAGCCTATCAATGTTTTCAATAATTCGTTTCAAACTGTTATCTTTATTGTCAGCGGTTACTTGCAGCAAAGCAATTTTGTTTATTACGAGTTCGCCAACCCAGTTCATAAGCTTGTCTAAATGATCAAACCTGACCCTGACTGTTTGTGCAGCGCGCGTTTCAGCAAGAATTTTAGCCTCTTCCGATGATTGAGCGCACGATTTTGCATCTTTGTTTGCCGCAATAAGCACGTAAGGAAATACTGTTACTTTTTCTATTTCGCAAATTTGGTTGGTACAGTTTTCAAGTTCCTGTGCATTAAATTTGCTGGTAACAACTAGTTTAAAGCCACCATTTAACTTTGCCTCATCGAGCTCTTTTAAACTAGGAAACGTCCGGATTATTTCAGCCAACGAAGTTATTTTATCCACAACCATATTTGCTCTAACAGTTTTGAAAGCACAGTCTTTACTAAACATCAAATCTATAAGATAGCAGCGTTCGCCTAACGCTTCAGCCTTTTTGACTGCGTCTAAATCGGCATCTTCCAATATAACGCTGTTATTGTTATCCGGAGTTACTATGCTTGAATTTTCTTCAGTGGTTTTAGGCGCGAAACATTGCGTTGCTGCATGAAGTTTCCCTATTAGGGTTTCAACGTTAATTGTTTCTTCAACATTATTTTTTATGTTCTCCAATCTTGATGAAAGCGCATCTATACATTCAAGTATAATGTTGATGAGGTTACTTGTTGGTTTGTTCCCACGTCTCATGCCATCAAAAACGTCTTCCATTGCATGCGTAAGCTCTTGAAAATCTTTAAACCCCATCATACCTGAGGAACCTTTAAGCGTATGTGCTGACCTGAAAAGCGTATTTAAGGCTTCCATGTTGTCAGGTTCCTTCTCCAGAATAAGCAGAGATTTCGTAAGCGTATCTATATGTTCCCTAGCTTCTTCAATAAACAATTCTCGATATTGTGCTGTATCCAGATCCAATGCAGTTCCCCGCCCATAGTCTGTAGGTTAAGATGCACTTCTGTAAACTTTGTTTGATCATCATTCTGAACTGATAACTTGAGGCGTTTCCTATTTTGGTTAAGTGTGTCTCTTTAGCTACACTCAAAACAGCAGGTCTGCGAAACAGCCTGTTTGTAAAAAATATTTCTACTCAAAAATACAGGTAACATGAAACGTGAAATAACGAAGACATTGTCTATGCAAGAACATTGTGTGCCTGAATAGGCTTCTGAAAAACTCTGCAGTTAACGTCAGTACATAGGAACTTTTCAGCTGGCTCGCCACTCAAAACTTCAGTTTTCCCGATGATAAGGTAGCCGCCTTCTCTCAATGCGTTGTAGAAGTGCATGTGAATTAGCTGCTGGCTTTCCCTCGAAAAATATATCATCACATTTCTACACAGAATGAGGTCAACATTTTTATGTATAGGTGGATTCATTAAATCACGCTGCTCAAACCTTACTAAGCGTCTAACAAAATCCTTAATGCGGTATAGTTCGCCCTCTTTTGAGAAATACTTGTCAATCGTTCTTTCTTCGAGATTTTGCAGTTGTTTCTTGGTGTATAAGCCAGCAGTAGCCTTGGATAGAGCGTCTTTGTCGATGTCTGAAGCAAATATTATAACTTCATGATTTTGAAGCGTATGCCCTAAGATTTTATGGATAAGAATTGCTAATGAGTAAGGCTCCTCGCCAGTGGCGCAACCTGCGCTCCAAATGCGCACCACCTTAGAAAGTAGAATACTTGGAAGAATTTTCTTCTCAAGAAAAGCGAACACATCCATGTCCCTGAAGAACATAGTATAATTGATTGTTACCTCATTTAATAGAAGCGTACACTCTGCAGGATTATTCTTCAAGTAGCGCCAGTAACTGCTAAAAGTCTTATTCCCAGTTGCTCTTAATCGAACCTCAAATCGTCTTTTGAGATATTCATCACGGTAACCGTCACAGTTAAGCCCAGCCGTTTCCTGAAGCAATCTTTTCAATTTTTTGAATGCTATGTTTTCAAGAAACTCTTCAACACCCATGGCCACTTGCGACTTTTCCTGCATATCGCTGTAGCTCCGTTTGCAGAGTCTACAATTTTACGTTTAAATCTTGCTTATCTTTTGAGTCTTGCAGGTTTTCCAGCCATCTCTTGCCGTTATTAATCAAAGTCTTTCTTAACTCTTCGCTGGGAAACATTATTAAACAGCCTTCAGCTGAATTGCCGCAACGCCTAAAGCATGTGTCAAAAACCACTGCTAAATTGGAACAAAGAGCCTGCTTCACTAGAAAACTCTCAAGAATCGCATCGAAAGAATCATATATCACCTGCGGCGGGTTAGGCACAAGTTCGGTTAACGTGAAATCAGCTATGGCGTTAAGAAAAGAGCATATCATTATTGAGCCAAGTTCTTCTACCGCGGATCTTTTCATCTCATCATCAATCTGCTCGCTTTCTGTAATGCTCAACATTAAAGTCGCTATGTGCTCTGCTTCTCCTGCATCTAACATCAAAACTACATCGCAATCCGGTTTATCCCGCAGCTGCATAAAAACAGCCGCAACGATCGCATCGTGCTTGCTGAAAAATTGAGGAACAAGATGTGGCTCAGTTAAATGCAACCGTGGCACTTCCACCATAACTGGCTCGTGTAAAATGTCCGAAAGAACTTTTGCTGCATGTCCTGCGCCCATGTTACCTATCTCAAAGAGCACATCAAAATCCGAAATGCCATCAGCGAAACTGTATGCCTTAATTGAATCTGTTGCTTGTTTGCTCATAACTAACACTCAGCTAGTATTCATTTTTGACTGGGAATCACTAATAGCCGCAATGTGCATTGGACTTGGACAAAACATTTCCGAGCCTTTACGCTCTTCAACTTCTAAACCCAAAACTTCCTTGGACTTCTGAACAAGCAAAAGTTGAAGCTCCTTCCCAGGAAATAGCATAAGTATTGATTTTGCATCGCTGCTCGCACGCTTCAAACGAATGTCAAAAACTAAAACTTCATCCGAAATCAAGGATTGTTTAATAACGAAATGATCCAATATGGCGTCAAAAGAGTCTACCATACGCTGCGGTGGAGTTAGAACCACATTAACGCCTGTAAAATCAGAAATCGCACTTAAAAAGGAGCCAAGCAAAATGTTCGCAAGTTCCTGTATCGCTGAGGCTTCCATTGTCGCATCAACCTCATCGGTGGAAGGCGCCATAGTCATTGTGGCAGCAATTTTTCTTGCCTCGTCAACTTCAAACATTAAAAGTATATCACAATCAGCTTCTGCAAGTTGCATGTAGATGGCGGTGGTTGGTGCATCATGCTTATTATAAAATTCCGGCAGCAAATGTGGTGGCAACACATGAATTTTGGGGACATCGATTGCCACATGCTCTTGAAGAAGTTCCGATAAAGATGTCGCAGCGTGACCTGCACCTATACTTCCTAACTCGAGGAGTATATCCAGATCAATCGGCTTATTTTGCATATCTTTCTTGTTTTCGCTCTTATCATTCATAATGTCTTAACTTCTCCATTAAACTTTTTAACCCGCATGACGCCTGTAGAGACGTTAAATATGATTTTGCGCCCATGTGATCCGCCTACGTCTCCTGCTATCAACTTAATCCCGTGTGCCGCCAGCGCCGCTTTAATCGCGTTAATGTTCTTCTCCCCTATTGTTGAACCATTGCTTTTTATCACAGTGGGAAACATGTTGGCGCCGCCTGCTATTTTAGCAGAAAGCCGCGTTTTATTTCCCCCTATCTCGCTGATTGCTTGTGCTAATGCAGGTACAGCTTTGTCTGCGAATTTTCCTGGTATAAGGTTTTGTGGGGCGATGGAGGAATCAGGTAGCATTACGTGAGTCAACCCCCCACACTTGCTCACGGGATCATACATGCAAACTGCCACGCATGATCCAACACTTGTAACGAGTTCAACTGGTCTATTTTCAACCTTCATCTCCGCCATCCCCACTCTAACCTCCTCCAATACTAGTTCTGCCTTGCTCTCTATAGTTATACAGTACGCTGTTTCAGCATGTACGTATGTTTTTGCCGTTACGCTCTGCTCTTTTGGTATGCTGGTTAGATAGAGTGATTGCATTCTCTGTGGTGCGCTGTTGAGTGTATTAAGTTGCAACAGTAGCGCCTCAGCAGTATTTGGAAAGTACTTCCATTACTTTCTGAGGTTGGAAAGGTTTGACGACAAAATCTTTTGCGCCAGACTTCAATGCTTCAGCTATGAGTGCTTGCTGTCCCATTGAACTACACATAACTACTTTTGCTGTTGGTTTTACTGCAAGTATTTGCTTTAATGCTTCGATGCCATCTTTTGCTTTTGTTCCTGGTGGCATCACAATGTCCATTAGTACTAGATCGGGTTGTGTTTGTTGGAACTGTTGTATGGCTTCGTCTGCGTTTGCTGCTTCGGCGACTACTTCATGTCCTGATTGCAGGATTATTTTTTTGAGTACTGCCCGCATGAATGAGGCGTCGTCTACTACTAGGACGGATCCCATGTTTGTTGCCTCGTTTCGTAGTTTGGTTTTTTAGTCTGTTTGAAAATATAAAAATATTGTGTATTGAGATACCCTATTAATTAACTTCATTACAGAACACTAACATCAAGCAAAACTAGAAATCCACACAACTCGGAATACTAAATAAGACAAAAAGACGAATGTAGATGAATAGTTACTATCGCTTTCCTTTCCCCACAGTGAATGACTAGGCCTGCTCATCAGACGTTACAGTCGAAAGAGCATCAGATATCCGCTGCATCTCTTTGGTTATAGCTGACAGGAATTTTATCCTGTTTTCTATTCGGCGTTTCTGGGCGCTGGTTAGATTTTTGAATTTAGGCGTTATCTCTTCTACGATGGTAATCATCAAGTCGCGGTTTTTTTCTTCGCTCAGGTTTTTGAGTTCCATGTGACCGTCTTGAAATAGGAGTGCCAAGTGTCCTGTTGGATCAATATAAGCTTGGATGACATTTCCAATCTCGACAGGTAGAACAGCCGTGTCGACAGGTATTGATGTAACGAAGGGCTGAGTTAACTTTAGTAGCGATTTGAAAAACTCTGCGACCAAGAGTTTTTCTTCAGCTGTTAATTCGTTTATTTGGCCAATGTCATCTGCCACACTTTTGAGCGAGCTTACAAGCTCCTGAATAGTAGCAGGGGTTCTCTTTTCATGTTGATTTTCTTTCAATGAGATTTCAGGGATATCGTGTTTAACTACTGTTTCTTGAGTCAATGTGGATCAATTTCTCGCTTAGGGCATTTAAAAAAGAAAAGCTCTTGTGTGTCTTAGTTTTTACTTACATGCTTTAGTTGAATATTATAAAAGGTTAATGGCTTTTGCAGATAAATTATTGAGTGGGTGTGCGTAGTCTTCTGTTTGTATATAGGCTTTACATTTTTAGACGGTAGTATGGTCAGTGAATATTCCTGTTTTTACGCCTCTGGTGGTGGCATTTATATGATGTTTTTGGTTATAAGTGCGGTATGTATCGTGTTTTGTTGTTTTTGGTGTATTAATGGTACTATGCCTAGAGCATGTATATCAAGTAGTAATACATAATATATTTATATTCCGATACAAAACCAACAATACACAAACAGAGGTGACGTTCTATTGAGTTATGGACATCAAGGGCTGAGAGAAACTTATGAAGTAAGCCGCGTCGAGGAAGTTGCCTCTGTAAGACACGACAGATTCAAAGTGACAGTGTCCATAAACAAAGAACGCCCCATGTCCAAATCACCATTATACGAGAAATACAAAATCCAAAAGTATGACCTACACCCCAATTACAGTTTCGCGCACCTCGAGAGCATGATTCCCAAAAACACTCCCGAGTATATCGACAACGGACAGCATTACGTGGAACGCATAGTACGTGCACTCTATTATTTCAAGCAGTGTGCGCTAATAGGTCCGTCAGGCACAGGCAAAACGCACATAGTATACTTGGTGGCTGAACTCTGCGGTCTACCTATTTGGGAAGTCAACTGTGGCTTACAGACATCCTCTTACGATCTAATTGGACGGTTTATCGGCTTAGGAAAAGAAAACTGGGTTGATGGTTTATTGACGCAATGGCTGCGATTGGGTGGCATTATGTATCTTGATGAAGCCAACATGATGAAGCAAGATGTAGCTACTAGACTTAACCCCGTGCTTGATACAAGGGGTCACCTTGTACTCAACGAAAAAGACAACGAAGTTATTGAGCGACATAAGTTTGGTTACTTGATAATCAGTATGAACCCTTATTCAGCAGAGTTCTCAGGAACTAAACCGTTAAACGCGGCTATGCGGCGGAGAATGGCTGTCTGGATAAACTTTGACTTTCCGAGTGTCGGTGAGAAGATTTCGCCGCTCGAAGTGCAATTGCTCAAAAAAAGAACAAAGGTCGATGAAGACACAGCCTATAAGGTTATCCAAGTAGGTGCCGAGTTGCGTAGACAGTACAAAGCAGGCGATTTGCCGTATGGTCCATCATTGGGTGACTTGATAAATTGGGCAACATTGATTCATGATGGAAACACGCCCAACGAGGCGGCTGAAGAAACAATAATCGCGTTAACAAGCGATAACGTAGAGGTTCAAGAGGACGTTAGACGCATCGTAGAATCAGTATTTCCCAAGCCGCAGTAGCAGGATAGCGCACTACAGGGTTATTGTCATGGGATTTCTTGAATATGCATGGGTCACGTCTTTTCAGAAAGACCAAATGAAAGTTAGAATACTTCCAAATTCTCAAATTGATCAGCCCTCTATTGAGCCTGACAAATTTGGTTTCACGGTTAATTTGCCCATTCCACGGCTGTTGGAGGATGGGCAAATATTCTATTTAGGGTACAAGTTACCTCTTGACAATAATTCAAAAGCTAAAATTGGACGTCTTTTTAGAGCTGCAGTTTTGCACCTGACAACTCATACGTTGCTTCCGTTGCCTAAAGAAATCCTTCTGCCGCCCTTGTCTAAAGGCTCGAATATTGTTAAGTTTGCAGAAACTCTTGTGCGTGACATTTGTGTAAACGCGTATATTCAGGCATGGTACCCAGACCGTTTGATTGATTTTGCATATGCAAACGCGTTGGCATTTCAAAAAATTACTTCCGCTGATAGGATTTTAACTCCTTCAACACGGCTAATGGCGGCATTGTTGTCCAAAATCAATGTTGGCACAATAAAGGGTGAATTAGCCACAGAGCAGAAAGAAATCTTAGATAAGCTTACTGTTGAACTATCCACACTGAGAGATACCTTCATGAGTGCTTTGGCAGGTGAACAAATCAAATTAGATGAAGTCCTTACGGATTATGCAAACACTGTAATTGAAACGTTGTCGCCTTTTGGCCCTTTTCTTGAAGCTCCATCTTTGCCTTATACTGAACGTATTGGTTCATGCAGTGTTTTCAGCAGTGCACGTGCGCCATCGGAGTTTGAAATTGAAGCTTCATTTAGAAAATCAATAGAGGCACTAGGCGGTTCAGTGCCAGCAAATAGCGATATTGACGCGTGTTGGAGAAGAGAACAAGAAATTGAAGCCCTGCAAGCTTTTGATTCAGAACATTACCAAAAGGTGCGCGAAGAAAAGATCCTATCCCGAATAAAGGAAACTGCATCTTGGACGCGCTTTAAGGATATTTGTTTTCCCAATGAAGATTACACACAATATCTCAGAGCGCGATCTCTTCTTCAAGGCGGAAGCAGACGGCTTCTCGACAGTTTACGCGTAGCACAAGACGCCTTAGATGAAGACCCAGGCAAAGAGATGGGGCAACTAGATTTGACAGCGGTGATTCAAGCAATAGCCAGCAAGAAACCAGCCACAGATGTATTCTTTAAGGATGAGTACCTTAGCAGGAGTTACGCGTGGACAATACTCTTTGATGTGAGTGCTAGTATGCATGTTAAGGGCGAATGGGCTAGAGCCTTAGCTATTTGTGTTGCGGAAGCGGCAAAAGAGTTGTTGATGGATCCAGGTTCATGGACGTTTTTCGCTTTTAGTGATAAATTTTATGTGTTAAAGGACAGTACAGAAGCTTACACCCGTAAAGTTAGGGCGAGAATTGGTGGTTTAAGATTTGAAGGATTAACTTTTATGCCTGATGCGATACAGCTTGCTGGGCAAGTCTTGTTAAAGAGGTTTGATGAGCAGCGTTGTTTGGTTGTTATTTCAGATGGTTGGCCGTATGGTTACCCAAATATACCGTTGGCGTTGCAGGAGAGTATTGATTCTCTGGTTAAGAAGGGTGTGCTCGTTTTTGGTATAGGTGTGGAAACTGAGCGGATGAGTAACTTCTTTAAGTTGCATTCTGCTGTGTATACGCAGAAAGATTTGATTAAGAAATTTGCGAGCATATTTGTTAGTGCTTCGGCAGCGGCGCTTGAAATGTAGCTAATTTTTATTCTTTAAGCGTTTTTGTGTATACTGTGCTTTGCGTGGTGTTATTGCGGTTTAACCCCGTAGTATTCGAATTCGGAATATGAATTCGAATCATTGTCAATCTATAGCTTCAAATCGCAAGAATATAATATACAAAGAATCAGAATTGGAGTCCGCAATCGCAAATGTGTAACAAAAAGGTGAATTACCACAATGCAAGTCACAATGGAAAAAAACACTGACGTCCTGAAAATTTATGACGGAAAAAACAGTGCATTGAAATTCGTAAAAAAAGATCATACGTTTGACAAGCAGCTTTCCACAATAGAAGAAACACTGGCGAGATTTGGACTGTTAAAAAATGAGATCAAAGTATACTTGTACCTTGCCAGAGTCGGAGAAAAGAAAGCAGGTGAAATAGCTGAAGCAATATCCCTTCATAGAACAGAAACATACCGAATACTGAGAGACCTAGAAAAGAAAGGTATAGTATTCTCAGTTTTTGAAAAACCATTAAAATTCATGGCTGTTCCATTAGACAAAGCCATAGACCTGCTTGTAGACGCGCAAAAAATGCAAATTAAACTGCTGGAAAAAGAAAAAACAAGCATAGTTAAACTCTGGATGTCTCTGCCACAGCACAAAGTTGAAACCACAAAAAAAGAGCTATTCCAAATGCTGGAAGGCGAACAACAAGTAATTCTCAAGGCCAATGAACTGTTAGAGAAAACTGAGAGTGAACTGCAAATCTTTGCGCCAGCAGAACACCTTGCTGAATTGTATTACAGCGATTTCACTGACAAATTAAAAAGGAAGCAAGGAAAAATCACCATTTCATTGATCGTCGATAACTCTGCAAAAAGTCTTTATTTCCTTCAACAAATAGGTTGGGACAAACAGCACTGCAAAATTGTGGATAGCAGTAATCTGCCTTGCTTTATGATTTCGGACAAGAAAGAGTTGCTTATTGCTTTTCACGAGCATGATTCAGTAAGTGCTTCAAGCGAAAAGAAGCAGAGGACAATGGCAATTTGGACAAACTACACCGCTTTTATATGGACTCTGCAGATGCTTTTCTCTAAACTGTCAAACGCATGAAACAGTATTAAACTTCAAAAACTGCCACTGAATATCAACATATGGGTTGAGTTAAGTTCTGCCTCAACCTAACAGTTTGTTTTTTGCTCCGTTGTATCCTAAAGAAGAATATACCCGCAAGCAGCACGCATATAACAATTACAGCTAACAGTGTGATTGCATATTCATGCAGCCAATCGTTACCGTTATTATTCTGAACACAGAGCTTGGCAATATAAAAATCATAATGCCCTGCGCCGATAGAGTTAGTCCAACCGACCATTACAAATTCAGTTTCAGTTACTTCAACTACAGCGTAAGCCTCTTCAAACTTGGTTCTTCCTATGGTGCTACTCCAAAGCACGTTGCCTTCATCGTTCACTTTGAAGAGCCAAAAGTCCCTTTCGCCATTCCCAAAAGAGAAGGTGAAGCCGCCGACCAATAACCCTCCATAAGCTGATGGCGTGATACACGTAGGCTGATCAAAGTCTGCTCCGCCAGTAGACATCTCCCATAACAGGTTACCGTACGCGTCAATTTTAATAACCCACGCATCACTATCACCTTCTCCCTTCGACCGCGTGTCACCCGCGATTACGTAGCCACTTTGGACGGCGGTTATTGCGTATGCTTTTTCGCTTTGCGAACCACCATAAGTTTCGTTCCATAGCATTTCTCCTTCTGAATTCAGCTTTAAGGCTAGAAAGTCATAGTCACCTTGTCCTGTGCTGTTAGTGTATCCTGCAACTATAAAGCCTCCGTCACCTGCTGGTGCTACACTTCTTGCGGCGTCATCCATTTGCCACCCATACGTTTTATTCCATACGATGCTGCCGTCTTCAACGAGCTTTATCACCCAAACATCGGAGCCGCCATTGCCAAAAGACGCAGTTAAGCCCACGAGCACAAAACCATCGGGAAGTTCTATGGCAGAAAAAAGCTTGTCAACGTTTTCTCCGCCCACTGTAATATTCCAAATTGGTTTTCCTTCGATGTCAGTTCTTACAATGTATCCATCCCAGTTGCGCGAAAGAGAAAATAGGTTGCCTACAAGCAAAAAACCGTCTAACAAACAGCAAACATGCCTAAACTCGCCATTTGAGGATTCAGCGTAAGTTCTATTCCAAACCATTGAGCCTTCAGCGTCAATTCGGATTATCCACGCTGTGGTTTTACCATCTATAAGTGACGTAGAAGAGCCCACTACAGCGAAACCGTCTCCTAAGCGTGCAGCGTGGAAGGCGCGATCGTCGCCTTTGCCACCATAGGTTTTTTCCCAAAGTATCTTGCCTTCAACATAATTTGAATTTTGCTTAGCTGAGGAAAGACCTAAGCAGATGTTAATCGTTAAAACTATGGATATCAACACATAGAGCTTCGATCGCATTTTAACTACATCTCTATCGGTTTCAACATAAGTAATTTTTCATTTAAATGCAACTAACCTTCGTAATGCAATAAATATTTATTTATATGAAAAGTCGACCATTGCCACCATTTTATTCTGTTGATGAAAGCGCAAAAACTGATTCTAGATTAAACAACGTACTGCACTGGCTTGTTGAAGCTGCCTGTGAATTCACGAGAGTGCTTCAGTAACCAGTAAGACAGCCGTTCACATTTGTTGGGATCACATGCGAAACTTTCGTTTCCTGATTCCACAACACGCAAGTGGAACAGGGAATCTCATCCCGCTGCATTCTCGACCATTATCAAGGTTTCCTCGCGTGCTGATTTATAACTTATGAATCAATGCTAACTCTTAACACTCCATATTTTTAATGCAGCTAGGTATGCTTCTGCGTCTTTTTCAAACTTTAGCACCATTTATTTGTGTTTGTAAGAACGAGCAGCTCTCATTTGCACGGTTATAAAGTAGCCCCACGTGACCACGCCCTGCCATCTGAAATAGGTAAAAATGCCTTCGGAATCGCTTATATTGCTGCACGTATCAGAATACAAAGGCACTCGAGGTTCTCGTTAGTCAAGAAAATTTGACTAAAATTACGCCTATTTAGTCAAGAAAAATTGACAAAAACCCTTTTTACGCACGTCGCACGTTTAATTTGAAGTGAAAATCATTAAGGAAATTATAAAGCTTTGAATGGGGGCCTTCGTATTTGACTTTCACTTCAAATCAAAATTTTTCGCAATCCACTACACATAATATTCTAAAATTAGCAAGCACTAGTCAACAGAAAAAACGTATAATAACATACAACCATCGGTCTAGCCGCGTTAAGTGTCTAGGCTTAAAGCTTATTACTTCTCGTTTTAATTTCTCTTTTTCTAGTAACTAACACATCCATGCTCCTCTGGGCAATCGACACAGGTGAAACAGAAGCTTACATCAGCAACTTCAACGATCTTTTCGCGTCTAATAATGTAAGTATAATCTATCCTTCAGAGCAGACGCCTAAACCTCATGGATGCAACGCCGCTATGGTTAGCGATTGGACAGCTTCAGCATTCATTTATACTAAACTTAAAACTGTTAAAGAGGGAGTGGATATAGAAAGTGATTTTGTCAATCAGACAAGTGGCAAATCAACGGCGGCTCCTGGTTCAGCGTTGATATGTTTTGGAGGTTCAATTGTAAACGCAGTTGTGGCTTATGCTGAAAATGAAGAAACGCCTGTGAAAGACAGAGCGCCAATAAAATTTCATCAGAATGCAGAGGCATGTTACTTTAAGCTTAAAAATGGCACAGATATAGCTGGGGCTTATTTGTTATTATCGTCTTTAAACAATAATTTGGATATGTTTGTTATTGAAGTATATCAAGATGGGGATGGCAGATATGTAATGCTCTTTTACGGTTTCGGATGGAAGGGCACGTACGTGGCAGGAAAATATTTTGAAACGGAAATTTACCCTAACGTCACTGCATACCCTCATCGCTGGATAATTGTTTTGTGGTCTGATGCAAATAGAAATGGTTTTGTCAATACTGCTGCTGACGGAGATATCTACACAATCATAGCAACAGATCAACTCGCGGCACAATCTGATAATGACAATTGGCTTTATAGAAAGAGCCACATAATTAACTCAGCAGTTGGCGCTGGCACAAACTATCAAGTTAAAATTGTAGCTCATTATGGCGCAGGCATAGACACAGGCGAGGACGTTTACCTTAATTCCAAGTGTAAAAGTGACTTTGGTGATATACGTTTTACTGCTGCTGATGGTTCTATATTGCTGGATTATTGGATGGAATCTGTTACTTATTATGATAATGCGGTTTTCTGGGTTAAAATACCAGGAGACTTGGGCAAGTCTGACCAAACAATTTATGTTTACTACGGTAACACTGCTGCCACTTCAACAAGCAATGGCACTAACACATTTTTGTTTTTCGATGATTTTGATGAAAGTTTGGACAAGTGGACAGCGAGACACGGCATTTGGTCAATTGATAGCTCCGACTTTCTTAAGACTCCAATTCTGGATAATTATCAAATAGCAACTGCTTCATTCATGATGCAAGATGGCAGAATCAGGTACCATTTTAAGCAAGACTCGCCTATAACAGGAGTTAACCTTGCATCATTAGGGTGTTTTGCCATGTCACCACGCGAGGACACGTTTTACCTATTTCAATGTGTGGATCAGGCTGTAAGAGATACATTGGAGCTCTGGAAGTTTGTAGATGGCTACTCTGTAGATGGGTATAAGACAGGATTGGCTGGAACTGTTGTGAATGTAGGTGCAAATTGGCATACTGGTGAATTCTTACTTTATGGAAGTGAATTGAGAGGACGTTTAGATGATCTGCATGAGGTAAAAGTCATAGATACAACGTTGGCAACAACTGGTTATCTTGGTTTCAGGTATGGCGGTATGGAAGGAAAATATTTTCTTATTGATTGGGTTGCTGTAGGGAAATATGTCAGCCCAGAACCTTCTCATGGCAGCTGGGGTCAAGAGGAAACTGCGACATTACCATAGCTACCCAAAGCGTGTATATGAAAAGAAACATGAATGGAAGTGCAGGTTTTGCTTACAACACCATTCTCCAACCAATGCCTTATTATAAGAAGAGTTAGAGGTATTCTGAAGAAGAATGGCTTTGCTACTACGCAGTTGCTGTCAGAATTAGTATAGCAGAACGAATAGGCAGATTATGTTTTAATGCATGTAACGTTGGCGCGAGTGAATATTCCGCGTAGATCTCGGCAGTGTACGGAAACCAGCACATCATTGTTTCTATGTTTAGTTTCAGCTGTGAACGAGACGCGGTAAGTGCCATTTCCATAGTCAACAATGCTTGGCGAAACTACTTGAATCCATTCTTCAGGAGAGAGAGACCCATCATATTCATAGTAAAATGTGAAGTTCTGAGCTAATGCTGGTTTTCCTTCGTTAAGCAAACTGCAGACTACATCAACTTGTTTCATTGCACCTGTAAGCAACTTGTAACTCCCACTAATAGTGAGTTCTGAAGTAACATTAGCTATAAATTCAGCGTGGTGACCTTCTAAAGCGCTGGTCGCATTAAAGACGGCTTTGACGCACGCACTGGAGACGCCCTTACCGTTTGAGCCCCACGCGATGTAAATACCATTCTGATAAGGCGCTATATTGATAGGTTGAAAGTTTAATTCAAGAATTGCCGCATAGTAATTTGCGTTAATAACTGATTTAAGCCGATCAAGATTGGTAGTTAAAACCGCTCGGTTTCCACCGTTGGATATGTTTGCTAAGGCGTTGGTGATTGTATGTAACGTAGCCAGCTTGTATGAAGGAAATGGCATTGTAATTTCCTGCTGGTAGAGATGCAAAGTTTTTTCGGTTTCAGTTACATAAAGTGCTGTGGAAAGTAGCATCGTCGTTATTATCAGAGAAACAATTATGAGCACTTGTCCTGAACAAGCACGTTGCGCCCCCTGATTTTTCATGTTACTCCACCATGGCCAGTTGAAGCCTAACTATGTAAACATCAAAGTTGCCGTTCGTAGTTGCACAGATGTAATCAAATGCCACCATGTTGCCGCTGAATGAGTTTCCACTACATATCGGTGTATCATTGATCCGTGTCATGTTTTCATCAAAAATTGTAAGGTTAAACCACAACGTCGGCGGCAATACAGACTGCACGCACCTTTTTACGTCTAGCCAGTTGGTGCTCGTTATCAGCGCGGCTAATTGGCCGTCGTTGTCTAAAGTTTCGAGAAGGTTCTGGGCTGTTCCGCAAAGTTTATCATAAGAGTTATGAACATGCTCATTTGCCGCGGGAATCACAGAAAGCGATGAAAAGAGCAGGATTGAAGCAAAAAGTGATTCAATCACGCGAATCTGCCCTTTTCGATCTCTTATCAGCTTCATTACGCTACATCTCCGAAGCTTATGGTTAACCTGTAAAGTGTTTTTTTAACCACTACTATGTACACAAACACGTTTTTCTCCGAATCAAAGCTTCCTCCGAACTCAAACGGCACGCTTGGATATGCTGCCCACTCATTGAAGTATGCAGTGTCGTTGTTTCCAGAAACGACCAGAACTATGGGGCTACTGTCCTGAAAAGCCGGCACTACGTAGGTAGTGTTCGATGTTGCGGTGAGATTCGCCTGATAAGCATAAGAGAAAGCATAACGCTTGTTGACGGTTACTGCGGGATTTTTCAGGTTCACGTTTAATGTGTAATTAAGCGGGTTCAACTCTAGGAAAGTGTTGTTTGGCATTGGTTCCTGTGACAGATGCGGAAAGGAGTAGACTGTATAGGCAGTTAGTCTATCGTCGAATGAGGCTCGAGCGAACACTACTAGAAGAGCTGCACTTGCTGATGAGTTAGGAATCTGAAAACTTATGTAACCACTTCCATTCCTTGATGTGGTGTTGTATATGTCTGTCAAGAAATTTTTAGCAATCACATAGCAATGCAAACTCGCGTTGACTGGTCCCTGCTCATAGGTAATGGAAACCGTGAACGTATATGCGGTTGCGTCGCCTACTGTGGTGTTGGCAGTTAAAGTCACACTTATTGAAAGCATCTGCGAAAGAGATATGCCCAAGGCAATATTGTTCAGTTTTGCTGCTTGCAGCACTTGGAGATAAGACAGCGCATAGTTGTTTTGGCTGTTTAATCTGGTAACCTTGTCCACATCCAACTCGTACAAATATGATGCTGCGTTGCTGGCTAATCCAAAGTTTGTGGGAATTGTTGCAGCGTTTGCACCCCATTCTGCCGGGGTTCCCTTCATCGTCACGATCTGTTCTGCTATAGTCCTAAGGTACTCATCCTTATGTGCATCTTGCAGATTATCTATTCTGGTTTGCATTGTTCCAGCAAAGGATGCAGTAGCTATGAGGGCAACAGATACTATCAGTGAGCATGCAAAAAAGGTGTCGATTGAGCTAGTTGGCACTTTTTAGATCCTCCTAGCCGCCCATTGTTATGCCAAACATTCCTGAAAGAAAATGCTGCGATAGAACAAGCGATAAATAGGCTGTTGCCGCCAGCATTGCTGAGTTCTGGAATCCTGCGCCGAAGTTTCCTTCACTGATTTTTCCGATAAAGAAGCCTGAAATCCAGCACTGGAGAATGATACCAACAGAAAACATTCGCAGCTGATTTGTCATCGCCATGACAGCCACTGGGGAGAGGCTGTCGCTGACGACAGTGGTCATCAAGTAGGTTGTTAATGCCACGATCGTTGTTGTAACAGCGATTAACGCGCTCCAAATGAAAGCGAGTACAATGTAAGGTCTTAGCAAAGACCTCTTGTTTATCTGTATTTCGCGTTCCTTTTCGCTATATTCAGAAAGTATTTCTAATGCTTGGGTTGAGTCTCCGCCAATTTCAATTGTTTCAACTATCATTGCAAAATTCACGGTTACAAACCAGCTTTTTATCTCGCGGCGTATGTTATCAAATGATTTTCTCAGTGGAACGCCCCACTCTATTTGGCTGCGTATTAGTTCCATGAATTTGGAGAAGTGCCCTTGGTACTTGCGTTTTGTAGCTTGGACAATGCTTTTTTCAGGAGAAATACCGATTTTCCGCGCTTCTGTGATGTCTCTTATGAAACTGGGGATGGCATCTTCAGCATTGTAGTTGGTTCGTGCGATTCTTCGATATTGAACTGCTGGGAACAGTGACCCCGCGATCAGGCATATTGTTGCAATTTCAGGCAAACCGAGTGGTGCGATTGCTCCTGACAACGATGGAACAAAAGCAAAAACTATTATCACTGCGCCAGCGGCAATAATTGAGATTGCGGCTTTTTTGTATAGATCTTGCAGTCCTTCGAAGGGGCTTTTTTGCATGTTGTGTGCAACCAGTATGAAAATTAGTGAAAGCACTGGCATAAACAGAAACGCGATTATGTATGACATGACAGGTGAAAGGGGTAGGGAGCTCTGTGTTAGCACGTCGAGGACGTTTGTTGATGCGAAAACCACGAAAAGTATGTATGTGCAGAGCACCACAATTAGCATAACGGTGTATGCTTCAACTAGTGTGGCGATTTTATCAATTGAACGCGTCATTGATATGTTGCGTATTTCAAAAATCGCTTTTAGTTCGCTTTTCATGAAGTCAACTGCCTTGCCACCGCTTCTTATGGATGAAACAAAGCCGCATAGAAAGTTTCTATACAATTTTGAGCCTGTCTTTTCGGACTGCTGATACATCACGGTTAACGGATCCTTTCCCAGAACTTCCACTTGCCGTACAATTTCGTCGGCTTCTGCCTTGAACATGGGCAAGAATGTGAGTCTCCGCATTCTTTTCCAGCTTTCATAGGCTGATATGCCGCAAGCAGCCATCAGAGTAAATATCATCACAGCGAAAGGTAATTCGCGTTCGATTTTCTCCTTCTCTTCGCTGGCAGCTTTAGATAGATGTGAAAAAATTTTGCTGATGACGCCGTTTGACTTCATAAGTTACTGTTTCCCCGCTGATTCTTTGTCGTTTAATTCAACTACATTCAGAGAACTGTAAAGTGCTTTGTGTACGCTTCGGAAGTCGCGGAGATTTTTCTCCACCATTTTCAGTAGAATGTGCTTTCTTCTTTCCAGTTCTTGAATTACAACGCTTTTGGGGACGTCGAGGCTCTTGGCGATTTTATCGAGCAGGTAGCTTTGTTCAAGATTCTTCTGGAACGAGTCAGATGAGGGATTATACGTAAACACGTCGTGGATTGCGCCTGTTGGATCGATTTCTGAGACACGAACAATTTTTCTGCTTGAAGCACGTTTGTTCATGAACCCGAAATTCAGGTTTCGCACTTGCTTGACGACGAGTACGCAGTTCATTAGGGGAATTATGCCGGGTGGGATGTTCATTGGTGGCTGCGTTAGGCGTTTTATTACGGTTTCTACGTCTTCAGCGTGCATGGTGCATATGCCGCCGTGGCCTGTTGCTAGGGCTTGGAAAAGTACGTAGGCTTCTTCTCCTCTGATTTCGCCTACGAGTATCATGGCTGGGCGGTGCCTAACCGCTGACTTTATCAGGTCGTAAAGTGTTACTTCGCCTTCGTTGCCTGCGCCGAAGCCAGGCCGGGCGATAGTTGAAACCCAGTTTTCTTGTGGCAGGTTAATTTCAGAAACTTCTTCAACTGAAATCATTTTGAAGTCAGGTTTCACTAAGCAAGCTATGGCGTTTAGCGTAGTGGTTTTTCCTGCGCCTGTGGATCCGACAATCATCACGGACATTTTGCTTTCCATAAGCATCCATAGGTAAGCTGCCATTGTTTCGTCTATAGTTTCGTTCATGATGAGGTCTATGATTGTGATTGGGTCTTCTCTGAACTTTCTGATTGTGAAGCTTGTTCCAGCGGGTGTTGTTTCTTTTCCAAATGCCACTGCAAGGCGGTGTTTTCCCGGCAGCGTTAAGTCGACAATTGGGTGCGCTATGCTGACGTGTTTACCTTGTCGGTGCACAATGCGGGTTACGAAGTCGTCGAGTTCTTCCTCGTCTGTGAAGATTATGTTTGTGCGTGCATTTTCGTATTTTCTGTGCCACAGGTATATGGGTTTGTTTACGCCTAAGCAACTGATGTCTTCAATGTAGGGGTCATTCATTAAGCAGTCTATTTTGCCGTATCCAATCAAGTCGCGTTCAAGATAATACAGGATTTTCCGTAAACTAATCTGGTCATCTACTGGTAACGCTTCTTTGTGTTCTTCTATTATGGTTGGAACTTGCCTTTTGAATGATTCTTCCAGAGTTTCATCAACGCGTGGCGCTTTAAGCTCGTATTCCAAGATGTTCTTCAAACGCTTGTACGCTTCACGTTCTTCTATTGTCATTGGAAGTTCATCGACAACGTAAAAGTAGCTGCCTTCCTGTTCGTCTTGAAATATCCACGCATAAGAGAACGGTGGCTTAAGTGGGTAGTTATCTACTTGCACGTGACCTTCAGGTATGCGGCAACCTTTAAGTCCCAAGTTTCCGAGTAATTCTTCTTCAGAAGTGCGAGTTTTTTGGTTGATTTCTTCTGTTTTTTTCTTTCCAATCTTCGTTTTAACTGCCTCCTGAAAGTTTCAAATAAATAGTGCCGTCAACCGTATGGCACTCTAAGGCTGCGACTCCAAAATCGCTTAGGTATGTGCCTTCCGCTGTTACCTCTGCGGGTATGTAGATGCGGTATGTGTTTGGGTTTAGGGTTGTTCCAAATCCTGTTTCAACCCAGGCTCTGGTTGAATCGTTTGCAAGTTGGATCCAGTACCGTTGTGTGCCTGCAAGTGTAGGGATATTTAGCTGCAAGTTTGAGGTTACGTTGTAATTCGTCGCGTGTAAGATTAGTTCTAAACTTTTTGTTGCTATATATTCTGAGATGTTAAGGAGTTGTTGTTTGTCCGCTTCTTGTTTTAAGTTTGCGGCTGATACTCCGCATGCACAGATGAGTATTGTTCCTACTATAAGTGACGCAAATAATGTGTAAACGTAACTGGGAATTATTGATGGCAAGGTTATTTCACCCATTTTTGAATTGTGATGTTGCAGATGATTAATTCTATGTTGATTATTGCCCCTTGGGCTGTGCTTGATAGTGGAATAGAAATTCGGCCGCTGTCTTCGTCTAAAGTTGAAGTTAGCACTAAAGTTTCAGGAATGTAAGAAAGCTCGTATGTAGTGGTTGTTAACTGCGTGGAGATACAACAAACTTTTAGTGGTAATTTACCGAACAAAGCAATTGATTCTGAAGCGTTCAGGTTGATGATGTAAATGCGGATGTTGTTCACTAATTTGCCGTCTTGTACGCCTGCAGTTGTATAGGAGGCTATGGGTCGGTAACGTAGCACTATCTCAGCATGCTCGGTGCCTCTTCTAATGTAAAGTTGAGTTGCTCCGCTTTGATTAGTGATTGTGCGGCTGTCGCCTTTCAAGAAAAGTCCAGTGTCTGGGGAGTCTGAATAAGGCAGTTCATATACTACTTGTCCTATGGCTTGGTTAAAAACTGTGGCGGCTATGTCTCCATTATCGGTGATATTTACCGTTAAAGTGTTGGCTGATGGCTGAATGTGAAGTTTTCCGCCTGAATCGCTGAATTCAAATGTTCTTGCTGAACCAGGTTGCCCTATTACTTGCGAGATTACTTCGCCGAATTCCTGCATGTCCTGTTTTGCTGAGGCTACCTTGAGCGTGACGCCTCTTGCATTAACTTTTTCAACTGCAAAATAATAGGTAATCGCTATTAGCCCTAGCGTTGTGACAAATAGTATTATGAATGTTGTTGGAATGGCTAATGCCTTTTTTGAATGATGAAACTTTGCGATTAAACGAGTGGCTTTCTGTGGCATAAATTTTTGTCTCTCTTCCTCAACCATTTTTCCAAACATAGAGTTTTGTGAAAATGAATTAAGTCATTTGTGTGTAAGAGTAAAATACGCATTGCGTTGTAGAAAGTGAGTGAGGCATCATGTTACCTCCTTAAATTATGTGCTGATAGGCAATAGATGGAACGAAAATGCTGGTTTTCTTAGAAAAAGGAAAAAGAAGGGTGGGGGGTTTAGTATCCTTAAGCTACAGCTTGTACGTTGGTCTCTTTATAGTACATTGCTTGCGAAGTGAAGATTGTTATTGCAACTGTCAGGCCAATGTCGTTAACAGTGATGCTGTCTGGGCTGGTAATGTAAATCACCATCGTGTAGCCAGAGCGCAATGTTAGGTCGTCAGTAGCGGCGCTTAATATCAACGGGTCATCAAGACCAACATCGACTTCTGATTCTGCATCAAGACCTGTCACAAATGGAAGGTCAGCTGATATTGACTCTTGGGTAACGTTATAGAAGACATTTTCCCAGACGCTTTCCTGTCCTCTAACTGTTATTTTGTCGATGACCACGTCTCTGCCACCAGTGTTAATTATCATTATTGCTGCTTGCGCTTCACCATTGCCGTACCAGACGTGCTGCTTTGTTAGGTGCAAACTTTCTTCTTGCACACGCGTGCTTGTGACGTTAATAGCAAAGTAGGTGACGACGCCTGCGAGTAGCACTGAAACTACGAGAATTATCAAAGTTGTCACGACTGTGCTGAGAGCCCAACGGTTCTTCAGTATGTTTCTCATTTTTTATTCGCCTGAAAAACCAGTAACGCCAAGTTTGGATAAGTAAATTTGTGCGTAGAAAAAACCTACACATATCTTTGGCTTAAAAGAAAAAGCTGGGGTTTATTAAACATAAAAAAATGGGTTCAACCTTACATAGACTATGATACCGCTTGCACGTTTGCTTCTCTATAATACATCGCTTGTGCCGTGTACAATGTTATGCTTACTGTTAAGCCGATGTCATTTATGGTGATGCTGTCTGGGTTAACTATGTAAAGCAGCATTGTGTATCCTGATCGAAGTACCAAGTCATTATTTGCCACACTGAAACTGTACGTTGTAGAGCCAAATGTCACCTTGTTTTCCCCTGTAGTATTGAAATTAGGGACATACGCCATGTCTGCTTGTACAGGGTCGTTAGTTATGCAGTAGAGAACAAATTTCTTGTTGCTTCCCTCTGTTTCATCCCATGGGCATTCTTGTCCTCGCACTGCGAGTTTGTCGATCACTATGTCCCTGCCGCCAGTGTTGATGACCATTAGTGACGCTTGTGAATAGCTTTCTGTGCCTGCTTCTGATGTTGCATTGTGCCAAATGTGCTGTTTTGTTAAGTGTAGGCTTTCTTCTTGAACGCGGGTGCTGACGACGTTTATTGCGAAGTATGTTACGACGCTGGCGAGTAGCACTGAAATTACTAGGATAATCAGCGTGGTTACAACTGTGCTTAGGGCGTAGCGGTTCTTTAGCAAGTTTTTCATGTTTTATTTTCACCTGTGTTTTAGCATGGGTCTGCTCGGCATATATATCTTCTGTCTCAATATTTAATACGTAATTTTCAGCCTGAAACGCACTCAAACACTGTATAAAAAATGCTTACAGTCAATACTAACAATTCAACTTACCAATAGCAACAGCAACACAGCTACTCGCCATGCCACAATATTACAAATGCTTCGCAACACACCAACTGCAAGCAGCAAAGGCACGGTAAAGAGCACATGCACATTGCATTTACTGAACCACAGTAATGGAAAATGAACATTTTTAGCTGTGTGCGTAAATCCTGCGACACATAAACCACAAAAACAAACTTCAAAAAGCCATCGAAAGCTCAAACTGAAAAGCACTATGTGTAACAAAAAGGATGCACACTTCCTTTTATTCCCAAACGCAGACATAAGAATGCAATGAGTAGGCGAACCCTGCTTCAAACATCAAAAATATTCAGAGTGATGGTGTCCCTCCTCCCTGTTTTGCCCTGCAAGCAGGGTTCACCTACGCATACTCCTTTTTGAAGCCACGGCTGAGCTACGGACAACTACTGGTGCAATCAGACCAAGCAATAAAACAAAGCAACATACCTTAACTGTTACTTTTAATTTCAAATATGTTATGTACACTACCCGATAAGCAAAAAACGCGGTTCTATACCGATTTGAACCCACTAATTTAGGCAAGTGAACAGTCTAAAAAATCCGGCAGCCACCATAAAAGTGGGAAACAAATCTCTCCGCAACATTTGTTTACTTTTTCTGATTGTTACTATATCGATTTACATCGCGCCAAATTCTACGTTATGTCTGGCTTTGGAAAGCTATAAATGGTCGCGAGCCGTACAAATTTGCACTTTTTAATTTTTCCTTTCATTTTCCGGGTATATTCCAACTACATAACGCTACCATCAACGGAGAAAAACCAGTTTGATCGCCTTCTCACAAAAGCACTGAGGGAAAAAGATTGTATTAATTAACGACGTAGCTGTTCCACACATATAGTGCGACATCGCCTAGTTATCATCAACCAAAAACGGCACTGTCGGTAATAGAAACGAAAATCTCACAAAATGGCATAAAACAGCGTTTTAATGCATTCTTTATGCCGTTCGATTGCACTTAGCCACCAATCTACTTTTAAACCTCATCGAAACTTAGCAAAACAACCCACAACTACAGCAAAAATAGAACATTAAAAAGAGAAACGTGCCGAAAACAAATTAAAGATGGTGGGCCGGGCCGGACTTGAACCGGCGACCTTCTGCACGTCAAGCAGATGTCCTAACCGAGCTAGACTACCGGCCCCTGAGTTAGAGTACTTTCTTTTCCTGTATATAGCTACTTCGTCTTTTTCGCTGTAGCGTACGTATTCAAATCCTGCTTC
>JAWBOE010000018.1:0-32358 GCA_038826755.1 Bathyarchaeia archaeon | reverse complement strand
TTAGGCTTCGCCATCCCATCCAGTACAATACTGCGGGAAATCAAAGATTTAGTGACCACAGGCTCCTACAATAAGCACCCCACGTTAGGCGCCTCAGGAACAGATATGAACTATGAAATCGCAAAAGTCATGGGTGTAAACGTGACCTATGGTTGGCTTATCGCTCAAGTCACAAGTGGCGGTCCAGCAGCTACTGCAGGGTTACGAGGTGGAACAAGGCAGGTTACTGTAGCTACAGAAACTGTTATAGTAGGTGGCGATATCATAATCGCCATCAACGGTGTTAGAATCAGGGGTATAGACGACCTCTCAAGTTATCTTGAAGAGAATACGCTGCCAGGTCAAACGATTACTGTGACTGCTGTTAGAGGTGGAGAAACAATAACGGTTTCACTTAAGCTTGGCGCGCGTCCACCAACGACGTGAACTCTGCCTTTTTTTTAAAGCAAGTAGTTGTCGCTAATTTTATTAGGCCAAACAGTTAGAAATAACTTCCTATGCAAGCTGAAATTGGGATAATTGGCGGCACAGGACTTTACGATCCGAAATTGCTCAAGAATGTAGAAGAAGTTACGTTGGATACGCCTTATGGTAAACCTTCTGACACCATCACCATAGGCGAATTAGCAGGCAGACGCGTGGCGTTTCTTCCCCGCCATGGAAAAAGGCACTCAATAAGACCAACAGACGTAAATTCCCGAGCTAACATTTTTGCTTTGAAGCAACTGGGCGTCCAAAGGATACTCGCACCTTCAACTGTTGGCTCTTTAAGAGACGAATACAAACCAGGCGAAATCGTGTTTGTTGACCAATTTATTGATCGCACGACACGCCGTGAGCAATCATTTTACACTGAAAATCGAGTTTGCCACATATCAGTAGCTGAACCAATGTGCCCTGAAGTGAGACGCACATTAATATCAGTCGCCACAGATCTCGACTTAAACTATCATAGTACAGGTACATACGTGTGCATCGAGGGACCGCGATTTTCAACTAAGGCAGAATCTCGAATGTACCGCGCATGGGGCGCTGACGTGGTTGGTATGACGCTTGTACCTGAATGTGTTCTCGCGCGGGAGGCAGAATTATGCTATGCGACAATCGCAACTGTTACAGATTATGACGTGTGGAAGGATCATCCTGTTTGCGTAGATGACATTATACGCACAATGAAGGGCAATATCGAAAACGTAAAACGCATAATTGTTGAAGCAGTATCGCGTTTGCCCAAAGAACGTAACTGCGAATGTGGTAGCGCACTAAAAAACGCTTTTGTATAAAAAGGAGGACGGGATCAAAATCGTGAACAAAAAGGTTGATCTGAAGTCGAAGATACGTCGGATTCCCGAGTTTAAAGGTGTCGTTTTCTGGGACATTACACCTTTACTGAAAGACAAACATTGTTTCCGTGAATGCATTAGACTGTTGGCTGAGCATTTTAGAGATAAAGCCGTGGACGTCGTTGTATCAAATGAAGCGCGGGGATTCATTATTGGCGCTGCGTTGGCATATGCGTTGAACGCGGGTTTTGTGCCTATACGGAAAAAGGGCAAGTTGCCTTACAAGTGTGTAGATTTGACTTATAAGAAGGAGTACGAATGCGACACGATTGAGATTCATGAGGACGCTGTTGAACGTGGACAAAAAGTGTTGCTTATCGACGATTTGTTGGCGACTGGCGGCACTGTTAAGGCTAACATTGAACTCGTGGAGAAGTTGGGCGGTGAAATCGTCGGCATAGGCTTCTTAATAGAATTGGGCTATCTCAACGGCAGGAAAACAATTGGTAACAACTACGACGTGTACTCGCTAATAAAAATTGATACCCCAAATGGATAACTGTTTAAGTAGATGTTGACAGGCACTTCTATTACCCATGTTTTTCCATATCATTTTTCTGTAATTAATGCATGAAATAGTTTGATTGGATTCAAAATCTGGCTATTACCTGCATAGTATGCGGAGTTGGTGTCTAAATCAGAGTGGTCTTGTTTTTATTGCTCTGTCCAATGTGCAGAATTTACTTGTTACTGACAAATCGCTGCCTTACACTGCACTGAAATGAATGCAGTTCGGTAAAAGTTGCCACGTGTTAACGTAGAAAGTGGGCTGGACAATGCCCTATTTGCCTGTTAAAGTTTTTGTGCTTGACGTTTATCTCTATAGCAAAAAGGCGTGTGCAAAGATGAAAATGGAAAATGCTAAAACTGTGGCAAAAGCTGTGCGTGAGCTAAGTGAGAGTTATAGTGACTTATTTTACGCGTTACACGGGACTTTGAGCAACGTTGAAACCGCAAAGAAGCTATGGCGTGCTGGCAACAAGTCAAAGTTGATAAAAATCGGTGTAGCCCTAATAGTGTTCCCTGACCCTTCACCAGTAACAGAATGCATAGGTGCATGTTTTTTGGCTGCAGGCGTTATCCAAAAGAGAATAAGAGCTCGATCACTCTTTCTTGAAGATGTGCTACAGGCGTTCAAAGACACGTTTAGAACTATACGTACAGCGCGGGATTCGCTTTAGGTAGGTTTTTTACGAGTGCGTAGTCGCGCAGATTTCATATCTACTGTTGAATTTCAGGTTACACACGAGTAGTAAGTGATTATAACTTGTCTTTGGTAGGTTTGGTGCATGTTGCTCTTGCCCCTCATTGTGTTTGCTCTTACCCTCAGAGTCTGTGGCGAGGTAAAATTTACGTAGATCTAATCGTTAAAAACCATCAACCTAGCAACCAAACAATTGACAACTATTAAAAATAAACAACAGAAAAGCCTCAAAAACACACAGTACCCCCCAAACGACCGCAGCACTACTCCCGATTTAACGTTTTCTGAACAATTATTTTAGTTTTCAGAATTTCTTCAAAATTGCTCTTCGGGCTCAATTCTAATGTCAACGGTCCACCATAACCGATTTCCTCAAGCTTCAAAAGAAACTCGTTCAAGCGCGGTGAATCACCAGCAAAAGGCCTGTGCGCACGGTTACTCAAATGAACGTTAAGCAATCTGCGAGCAAATTTCCCGAGAATATTCATAGTTTGCCCAGTAGCTTCAGCATGACAAAAATCCAGCGTCAACCCCATTGAACCATCATCTACAACATTTAAGATCTCTTCAATTTCAGCTACATTTTTACCAAACCCGCTTGAAGCATAAGACAAATTCTCTAAGGCTAACCTTACACCCAAACGTTCAGCATAGCCTCTAATCTCAGCAAAAATCTGCGCCATAAACCTACGACGCAAATTTGTAGGCAGCCGTCGTGACACATTAGAATGCACCACGAGAACAGGCGATGAAAGTGTATAAACAAAATCCGCTGAAACTTTACCATAATAAATAGCCGTTGGCACTTCGCTTTCATTCTCTACATGAAGGGTTGCGGCATGAACTGATGAACACTCTAACCCATACTCGCCAAGAAGCCTCCTCACTGTATATATGCAATCGGTGCTCTCCCTCTCTACGCACTTCATATTAAACTCCACCTTATCAAAACCTAACTGCCACGCACAAGCCAAGTTCAGAGCTAAAGGCAACTTGGAAAACACACCAGTAGATAAACTCAACAAGCCTTAAAACCCCCTAAGATCTCATTGCGCATCAAACCAATAAAAAATTAATACACCCTAAACACTTAACCTTTACACCCAATTAAAGCATTACACTCGCAAAAAGAAACATGAAAAAGGTCAATCTATACATGGGGCTGCTTTTTTCATTTTATTGGTGCATAAATGTAGCTTTCTGTTTTGCGCTGCAACTGCGTTTATAGCTTTGCATATTCTTACAATTAACGCGTTTAATCCGGGGGATAGAGTTTTGGAGCCGGCCGGCGCATTTGCTTATGTGATCTTGCAAATCCTGCGAAGAAACTTAACTGTACCTACTTGGAGCAAGTCGCAGCATGATCCATTTAAAACGTTGATAATGACGATAATCTCGCAGAATACAACTGACAAAAATACAATAAAGGCCTTCAATGCGCTGTCGGAAAAGTTTGAAATAACTCCTGAAACTCTCGCAAACGCGGAATTAAGCCAAATCGAAATATGTTTGCGTCCAGCTGGACTCTACAAGAGCAAAGCTAAAATCATCAGTCAAGTTTCCAAGACTATAATTGCAGATTTCCATGGTACATTGGCTCAAATTCTTTCACTACCACTTGAGGAAGCGAGAAAAAGGCTAATGCAACTTCATGGTGTGGGCCCTAAAACAGCCGATGTTGTCTTGCTTTTTTCTGCAAAGCAAGCTACGATTCCAGTGGATACTCATGTGAACCGTGTTGCAAAACGCTTAGGCCTCGCCCCTGAAAAAGGCGATTATGAAATCGTGCGAAGAAGCCTTCAACAACTTTACAGTCCTAAAGACTATTTAACAGTGCATATATCGTTTATAGAGCACGGCAGAAAATACTGCAAAGCCAGGCGACCACTATGTGCAAAGTGCCCAGTAAGCGTATATTGCCCATCAAGGACGGAAAAATAAAAAATGACTGCATTGCCGAAAGAAGTTGCTGAGTATTTCCCATATCCTACAGTGCGGCCGCATCAGGATGAATTTATAAAAACAATTTACGATGCTGTGAAACAACGTCGCGCTGTACTAATAGAAGGTAGCAACGGTCTAGGAAAAACGGTTTCTGCCTTGTCAGCATGTCTTTCAACGGCGCTTGATAATGGCCTCAAAATCATGTATGTTGCGCGTACTCACAGGCAACATGACCGTGTCATAGACGAGTTGAAAGCTATATGCAGGAAAAAGCTTGTGCCCGGTGTTTCGTTACGCGGGCGCAACGAGATGTGTCTCAACGAGCTTGCGTATAGGCGTACCTTTGACGCGAAGTCTCTCATGGAAGTCTGCGAATTGTTAAAGTCCAAAGATAAATGTCCATTTTACATTAACATGGAGGAAAATACAGAGGACTTTCTTCAAGTTCAGCAACAAATTACGTCGCATCCTTGCAAGGCATCCGATATACAGAAAATTTGCCGTAAAAAAGCCATCTGCCCCTATGAACTCATTAAAGCTTCTCTTTCGGATTTTAACGTCATCGCCTTAAGTTACCTTTACATTTTCGATTCAGCAATTCGTGCTTCATTTATCAAAAACTCTGATGCCCAATTTGATAAAATTATCTTGATCGTGGACGAAGCACATAATTTACCTGACACTGCTATAGAAATTGCAAGCCGTAGTCTATCGTTATCCACTATAAAGCAAGCGGAACTTGAAGCCAGAAAACTTGAAAACAAACAAATAGAAGCCTTCCTTAATCTTCTGCGTACCCATTTTGAGGCATCAACCGCAAATATAAAGAAGGAAGAACTGTTTCCGCCTGAAGTTCTAATAGACGTGATAAAGCAGCATGGAGCAATAACAAACCCGCGGGAATTTTTCGAACATATGCATGAGGTTGGAACATTCGTTAAACGTAGTCTACTAGCTGAAGGCAAATCTCCGCGTTCCTACATTCATGGTGTAAGCGAGTTTCTATTAAAATGGCTAGAAACAGTTGGTGACGACTCATTTATAAACGTCGCAAGCACGTACATGACGCGTGATAAAACACCCACCGCGAAACTGGAGATAGTGGCATTAGATCCGTCAAAAGTCACGGCGCCAGTTTTCGCGTCAACTTATTCTACCGTAATAATGTCAGGCACGCTCCAACCTCTTGACGCATACGCAAGAATCACAAAAATTCCTGATAACGCGCTCAGGCATATAGCTCCATCACCTTTTCCCAAAGAGCATGTGCTTGCTCTTGTCTGTCTCGGTTTAACGACAGCAATGGAAAAACGAACTCCTGAAATGTATCAGACAATAATAAAGCGCATAGCTGAGGTCGCAGATAGCACACCGGCAAACACAGGAGTATTCACCGCATCCTTTGACGTGTTAAACGCGCTGGTGACTGAAGGAATAGAAGACGCACTTAGCAAGCCACTTTTTCGAGAACGCCGAGGTATGAACTCCAAAGCTAACGAAAAACTGGTTGCCGAATTTAAATCGTACGCTAAACGTGGCGGCGCAGTTTTTCTAGGCGTACAAGGCGGAAGAACTTCAGAAGGCGTAGACTTCCCAGGTGATCAGATGAACGCGGTAGTAATCGTAGGCGTGCCTTACGCTGAGCCTACTCCACGCGTTAAGGCACAAATCGATTATTACGAAAAATGTTTCCCTAAACTTGGACGAGAATACGGGTATATATTGCCAGCCATGAAAAAAGCTTCACAGGCCGCAGGTAGACCCATTAGGACATTGGAAGATCGAGGTGCCATAGTTTTCATGGATTATCGGTTCGCAACAGCTTACTGCCGCAGGTTCTTGCCTGCTTGGATAACGCGTGAAATGCGAATCTTGCATGACTATGATGGTCTACTATCCCAAGAAATCCGAGGCTTCTTCAAAAAGGCATATTGAACTCTTTAAGATTTCCATCTAAACGTACTTTTCCAATAATAATCTTTGCAGTTTTAGCCGAGACTGGAGTAAAAACCTTTAGTGTGTTCCTTACGGAATCAAATTTGTGTAAAACACCAATTCCCAAGAACTTTTCTTGTAGATCATACAACCCCAATAGTGCACGCTCTGCACTCTGTGCCGTCTGCACGGTGTCTTGCTTTTCAGCTTGTAGTAGTTTCAATGGCCATGTTCTAATTTTTGCGTTTGCAAGATACTTCGCGTATCCAAGTTCCCGCAGAGTTTTACGTTTCTCTCTGCTTCGTTGTCGCACAACAACAGGTGATTCCACCGTGATTCCTCTAAATTTTTCTATAGCGTCAGCTAAAGGCGTTAACTCGTCATTTTGCTGAACATAAAAAATGATGTCTGGGTTAATTATTTCGGCTAGCCGTGACTTATAATTTACCGCTTCTTCTCCATCAATCCATCCGTCAGTATTTACAATTGTAAAGTCACATTTCTTACATTGAATTTCTTGTAGCATCGCTTTGAAGCCATTTAAAGTTTTGTCTACGGCTTCGCTTGGTGAGGTGCATCCTACAAAAAAGGCGTTTTCCGCTTTTAACGTAAAAAGGTCAGTAATAGGTTTAGATACGATGGTGTATGCAATGGAGCATGGGGGACCTACATCGGCCTGTCCTAAATCTCCATCTAAAATTGCAACATTATTTTTCTCGCTGAGTAACTTATTAATCAAATATGTACAGAAGCTTGTTTTTCCAGAGTCCGATTTCCCTAAAATCAATGCAGTAATGGGTTTATCATCAAAACTTAACAGTGTATTGGCAGATTCATCCCATGAGTGTGGGATTGTGCTACCTTCTACTTCTTCGATTCGGGCATTTTCGCCCAGTAAAACGTCAAATTCTGCTGTATTCGTGACTATGAAGGGTAGTCTTTTGCCTTCACGGATAACAATTCTGCCGCTAATCTTGACTGGAAAACCGAAAATCTCAACAGTACCTGTTAAGACTGTTACGGAAGCTGGTCCATCTACCAGAAGCGTTTTTCCGCTTTCAACTGTCTGCTTCACAAGTTTTCCTCCGAGTGTAATTATGGCCTGTTCGTCCTGCTATACGTATGGCTGAAATTATGTCTCTAAGCCCGCGTCTATGCATATTTGCGTCTATATGCCTATCGGTTCCAGCCTCGCTGACGACTTCCAGTTTAACAGCAGCTGGTAAAGCCGCATCTAGCTTCTCCAAAAGAGTTTTGTATGTCGGAACTCCATTTCCGATTTTTACGGAAACTACACCTGCAGAATCCTCAAAATCCTTTACAATGCTCTTAATTTTATCCTCTGCTTCTTGCAGGCTAAAACAGTTACATGTCTCGCTGACTTTTCCATCAACTATAACAGCTAGTCCGAGGACTTTGCCTGGATCCACGCCAACTACAACTTTTTCGTAGACTTCTTTATCCTGCAGAATTCTTACTACCTCGTTTATTACCCTGCGCGGCGTTTTCTCACTGTTGAGTATTACAATTCTGTCATGGTTAACTAATGATTTTTCTTTCTCTGTGGTGATGGTTACTTTTGCTTCTGCTGGTATAGGCTGGCCAGGAACTATGCTGGAAAAAGCGATGTTTCGCTCTTTCAATGCGTTGACTAGTAGAAAGTAGGCTTTTCCTGAAACTGTCGCGATTGCCACTTTTGCCCTCATATGTGCCTGCCCAATGGACGAATATACGTTTAAATACACGAAAGCTATTGGCTTCGCGCTTTATATCCGTTAATGTGCACTTGGCTGAAAAGATGCAAAACAAGCTATTGATATACCGAGAGTGTGAATGCGGTTGCGTGGAAGGAATGAAACACAATTATCAATACAAAACGCCCAGCAAAACAGAGCCTAATTTATACATTAAATAAGTGGGTAGTTCTCCTAAACCGCTAGCGCTCATTTAGGAAAAATGTTTAAGCATAAAATAGATTATCCTCAATTCACAGCTTAAACCATTAGCGATGTGCCGTTAACGTGATTAAAAAAATCCTAACAGGCTGCAGCTGCATCGACAACTGTTTAGATGGCGGAATATCCTCAGAAACCGTAACCTTGATCTACGGCGAACCAGAAACCGGAAAAACAACACTGACCATGCAATGCACAGTAAACTGCGCAATGCAAGGCTACAAAGTCTTGTTCGTAGACTGCGACAACTCTTTCTCAGCTAAAAGGCTCTCACAGGTAGCCTGTGGAAAATTTGAGGAAATTGCCGAACTCGTTATCTTGATGAAACCAAGAAATTTCCAAGAACAAACCGCTGTAATTGACCGCATAACAGACTACACAGCAAAAAACTTCGGTCTAGTAGTCATCGACACCATGACTTCACTGTACCGCGTAAATGTTGCAGAATACTCCAAAAAAACCTTTAGTCTCAATCGCGAGTTAAACAGGCAAATGGCGATATTAGCACAGTTGTCAAGGACGCAGAAACTACCAGTCATAGTCACAAGCCAAGTGTGCAGTGCCTTTACTGAGACATCAGTGAGCATAACTCCTGTGGCTACCAGAGTATTAAAATTCTGGGCAGACACAATAATTGCCATGAAACCAACGCAAAATCCACAAATAATAAAAATTATCCTCGAAAAATCCCACCAAAAACCCCAAGAAGAAACCTGCTATGCACGCATAGAAGAAAGCGGTATGCACGACATTGAGAAACGCATATAAAAATAATGGCTGACCACGATGGATATAGCTAAACTTGTCACTGAAGCTTTAATCTTCATTTTTCCTGCCTACTGTGCCAATGCAGCACCTGTACTCGCAGGTGGTGGTTTACCTTTGGATTTTGGAAAGAACTTTTTTGACGGAAAACGGCTTTTCGGAAAAAATAAAACTTTCCGTGGTTTCTTTTTCGGTTGGGCAATTGGTATAATAGTTGGTTTGATAGAAGGTGTCCTGTTTAATTATCCCTTATTGTTAAGTGTATTTTCACCTTTAGGCGCTTTGATGGGTGATCTGGCTGGTGCCTTTTTAAAGCGAAGGTTAGATATTAAACCTGGCGGTTTGCTTCCAGTGGTGGATCAAGTTGATTTTGTGGTAGGAGCGCTTCTTTTTTCGTTACCTTTTTACATGGTGAATTTAGAATTAGCTATAGTTGTCATTCTGGTCACGCCGCCAATCCACCTGTTTACTAATTTCTTAGCATATAAATTAAAGTTAAAGAGCAACCCCTGGTGAAATTTGCTTGACTTTTCAGCGCAGTCTATACGGGGTTCATTTTCCAGTGAACTGCTACTTCCACGAAGAGGTAGGCTAAAAGTAGTAGCGATGCGCCAATGATTAACAGCATATATGCCTGTCTTGGTTTGTAAGCGTACTTTGTACTCTGGTATATTGCCAATATACCGATGAAGCCCATTATGTATAGTGCAACCGAAATTAAAGTGTCTGATATGAATTGGTTCCCTAAGTCAGGGTATAAAAATAGAAATCTACCTTGATAGTAAGCTGATGGCTGTATTGTTGCGTAGTTTGCTAATGTATATAATCCTCCACCAAAAAGGAAGATTGCTGTACCTATCACGATGAGAGATAAAGCGAATGTTGATGGTTGCATTGTTGAGATTTTGCTGAATAATCTGCTCAGTGTGAATGAATCGGTTTCTTTTTGTTTTTTAAATTTTTTTGCCATCTTTCTTCCTCATCGCATAGCAGGGACTCAACCACTTCTTTAGCACAGCATCCTGCTAATGAATTTTTCGCAATCGCACTTAAATATGCTTCCCACAGCGGTGTTAAACCCTTTTTCACTCAGCGGATTTCCCAATGTTTTCGTAGATCTGAATATAAAGCAAAAGTACCAGGTTGTTCTCTGTTGCTGGTTTTGAATAGCAGTTGTTTTTCTTTTGTTAATTGTCTGGGCGCTATTAGCAATCCGTCGCCACCGCACACGCAACACCTACAAACCACACACTAACGTGACAAGACATAAGCTTTTCAGTGTCAGTTCGCCCGTCGAGTCCTTATCACCGCGTTAGCTCAGCGACTCTAAAGCTCATCATCCAAGAAGATTACAACCACGCAAAGCCATTTAAGACTTTTACGCTACCTCTCTGGGGAGAATAACTTTTATCCTCATAACCCCTGTAAATTATTATTAGGTGCCCGTTTCATGGAACTTGCTGAAGCAATTAGAAACCGCAGAAGTATACGCGCATTCAAAGAAAAAGACATAGATGAGGAAACTGTTGTTAAACTCATTGAAGCTGCAAGCTGGGCGCCTTCAGCTGGAAACCTTCAACCATGGCATTTCATAATTGTCAGAACTTCCACGGTCAAAAGTAAACTTGCACAGTCAGCTAGCCAATCGTTTATTGAAAAAGCGCCAGTAGTAATAGTAGTTTGTGCAGACGAAAAACGCGCCAAGCTGGGTTACGGATTAAGAGGCGAAACATTGTATTGCATACAAGATACTGCTGCGGCTACACAGAATATTCTTCTAACAGCGTATTCACTTGGGTTAGGTGCATGCTGGGTAGGTGCATTCAACGAAGAAGCGGCAAAAAAAGCCATAAACGCGCCAAAAGAAATCCGTCCTGTAGCAATAATCCCAGTGGGATACCCTGCAGAGCAACCTGCGCCGAGAAGCAGAAAACCAATTAGCCAAATAATCCGTAACGAAGGCTTCTGAACATCAAAAAATCATATGTGGATTAAAATATTAAAAAAATAAGTGGGGATTTTGGAGTTTTAAGTCAACACTTTCCTGCGCCTGTAAAGCACTACCGGAATTGTGCACGCACTAACTGTCACCAGCAAAACCAGCGGCGTAAACACTTCAGGAATAACAAGCCCAGCTTTGTTTGAGTCAATTAGTTGTCGTCTAATGACGTAAGAGTAAGACTCGCCGCTTGTAAAATCTGTGCCGCTTGAGTATGTTTCATACAGCGTTTGAATCCCTGTTTGCTTATCCCAGTGGTACACCTGCCTGGTGGATGGTTCCATGCCCTCAAACAGTGGCGGATGCCACCAGTCAAGCACGTTAGCTGTTCTGGAACCGCCTAAATATTGATCCTCTACCGTGTTGTTCAGTATTCTCGGAGGCCATATCCATGAAAAACCAAAAACCGCCGACCAATCATATGCAGGGCGCACTTGATCGCCAGGTCCAAGGTTGGTGCCGATAACCATCATTGTGAAGCTATTCATTATATCGTCGACTAAAGTCTCCGTGGTTTCTGTTCCGTTCTTCCAGTGTGTCACAACTTGAAATGTCACGTTGTTTCCGGAGATTGCAGTAACAGTGTATCTGAACCAGTCGGTTGTGTTATACGTTACAACGTCTTGCGCGTATTGATGCGGCGGAATCGGAACATTCGGACCAGCAACCCAAGAAACCAGCGTCCCTCTATACAAGAACCAATCGCCCACCTGAATGCCCAATGTCCATTGTGCCTGACATACGGCTGGCAGTAGTGCAGCAGCAAATAATAACACTAAAAAAGTGGCTAAGACTGCCTTCTTCATTATTCTGTCTCTCCTGCCTTTTTATGTGTTACAAATGCTTGGAATTATATTTATAATTTTCTCGTAACGTAAATAACTAGTCTTAATTTTATAGAAAAGGAAACCAAAAATTATATTTTTTGTACTTTTTCCAATTTACTTAAAAATTGTTTTAGCAAACGTCACTTTTCATGTTCACTGCTAATTTGCTTTAATGCAGAAAACTTTAAAAGCGCCGCTTGAAGTTGCTGTATGCCCTCTTAAGGCCTAAAAGCAATAGTCTGCAAAACAAAGTGTTAAGGAGGTTTGAATAAAACGTTATCAAGAGACTGTGATGGCTGCTCCCAAATGCGAGCATGCATCAAACGCTATCAAATAGTGAAAGCAGGCGAGAAAGTCTACTGCCCAGATGGAACAGCACATCTGGTGGACAACGCCTAAAACGGAAAAAGCTTTTTTACCGTTCACCTTTAAATTTCTATGCACTTACCGACTTTTCTAGACAATGCTTTACGGTAAACCAAGTCCACTGTTGCAGCGTCCTGAATAGCTAAGCCTGTCGAATCAAACACTGTAATTTCACTTCGCGAAGTCCTAGAAGGTTTCTTGCCGATGATGATTTCGCCAAGCTCTGCCCACACATCCTCACGACATAAGAAGCCCTGCGAAAAAGGAACATTTATTTCGCCGCTATGCGCTGCTTGCTCCCAATCATCCACAACTATTTTCGCCCTCTTTAAAATTGATGGATCCAACTCTTCTTTAAGCGGCGCGTCAGCACCCATACAGTTGAAGTGTGTTCCCTCTGAAACCCACTTGTCAAGAACCACTGGTTTCTTCGAAGGCGTAGTTGTTACAACGATGTCTGCGCCGTGAACAGCTTCTGCTTCGCTGTTAGCGATGATTATTTTGCACTTTTCAGCCTTGCTTTTTGCCTCTAAAGCAAAGGATTCCGCTGCTTTTTGCGAAATATCGCAGACTCGGATTTCTTCCAGTTCAGGGAATACAAAAAGAAGCGCCTGCAACTGTGCTTTAGCTTGAACACCCGCGCCAATAAAGCTCGCAATCTTTGAATCCTTATTTGCAAGGTGTTTAGCAGCTATCCCGCCGGCAGCGGCTGTCCGCATGGCGGTAATGCTGTTTCCACCCATAATTGACAGCAGCATGCCATTTTCTGGGTTCAACATCAATATGGTCGCTGAAACAGTAGGTAAACCGTGCTTTCGTGGATTGTCAGGATGAGAATTCACAATTTTAACCGATGCCACATTTAACCGTTCAAGATAAGCAGGCATAGCCCGCACATCGCCACAATACTTCGCAAAGTTAAGGTAAACTTTCGGCGGCATCTGCGCGTAACCCAATGCTTTTTCCCTAAAAGCGTTTTCAACAGCAGCCATAACCTCGCCAATTTGAAGCAAACCTGAAACTTCCTGTTCAGTTAGCAACAGAACCTTCATCTTAATCACGCTTTTCTGGTTACACTTCTGAAGATAAAAGCTGATAAGGTTTTCTTGCAGCTGCCACAAGCATTTAACGAAACAGGCTTGGTGCGGTATTACACGGTTTTGCTTCTTTGGTCTTTAAATTAGACGCCTCACCATTACATTTCTAGATCTGTGTTGAATCCCTTTGATGTTCAACTGAATGATAGGCGAAAAGTGTCAGCTGGATGAAATTTTATTACGTAGCCTGCAGTTCTATACTCATGAGAGGCTTACCTGTTGAATTACTCTGTTATAGCTGAGGCTTACGAGCAGATTGAGGCCACGACGAAACGGCTTGAGATGACTGATTTGCTCGTTAACTTGCTAAAGAATACGCCTAAAAAGGTAATAAGCAAAGTCGTTTATTTGACGCAGGGAAAAATATATCCTGACTTTGTCGGTTTAGAAATTGGCGTAGCTGAAAAACTCGCTATAAAAGCTTTGGCGCGTGCGGTGGGAACCCGTGAAGGCGTAATTGAAGAGGACTTGAAAAAAACAGGTGATATCGGCGAAACCGCGCAATGTTTCATAGCCAAAAAAAAGCAGGTAACATTCTTCCAGAAACCGCTTACAGTTCAACGTGTATATGAGACATTGGATAAAATGGCGAAGACAACAGGTGCAGGAGCCGTGGACACAAAAATGTCTCTTTTAGCCGGACTGCTTTCTGATGCTACGCCGAAGGAAGCCAAATACTTGCTCCGCACGGTTACAGGTAACCTGCGGTTGGGCATAGCAGATATGACGGTGCTGGACGCTTTAGCAATAGCGTATGGCGGAGGCAAAGAGGCACGCGAGCATGTTGAACGCGCCTATAACATAAGTTCAGACCTCGGCAGAGTTGCTCAAGTCATCGCCGAACAAGGATTGGATGGCATAAAACGGTTCCAAGTAATCGTTTTTGAGCCTATACGACCAATGCTTGCGGAGCGGCTTTCTTCGCCTGAGGAAATTCTAGAAAAGCTAGGTGGAAAATGCGTTGCGGAATACAAGTATGACGGCGAGCGCGTGCAAGCCCACAAGAAGGGCGATGCGGTTAAGCTTTATTCAAGGCGCTTAGAGGATATTTCCAGTCAGTATCCTGACGCGGTGGATCTGGTTAAAGAATATGTAAAAGCGGAGGACGCCATTCTTGAGGCTGAATGCGTGGCTGTGGATGTTGAAACAGGTGAACTGCGACCTTTTCAAGAGCTTATGCATAGGCGCCGCAAATACGAAATTGAACAAGCCATGCAGGAGTATCCTGTTTCGCTGTTTATGTTTGATGCGTTGTATGTTGACGGAAAAGATCTTACGCTGGAACCGTATCCAGTCAGGCGCAAGGCTTTGGAAGGCGCTTTAAAGAAAAGTGACAGGGTCACTGTGGCTAAGCATATAGTAACAAGCAATGTGAAAGAGTTGGAAGCGTTCTTTGAGGAAGCCATAGCTGATGGCTGTGAAGGATTAGTCTGTAAATCGCTTGGGCGTGACTCGGTTTATCAGGCAGGAGCGCGTGGGTGGTTATGGATAAAGTATAAGCGGGACTATAAAAGCGAAATGACTGACACTGTGGACCTAGTGGTCGTCGGTGCCTTCCATGGTAGAGGCAAACGAGCAGGCACCTATGGTGCGCTGCTGCTTGCCGCCTATAACGCGGAAACAGACACTTTTGAAACCGTTACTAAATGTGGAACAGGCTTCACTGATAAGGACTTGGCAGAGCTTCCGCAGATGCTGCAGAAGCATGTTGTTCCACGCAAACATAGCCGTGTTCAGTCTATGATGGATGCAGATGTGTGGTTTGAACCGAAAGTTGTTTTGGAGGTTTTAGGTGCTGAAATAACTTTAAGCCCTATTCATACATGTGCTCTGGATTCTATACGCAAAGGCAGTGGCCTAGCTATTAGGTTTCCACGGTTTACTGGCAATTTCCGTGTGGATAAAGCTGCTGAGGATGCAACTACGTCAGCGGAAATTGTCGAAATGTATCGTCGACAACTTAAACAAATCACCGAGGCTTAAAGCGGCAGAATCGCTGTTCAATCAAAAGTTTAAAACGCCTTTTTTCGTGTTAAGCATACTATATCATAGTGACTGTTGAAAAAAGCTTTTGGATTGTTCACTTGAGGTTTGCGTGAAAGAGTTGATAAGGCCAAACCGCGTAAGATAATATGTGAACGAGCCATGTTGCAGGATGCGGAGAAAATAAAGGCGCTTATTGCCTTCAAGAAAAAGCTTGAGGAACAAGTGGAAAAGTTGAATTCTGAACTTAAAGAAGCTCAAGCCGCATTGGAAGCGGTTAATTCTATTCTGCTTGAGAAAGGCTTCAAGCGCGGAGACATTAAGCAAGTGACTGCGCCCATTGTAGAAGCTGCGGTGCCTGTTCAGGAAGTTGCTGTTCCTGTTTCTGCTCCAGAGGCTTTGGATGAGAAGCCGATACCGCGTCCAGCGGAGCCTGAAAGTGTCATACCATTGAAGACTGCGAGCAATGAGACGTTGGCGATAATTTATGTGGAAAAGCAGATGCTGCATGTGTTGCCTGATGAAAGCAAACGCTTTACTGTGAACACGCCACCTTTCAATAATTTTCTCGTGGAACGTGTACTGGCTAAGATGCAGGAGAAAGACAGAGCGCTTGTGCAGGCAGGGCAACTTGCACCTGATAAGGCGTTCGCCTATAACATTGTTCATGAAGATGATTTACTTCGAGAAATAACCATCAGGAACTTTGACGAAGAAAGACTAAGAGAGTTAAAATCTAGCATCAGGTGGACACTGGAGAAGATGTATGAGAAAATGAAAAGTTAATCTGTTACTCTAAATACTTATCCAGTACTGCCTTTATTCTTCCTTTAGCGCATAGTCCCACGAGGCGTTCAACTTCGTATCCGTCTTTAAACACTATTAAAGTTGGAATGCTGTAAACTTGGTAGTATTCAGCTTTTTCAGGGTTATCGTCTACATTTAACTTGGCTATAAGCGCTTTTCCAGCGTATTCCCTGGCTAATTCCTCAATTGTCGGCGCTAAAGCGCGGCAGGGTCCGCACCAAGCTGCCCAGAAATCCACCAGTGCCACGCGGTTACTCTTAATTGCAGCATCAAAATTAGCATCGGTTAAATGGAACGGTTCATTAACCATAAAGCTCATGCTCCATGCAAGTGCACAGTTACTTCTTCAGCTTGCATGGATATAAACAGTTCGCGCCTCCCCAAACCCCATTTTTACTGCATTAAAAAATCTCACAGCTTTCTCCTTCTAGCTTAAAGCATCTGCCTACCTGATTTGCGGATTTTATTGTTTGGCGATTTTGCGGTGGTTCAGGACTTTGTTAAAACTGGCTACTGAGAGGAGCAAAAACGCCACAGAGAAGAAGGGCTAACCGTTTAGTTTCAGGCCGTCGTTTTAGATATAATTTTTATCTTAAATAAAAAGTTTGTTTTTCAGTGTTTGTATTATTTTTTTATTTCATTCAACTGGTGGAGTCAATTAATATATGAAATTCCATGCATATACACTTTATGGCTAACTTCGAATAACTGTGGTAAAATGCCAAAAACGTTTTTCAGTCTAAATTATTGCAAACAGCAATAATGTTTGCAGCAGCGTGGAAAAGGTTTATTTTCAGGCTTTTCGCTATCATTGCAGAACTGTGGCGGATCAACTGTGTCCGCTGGGATGTGGCCCTTAGAATGGGCTGAACCGTAAACTATAGCAAATGTGAGGTGAAAAGATGGCGTACAAGTATATAGCTGAAGAATGGGCAAATCCTGAAAAATCTTTTGTAGGAGACCTCATGCGGCAGCGTTTGGTCGAATGGCGCAAACAGCACACGGTAACGCGCATAGATAAGCCGACGAGGCTTGATCGTGCAAGAAAGCTAGGCTACAAAGCCAAGCAAGGATTCGTTGTTGTACGTGTTCGCGTCAGGAAAGGCGGGTTACATAAGGTGCGTCCCAAGGCTGGGCGGCGTCCTAAACGTATGGGTGTTGCTAAATTTAAGCCTGCAAAAAGCATACGTCTTATAGCGGAAGAACGTGCAGCTAAAAAGTTTCCTAACTTAGAAGTGTTAAATAGTTACTGGGTAGGCGAAGATGGACGCTCAAAATGGTTTGAAGTAATCCTCGTGGATCCAAATCACCCTGTGATTAAGGCAGACAAGGACCTTAACTGGATAGCAGAGAAGCAGAATCGCCGTCGAGTATTTAGAGGCTTAACCAGTGCAGGCAAGAAGATGCGTGGCTTAAGACGAAAAGGCATTGGTGCAGAAAAGTTTAGACCAAGCAAACGCAAAGGCGCCAAAGGAGCACAATAGCTATGCATCACATAAAGCCCAAGATCTTCAAGCCCTGTGGGAAACAGCGTAGCGGCAGGGGCTTCAGCCGAGACGAAATAGGCAAAGCTGGCTTAAACGTTGCTGAAGCTGCGAGGTTAGGTTTGCCTGTGGATTTCCGAAGAAAAACCACGCATGAGGAAAACGTTGAAGCCGTCAAGGCTTACGTGGAAAAGGCAAAGGCGGAAGCCAAACTGAGGCCTAAGCCTAAGCCAGAAGCTGAAACAGAGAAAAAGCGTTAGCAAGTTACTGCGAAACAGCTTTGCGGCGAGGATGCTGCTTATCGGCGGCGTTTTTTGAGGTAGATTAGCGTGCCTATGCCCACAGCCGCTGTTGAGGTTACACAGACTGCAAATGGCAACGCCGGGAAAGGCTCTGCTACAGTGAAAAATATTGTTTCAGAATTGCCCGTGTTGCCGAATTCGTCTTTCGCGTAGACCGTTAGGTTGTGCAAACCATCAGCCAAGCCTGTTATAGTAGTGTTACCAGACATGGTGACGTTGTCTTGCGCGTCAAGGCTGTAGCCCAGCCAAGAGGCAGTTTTTCCCAGCGTGAACATCAATTGAATCTCGCTTCCAACATAAGTCTTGTTAGCTTCAGGCGAAACAACCCGCGGAACAAGCCCATATCCAAACGGAATGTACTGCTCATTTGTTGCATACTTAGTGACGTAACCGCCAGTGCTGCGGCTTTGCATATTGGGGTAAGTAAGAGTAAAACCACCAATGACATACAGTGTATCACTCAAGACCGCCACGCCGAAACCTTCGCGATAGGTGAGTATATCAGAGCCAAACGTCCAGCTATTAGTCTCAAGATCATAAACGCGATTAAAGTTCGGCGGTTCGCCTTCCCAAAGATCCAAAGTTTTGCCCAAAACATAAATTCGTTTAGGCGCATTTATTCCTGTAGTCGCACCAGCCGCTCCGTATCGGACACTTGATGGCGAAGCTGCTCCAAAGTGCCACTGATTGGTCTCAGGGTCATATATTTGATTTAAAACAGAGTTTTGGTTTTTTGAAAGTGCTCCTATCAGATATATCTTATTATTAGTGACACAAGAAGTAATACCACCGGCGGCGATGGGCATATTTGCATTTGTGCTCCAAGAATCTGTAGCGGGATCATAAGCCAAGTTAAGGGTTCCGTTTGGATATCCACCTATCAGGTAGATTATTCCGCCTACAACATTAGCCTGAAGTGATTCTTGGGCGGTAGGCATAGGCGATTTGGTTTCCCAAGTATCTGTTTGTGGGTCGTAGACCTCAGTCACATTTGTAATTACATCGCCACTAATAGAAGTGTCTGTACATCCACCTATACAGTAGATCTTATTCTGGTATGTTGCTATGGCAAAATTGGTTCTTGGAGTGGGCATCGTTTTCTTGAAAGTCCATATGTCCATTGTGGGGTTATATTCTTCGTTTACGCCTACGATTCCCCCGCTTTCAGTAGGCCACATCCCACAGAAAGTAGAACCTCCGATAGCGTAGATTTTTCCACACACCACGGCGACGCCTAAACCGCTTCTTGCCACATGCATAGGCGCTTTCGGCACCCATGTATTTTCGGTTTCCTCAGCAGAGGCGGGCACAGGTATCGTGGCAATCATGCATGCTGCCAGGAAGATAAACGCTAAGAGTAAGCCAGCGCTTTTGCGTATGTTTATCTCCACATACTATTCCATTTACAATTTATTAAAGGGTTTTTGTCAAGATTTCTTGACTAAACAGGCTTTTCTTAGTCAAGTTTTCTTGACAAGCGTGGCTTTCAATAAAAAAGGGGAGCTGTTTTGGCTGTTTAGAAGTAGTATGAGTAGTAGTATGCTGTTTCTGTTCTGTTTGACAGCAAAGGAAGCGTGGCTGGGTTACTGCCGCTGAAGGAGTAGCCTTGGAAGTAATGGTATGCATAGGGCAACTCGCTGACTTCATTCGGCACGTAAATCTGGTGGTATCCACCAGCTAACGTGTACGTGTAGCCTGTGGTTCCAACGTAATCGCCATCTATGTAGAGCGGAACATAACCCTGATACTGGTACTGGTTTTCCGCAAGCATCGTCAACTGATACTGCTGGTTACCGATGTTTATGTAGTGCAAGCTAGACCAGCCACCCCAATCGCTGTTGGCGCACCGCGCTTGAACCCTGACACCATACACTCCGCCTGAACTCCAAGAGTGACTTGCGGTTCCAGGGGTACCGTCTGGACGCGGATACGTCGTTGTATAAGGCGTTCCGTCTCCCCAGTCAAACCTGTATTGCACAGCATGCGCGTAAGGATCTCCGGCGAAGGCGCTAAATTGGTAGGATGTGCTGGGATTTCCCATTGTGGGGCCACTGATGGTGGGTGTGCCCGGCGCATCAGGCGGCGGAGTAAACTGTTTCAGGTGTATGCGGCCGTTGCCGTAGACCGTCATGGTACAGTCCTCTTGAGTGCCCATATTCCACCAGTATGCAGGAAAGCCGTTCCGTAGCGGGCTGTCTCCGAAACTCGAACCCATAAATTGCCATGAAGCACTATCCAAAGCATTATTCACCGATACATCATAGTACAAGGCATGATAAAAGAAGCTGTAAACCCAGTAATAGTACGGATTGCCTCCTTCGCCACCAAAGGGTATGCCCTGCTCAAGAGATGCTGAACCGTAAGGAAATCCTATGTAAACTTGTGGACACCAATCAGGGTCACTGTAGCCGTCGTCGCTCATGTGTTGCGCTATGTTGAATCCTTGCGTCGTGCTCTTGTCCACTACATAGCGTCCATGTGTCCAAGCGAACGGCATTCCAATTGCTCTAGGAGACGGCACCCACTGGTCATATATCAGGCCCTGACCTAAACGAGTAGTGTCTGCTGATTGGCAGGCGCTTATGAACGCAAAGATGATTTTGCGCTGTTGCGTCAACTGATATATTGACTGGTCGTAGACGCCGTGATTCCAATCCGTGTAATGATTCTCCTGAGTACCAATTACAGTGCCTGTGTTGTCTTCGAACATGTAATGCTCCTCACCTGGAGGCGCATTAATTGGATAACCGCCAACCCCATGGTCGAAATCAACAACAGCTACATAATCGTTGTAATACTGCAAAGTTCCGATGTCGCCGAGAATTTGCCCTGCCGATGAACCAGGGTTTCGGCTTCCTTGATGATTAATGCCGTTATTACCAGTATAGCCGTTGTCACCGAAATAACTACTGATGTTACCTGCAGCCAACTGCTGTTGATAAATCTCGTTTGGGCTTTTGCGCCAGCTACTGTTGTTTGGGGGATAGCCGTATGCGCCTGTGCTTTCTGAACCCCAAACTGCAGCGCCTCTGGTTGTTGCGTTGACTGCTGCAACTTGGGATAGAAATACCACAGAAGACAATAGTACACAGAGAAACACTCCAATGGTCTTTTTAGAGAATAATTTTCGCCGAACATTAAAGCCTATTTGCTTCTGTCTACTTAGCCAGACTGTACTAGCACCTATTATAACAGTAGCGGTTGGAAGTGCAATGAGCACAGGCAAACTCAAACTTGCTTCAGAAATCGATGCCGAACCAGCCGAGCCAGCAGTTGGTACTCCTTCTGATGGAAGCATCGTTGACCAAGCCTCTTGAATAGAGCGCACCTCGCCCGTATCTGCCCAAATATGCACTTCTATGCCGTACATGTAGCCATACCATTTGTTTAAAGCAATGCCAACGCGCCAAACAGGGTAAAGCATAAGTGGGTCTTCGCTACGCGTTTTTTCTACTCCTAAGGAACAGTCGAAAATCAGTGATGCCCAACGTACGTTTGACTTGTTAAAATTCTCTGTCGCCAACGTATCAGCATCCAGTTTCACACTCCAAAAATGAGCCTTGGCAGCATCCAAGGCAATGGCTATTGCCTCTTCTTTGGAGAGATTTACGCTGGTGCTACCAACATCATAGAACTGCCAATTGTCAACGAAAGCTGTCAAGAACCCATCTTTAACGCCTAAGGCTATGAACTTGGAGTATGGTGCGATAGCACCATTGGCTGTGTAATACCACCTGAAGGTGGTGTATCCGCCACTAGCAGTCACTTTGAGTACTGTATTTCCTGATGTTTTTGTCATATTCTTGTCAGCCGCTACATCATTCAACATAGACCCTAATTCGCCGATCCGCGCAATTTACCTGATCCAAGCACAATCAAACACAAACCAAAACCCGCCAACAACACGACAACCGCTACCCCTATACAAACTCAAATATAAAGTATATAAAAGGGGGCTATAGTCTCCGCACAGCGCTAGCGCCTCAAGGTTTCTGCCTTTCAAGCCGCAAAGACCGCACCGCAGCGCCTGCACGCCACATCTCAGAATTGCCCAACGCCTTTCAACCCGTCAGCAAACTTTAATATAACTACTATTCACTCAAGCGCAATGCGAGAAAAAGCCTAAAAGCCAGAAGTCACCGTAACAAAGTACGGTGCCACATTGCCTCATAAAACGCCTTTAGGCTACGTTGAGATACGAGTCTTTGCTCATGCCACTGAAGATCAAGAAAAAGTTTTAACCGCTGTCCGCAACACTTTGCCAACCGAAATAGCTGAGAACATCATTTTCCAAAAAACTAACCTAACCGGTCACCACGGCAACCCCATAACTCTTTTCCAAACCAAAATCACAAACAAACAAGCGCTTCCACTAATTCTTGAAAAATTAGCTTCCACTCTAAACGCTTTAGACAAGGAAGCGCTGAACAGCAAAATGAAACTACACTTAGAAAAGCATAATCTATACCTCAGATTTAACAAACAAGCAGCCTACATGGGCAAGTTGCGGCTTTCCTCAAATGATCCTATACACTTTAAAATTCACTTCAAAAACAAAACCCCTGAGGAAATAACAACGCTTTGCAGGGAAACAGGGTTACTCCCATGAAAAGAGCGTTCGCCGACTTACATTTAAACCTCAAAAACGCCTTCGACGTGCCATTGCTAATAAGAAAAGCTGCTGCATTAGGCTACAAGTTAATCGCAGCTCCGCTTGCACCCCAAACTATAGAAAACGAAGCCCAACTTCTTCAAGCCATGTGCCGAGACGTAAAAATAGACTTCGCATCCAGAGTTGACATCAAACCAAAAAATCCAAACGACCTCACACGACAACTGCAAAAACTCAGAAGAAAAGTCGAAATAATCTGCGTAATCTGCGAAAACAAAGAAGTCGCGCGGCAAGCAGCAAAGGACCACCGTGTCGATCTTCTAAATTTCCCCTCAATAGACACACGCAAGCGCTTCTTTAACGCTGCAGAGGCAGAATTGGCGTGCAACAGCCTAGCCGCATTAGAAATAGATACAGCTCCCTTGCTTACATTGGAAGGTCCACCAAGAATAAGGCTACTCGCAAGCCTACGCCGAGAAATAGCTATCGCCATTAAATTCCAAGTGCCCATAGTTCTCTCAAGTGGCGCCTCAAACGTGCTGCTACTTAGAAAGCCTCGGGAACAAGCATTTTTAACTTCACTGTTAGATTTAAACGAGTCAGCAGCGTTAGATGCAGTGTCCACTAATCCTGTGGCAATAGTTAAGCGAAACAGGCAAAAACTCAGCGCAGGTTTCGTTGCACCTGGGATACGAATAATAAGAGAGGGTAAAGACTGTTGAAAAAAATCAAGAGACGATATTTGGCTTTATCGGTGGATGTAGATGATCCGCCAGCACCAAAGGAATTCGTTGACTCTATTTGGGCTGCAGTGGGCAAACTTTACGGTGAATACGGCGCCAGCCGCACAGGCTTAGCGTTGATTGAATATAACATGGAAAAAAAGATAGCAGTACTCCGCGTAACACTTGAAGCATTAGGTTTGCTTCGCGCAGCAATAGCTTCTATAACGTCTATTGCGGGAAAAGAGGCAGCTGTGCACGTTATAGCAGTGTCTGGCACATTGAAGTCGCTGCGTAAGCATTTCAGTTGAACAGCAGTCTTGATTTTTGTGAAGCTATATGACTGTTACTGACGCTTTCTAAAAGTAAAGTTTTTATTTTACAAAAATAAGCATAAATCACGCCAAAATCGCTTTTGAGATGAGTAAACTTAACATTATACAGAAATACTTATCAATAGCTAGGCAAACTTATTTAGCTTCATTAAATCGGCTGAGGAAAAAAGAAAACAAAAAGGAAAAATAAGCAATGGACATCAAAGATCTATACTTTAAACTCTCACTAAAAACTGAACCAATAATAGACGATACTACGCTAAGAGACGGCATTCAAATGCCCGGTTTAGCCGTTAAACCCAAAGACGCAGCAAGAATAGCGCAACTTCTAAGTGAAATAGGCGTAGAACGCCTAGAGCTTTTCCACTACCAGAAACCTGACAAGGAAGCTGTGCGGCTCATCCAGAAGCTAAATCTAAACTTGCGTATAGCAGGATGGTGCCGCGCAGTTAAAGAGGACATAGACAGCGCCTTGCAATGTGGCTTCAACGAAGTAGGCATATCTCATCCCGTATCACACATTCATTTTAGAGCCAAGTGGCCAGAGAAAACGCCTGAGCAGATTTTGACTAATGTTGCTGAAGTAGTGGAATATGCTAAGATGCATGGGTTACGTGTTTTCGTTCACGGCGAAGACAGCACACGTGCAGACTGGGAATTTGAAAAACAATTCATAAACACCGTAGCACAAGCGGGCGCAGAATGTTACCGTATATGCGATACTGTTGGAATTGGCCTGTCAGACGTGAATGCTCTATTGCCTAATGGAATACCAGTTAAAGTGAAAGCAATAAAGAAGGAAACAAAGATAGGCAGCATAGAAATCCACGCACATGATGATTTCGGAAACGCTGTAGAAAACAGCATAGCCGCAGTACGTGCAGCCTCTGGCGTTTGGGACAAAATCTACGTCAGCACGACGTATTTAGGCATCGGAGAAAGAGCAGGAAACGCTGAAACCGAAAAGGTACTAATGAACCTTTACTTACACTATGGCGTCAAGAAGTTTGAAGGAAAAACACAAAAACTAACAGAATTAGCTAACTTCATCGGCAAAGCAACAGGCTACGTGGTTCCACCTAACAAGGCAATAGTAGGTGCTTACGGTTTCGCACATGAGTCAGGAATCCATACACACGGCGTGTTGAGTGACCCGTGGACTTACGAGCCTTACCCGCCTGAACTTGTCGGTAACACACGCCGCTTAACTATTGGAAAACAGTCCGGTAAAGGCATAATAAAACACAAAATAACAGAACTTACAGGACATGTACCAGACGAGCAAACTGTGCTGAAGGTTGTGGAGAAAGTTAAGGAAATATACGCAAATGGCAGAAAAGCTTCGCTAAAAGAGGAAGAATTCAAAAAAATACTCCGCGAGCATGGCCTCCTTCAATAACCAAAAGCTACTTTTCATCAGATTAGACAAAATCCGTTGATAAACATTGAGTAAGGAGTTTTAATTACCTACTTGAACATATTATTTTAACGTCTTTTCAATAACAGTGTAAATCTACTCATCCAGAATCTTCGTAATATGTTCATAACATTCATATTAGACTGGGATGCTGTTTTAATAGTGGGGGGATGATGTCGCCGTCCCAGTCTGATAAGGGAAAAGATGAAGAACCAAAAATAGACAGACCCCAGAAATTGCATAGTAAATTTTTATACTGGGCGTTTAAAGACTTAAAATTTTTAAATTCTGACCGTGAATCATTTTTGTGATATAGACAAATTTGGGAGGAAACGTGATGGAAGGGCTAACTTTGTCGGGACAAGAATATTTCTGTTGGAAGTGTAATAAATTTTTCTCAACTAAAGAATATTCAGCAGATCAATTTTGCCCAAAATGCGGAATGTTCCTTCAGCCACTTCCACCTCCTAAGTGCTGGTTGTTCCAGTTTAACCCAGCCCTGTACAGGTGGTTTGATAGAATAAGTGAAACCCAAGAGCCTGAGCAATGGTTGACAACCCATTATGCAAGCAGCATCAGCAAAGGTGACAGAGTGGCTATATGGGCTGCTGGCGAAAAGGCCGGCGTATACGCGCTTGGCCAAACGATTACATATCCAACTATAACTGCTCTTAACCCTGAACAAGAGAAATACTGGGTGGATAAAAGCGGGATTTCTAAATTTAAAGAAAAACCCAGTGTAACAGTAAAATATTTGAAGCTCATGTGCGATAGGCCTATTACTCAGCAGCAATGTCGCGACGACAGTGTATTATCAACTTTGCAAGTTTTCTCTAACCCGCAGGGAACAAATTTTTTAATGACCAGACTTCAGTGGCAAAGGCTTTTGGAGTTGATCGCTCAGTGCGGATTGTAAAGCTTCGCAAATGAACAATTGCCAAATGGTGGTTAAAATATTTGTGGACGGTAAGAGTGGGCCGGACCGGATTTGAACCGGTGATCTTCGCCGCGTGAGGGCGACGTCCTAGCCAGCTAGACTACCGGCCCGTGCTGGCGATTCTGAAGCTGAAATATTGATTGTCCCTTCATAAAACCTTTCCTCTGAAGGCTTCAAAACCAAAGAAGAGGTTTGAAGTAATTGCGTAAACTGCAAGAAGACGATTTTGAGAAAGAACACAAGCATGAGAGGCTTCTCATGTTTTTGTGTTTCTCTGCAAGCGCGTTTATTGGATATTTATTAACGCATCATGTGGTATTGCTTGGCATTTAGGATTCTTGCGCTATGATGGTGCTACTTTCTTAAACCACCTGTGGTAATGCTTGATTATTGAACCATTGCATCATTATTATGCAACAAAGGTTATAAAGAGGCCATTATAGACGCTGGGAAAAAGTCTTTTTAAGCTTGGTAGAAAAGAATAAAATTATGTCATCTATTAAGAAAATGACAGTTGAATGGAGAGGTAACTACCGTTTAGAAGCCAAAAACGAAGTAGGCTTAAGCGTAACTTTTGACGCTCCAAAAGAGCACGGTGGCGAGGAAACGGCGCTTTCTCCCATGGAAAATGTTTTGGCAAGTCTTGCCGCATGCAGCAGCTTTCATGTTCTAACAATACTAAAAAAGAAGCGGCAGAAAATTACAGGGTATTCTGTTGAGGCAACTGCAGAGAGGCGCGAAGATCCGCCGCCAAGAGTCTTCACACGTATTCATTTGAAATATAAAATTAAAGGAGAAAATATAGACCCAAAAGCAGTAGAAACTGCAATTAAACTATCTGAAGAAAAATACTGTTCTGTAGGTGGAATGCTGCAAAAAGCACTGCCGATAACTTCCTCATTTGAAATAGCAAAGTCGCAGTAGATAAAACAATACAAAAAGCATTTTTCGCTTCAATTTTGGATATCATCAAAACCGTTAAAGTATATGGCAAATTGACCTTTGTTCGATGTGGCGGGATACACGGTAACCTTTAATTAATCTCATCCAGTTTTTAGTTGAAGGTTGAAGAAATTTGAATTTTGGATATGTTGGGCGAATACTAAGAGTAAACTTGACACAGCGCAAAATCAGCGTGGAAAAGCCTGATGAAGTGTTTTATAGGCGATACGTCGGCGGAAGAGGTATGATCAGCTATTTCCTATTAAAAGAACTTAAGCCAGGCGTGGATGCTTTATCTCCTGAAAACAAACTGATATTTGCCTGTGGTCCAGTAACTGGTGCACCTATTAGTGGTGCAGGAAGGCACAGTGTAGGTGCTAAATCTCCTTTGACAGGCGGTTATGGCGAAGCAGAGGCAGGCGGCTTTTGGGGCGCTGAACTCAAGATGGCAGGGTATGACGCGGTTATCTTTGAAGGAAAAAGTGATGAACCAGTCTATGTTTGGATAAACGGCGAAGAAGTCAAAGTGAACAGTGCCGCCTACATTTGGGGAAAGCAGACCCTTGAATCTTACAAACAGATAAAAAGCGAAATCGGTACGCCTACAGCGAAAATAGCGTTAATCGGTCCTGGCGGCGAGAACTTGGTGCGATACGCTGCGGTTGTACATGACTTAAAGCATGTTGCAGGCAGATGCGGAATTGGCGCTGTCATGGGCTCAAAAAACCTTAAAGCTGTAGCCGTAAAGGGTAAAACGCCTGTTAAAACTGCAAAACCCGCTAAACTAGCGCGGCTTGCGTTTTATATGGCTAAAAACGTGAATAAGCTTGCTTACAACTTTCACAATTATGGCACTGGTGCAGCCATGGATGTTTTCGAGGAAACAGGTAACCTGCCTGTTCGAAACTTCCGAGAAGGTGTTTTTCCGCAAGTTGACAAAATTTCAGCTCAGGCTGTTAAGAAAACGGTCAGCGTAGGAATGGGTACCTGTTATGCTTGCGTCGTTAGATGCAAGAAGATTGTTCAGGTTAAAAATGAAAACTTGCAAGTAGACCCAGTGTATGGTGGTCCAGAATATGAAACTCTTGCGGCGCTTGGCTCAAACTGTGGTGTTGACAATTTGGAGGTTATTTGTAAAGCTAACGAGCTTTGCCAGCGTTACGGCTTAGACACGATTAGTACTGGTGTTACAATAAGCTTTGCAATGGAATGCTACGAGAAAGGTCTATTGTCTCAACAAGAAATAAACGGTGTATCGCTGAAATTTGGTAATGCACAGGCTTTGCTTACAACAATTGAGCTTATCGGACAGCGTAAAGGCTTCGGTAATCTACTGGCAGAAGGCTCGAAGCGGGCAGCCCAGCTTCTGGGAAAAGACACTGAAGCGTATGCTGTGCATGTAAAGGGCCAAGAGGTGCCAATGCATGATCCGCGTGGTAGAAGGGGACAGGGCTTAGGCTATGCCGTATCCCCAACAGGTGCTGACCACATGCATAATCTTTACGATAATATGTATGTGCAAAAAGTTCCACGCGAAGCCCGAGGGCTCGGAATAATTGAGCCTGTACCAGCATTGGATATGGGTTACAAGAAAGCACGCCAATTCTATTACGTTGCAACATGGAATAGTTTAGACAACGTCCTAGGCATGTGCATGTTTGTGCCTTGGACGGTGAAGCAAAAAACGGACATAGTCCGATACGTTACAGGCTGGGACACAAGCACGTTTGAACTATTCAAAGTTTCTGAACGCGCAATCAACATGGCTCGTGTCTTCAACATAAGAGAAGGCTTTAGCGGCAAAGACGATGAATTGCCCCAGCGCCTATTGGAGCCAAAAGCAAACGGTGTCCTGTCAACTGTATCCATAGACAAATTGGAATTTGAAAAACTGAAAAGCATATACTACAAAATGGCTGGGTGGGATACGCAAGGCGTTCCAACACCAGAAAAACTCGAGGAACTTGAAATCGGTTGGGCCACGTCATACCTAAAAATGTAAAAGAGGCAACCAAAAATCCGATCATACTTCTTAACACTTCAAACAAGGTAACGGACCTTTAGGGTTAAATGCTTAAAGTTTTGTAAGGTTGCCTTGAATACGTGTACCAGAAAGATAACTTAATATTCCTGAGGAAACGTAAATGATTACGCCCTCCATGCTCCGAGATCATCTAGAAAGCATGTAGCAATGTGCCGAGGTAGCTCAGCCTGGGAGAGCGCTCGGCTGAAGACCGAGTTGTCGCCGGTTCAAACCCGGCCCTCGGCACTTTCATGGACTTTTGTCATAAGCCCTAGACAGCCTACTTGCGTTTGCGGAAAAACAGCAGGCCATCTTTTGCGCATACATATTCGAAGCCTGCCTCTACCAATTCTTGAACTTCGCTTGAGGTTTTAGCTACTCTGCAAGTGTACTCTGCTCAAGTATTTTTGAGGTAAAACTTAAACCATGTAGCCCACTACGTGTTGCGCATGGTTCGGAAGTCTGCCAAGGGCATATTCATTTCCAAAGAGTTGGCTGAACGCTTAGAGAAGCTTGGGCCAGAGCACAAGCTCAACCATTGGATAGCTGACATGAAAGAAGCCATCAGAGAGAATATATACGCGGGAGAGTTAATCAGGAAAAGTCAAGTTCCAAAGCAGATCGTTGACAAGTACGGGGTGAACAACCTTTACCGTTATGGGCTTCCTGAAGGGTTCCGCGCCTGCTACACCGTTATAGGCAACTGCGCCTACATCATCGATGTCATGTCGCATGCGGAATATGATAAGCTGTTCGGCTACAAGACAACGTAGGCTTACTCTATCCGCACGCTTGACTTCATAAGGGCTTCCAGCTTGGGGTTGTTGACGCCTGTGTAAATGATTCTGCCCTTGTCGAAGCCTATTTTCCCCGAAGCCTCAAGATAATCCAGTATGCGCTTGAAGGTTTGGTACTGCATTTTTCTGGGCAGGCTTCGCCAGAGCTCTGTTCGCGTAGGATGCTCTGCAGCGTCAAGGATGGCTTTCTCAACCATTAGTATAGTGTCCAGTTTAGGCTCGTGGAGAACCACTGTTCGTATGTTAGCCATGAGCTTTCCTCTGCATACATTTACTGAAGAATAGCGTGCATAAACCATTATATAAACTTATATGATTGCTGAGGTTACTGCGCAAATAAATGAAATAAATGAGATCTTATGTAAGTAGTTGTATTCTTCTTTCAGATAGAACCTTTTTTGTTTCTACTTAGCCATCTCATTAGGAGCTCCTCTCTAAGCTGAAAGACGCTGACGTCTACATAAGCTGCTGTTTTCTCTAATTTCTTATTGAACGAGATGCAGGGAACGCAAAAACGTAGAGGCCCTACAGAACGATATGGGTTGTGGGTAGATTTTTACTGCTAACAGTTGTCTTTATGAAGCATGCTGGTGTTTTTATGTAATTCTTCAACTATCGCTTAGAATTCTACAAATCACATAAACACGCGTAAACCAGTGAAACATTTGATTAAGGCTAATTTTTTACGGGTAAGAATAATAGATTTCAATAAGCTATAATCTAAAACCAAACAGTTTTCCTCTAGAACCTTATAATTAGCTTGTCACTTCATTGACAAACCATTTATAAACAGGCTGTCAATTAAGCCGCAGTTTATGTCGAAAAGCAATTTTGGATAGCATACTATCCAAAAAATTACAAATTTGGATAGTAATCTATCTAAAACATGGTAAAAATTAGTAAAATAGTTAACAAAAATCCATGGTGGAAGCATGGAGAAAAGTTTGCTATTTTCGACAAAAACCTCAAAGAGGCAAATATAAAACCTATTTTCTTCAAAAAGAAAAGAATCGACCTTAACAAAGGAAATATCTACGTTTTGAGAGGGCCACTCCAGGTTGGAAAAACCACATACATAACGGAATCAATAAACAAACTAATCAGTGGAGGAATCGACCCCAACCACATTCTGTATCTCTCCTCAGATTTCTTTATCTCAAGAAGCGAACTAAGAAAAGCGATAGAATATTTCATGGGCAAAAACATCAACGCAGCTGACCTGTACATGTACATAGACGAAATAACCTCAATCAAAGACTGGAACTTTGAACTAAAATACCTCTCAGACTCGGGAACCTTGGAAAGGGCAGGAATACTGGTCACGGGTTCATGTGCTTCTGCACTTAGAAGAAAAGGTGAACTTCTTCCAGGAAGAGGACTGGAGGGAAATGAATGCCATATGAAACCATTGTCCTTCAGAGATTTTGTTTTCCAAACTGCAAGTCAAGTCATTTCAACGATTGGAGAAGCAGAACTTCGCGATTCACTCAAAGAGCTACTATCAATTCTTGAAAAATCGCACAAAATCTTGATAATGCCAAACTTAATCAGAGATCCAATCTTGAGTGTTACGTCGAGGTTTATGGCTATTAATGCTCATATTTTTATGATTTCATATTCAACGTCTTTAGTGAACGGTTTAAGCGCTTTTAGTAATCCTTTATCTAACGTCGCAACAAAGACCTTTTCCTTAACCTCATCATGAAGCTGAATAACAAGCGCTACGAGCTCTGGATCGCCTTTCTTTACAGCATACTCCGACATCGCATCAATTTTGCTTAAATGCTTTCTAACGTTATCCATAACTTTAGAGTATTCTCTATAATTCACAGTTACCACTTAGATAAGACCTTGCGCTACTGCAGCACTGATTCTTCCCACTGAAGCAAGAATTCGGTTTGCCGCGGCTGGAGCCATCTGTTTGATTTCTTCTACAAACTCTTTTGCCTCATCAACTACTTCTAAAGCAATTGCCTTAGGAATTACCAAAGTATAGTTTTCTTTTTTTGCCGCAGAAAATCCTCTAACGCCCCTTTCCTGTCATAAAATATGAGAACCGAAGAATCTACGACAAGATAGTTAGGCATTAAGCCCGCCAACTTCGTCTAGAAGCGAGACAAACTCAAAGTAGGTTATGCCCAGTGAGGCGGCTGCCTGCCTAAAAGTCATCTTTCCAGCTTTAGCCTTAGCCGCAACTTTCTTAAGCTTCTCTACTCCTTCAGCGCCAAATCTGGCTTTGTAAAGCTCCATCATCGTCTGTTCCTCGAATGCTTCCATTAACTTTTGGGGCGAAACTTCAAGCTTGAACTCTACAGCAAAATACACCCTCTTGTTGCCTCTAGCTTCGCTCTCTACAGCGTTTACTGCTTCAAGCTCCCGCAGATACTTGTAAACAGTTGGCAGCGGGTAACCTAAGTGTTTTCCGATGCTCTCGGCGGTTTCGCCTCTGTGCTTTGCCAAGTGCGCGATTATCCGTGCTTTGTTCAGGTTCCCTATTGCCCTGAGAATCTCAACTGTTTTCTCAACCATACGGGTCAGTTAATAAAATATATAATGTCAACT